>DASWRS010000244.1:0-78640 GCA_036403075.1 Kofleriaceae bacterium
CTCGCAGCCGGTCTGGCAGGCTGGTGCCGCGCGCCGCGTGTGAACCGGTTATTCTGACTCACAGAGTCTGCGAGATCCGTGACGTCCAATCGCGATCACCGCCCGGGCGGTAGGCAGTCGGGTCGCGAGACGGGCGCAAGCCGCGGACGGCCTGGCGATCCGGTGTCCATGATGGGTTATCGTACCGTATGAGCATTGATGAGGGTACGGTGGTGGTTCCGCCCACGTCCGGTGAGGTGGCGGAGCCGGAGACCAAGCCGCCACCCGGCTCCGGCTATGCGGTGCTGGCCGGCCGCTACCGGCTGGGCCGCCGGATCGGCAAGGGTGGCATGGGCGAGGTGATCGCCGCGCGCGACGAGCAGGTCGGCCGCGACGTGGCGATCAAGCGGATGCGAGCGGCGGCGCCGGGAGAGCGCGCGATCCGGCGGTTCCTGCGCGAGGCCGCGGTCCAGGGCCGCCTCGAACACCCGGCGATCGTGCCGGTCCACGAGCTCGGCCGCGACGACGACGGGCTGCCGTTCTTCGTGATGAAGAAGCTGTCGGGAACCACGCTCGGCAAGATCCTCGCCGACCCGGTGCTGCGCACCAAGCTCGGCCTGCAGCGCCTGCTGCGCGCGTTCGCCGAGGTCTGCCTGGCGATCGAGCTCGCCCACGTCCGCGGCATCGTCCACCGCGACCTCAAGCCCGAGAACATCCTGCTCGGCGACTTCGGCGAGGTCTACATCCTCGACTGGGGCGTCGCCAAGGTCGTCGGCGAGGACGACGACGGCGAGTTCGCCGACCTCAACACCGGCAGCGGCGGGCACGCCACGGCCGCGGGCACGGCGATCGGCACGCCCGGCTACATGGCGCCCGAGCAGGCGCGCGGGCTGCCCGACGTCGACGGCCGGGCCGACATCTACGCGCTCGGCTGCGTGCTGTACGAGATCCTCACCGGCGACCCGCTGCATCCGACGGCCGGCGAGAGCACGCAGCGCACCACCGCCGAGATCGCGCCCCGCGCGCGGCAGCGCGCCCGCGGCAAGGAGGTCCCGCCCGAGCTCGACGCGCTGTGCACCGCGGCGACCGCGACCGAGCGCACCCTGCGGGTCCAGACCGCCCGCGAGCTCGGCGACCGCGTGCAGCGCTTCCTCGACGGCGACCGCGACCTCGCGCTGCGCCGCGACCTCGCCCGCAACCACCTCGGCCGCGCCCAGGCGGCGTTCAGCACCGGCGACACCGATGACCTGCGCCGCACCGCGATGCGCGAGGCCGCCGCCGCGCTGGCGCTCGATCCGGCGCTCGAGGGCGCCGCCGCGCTGGTCGCCCGCCTGATGCTCGATCCGCCGCGCACCACGCCGCGCGAGGTCCACGAGGCGATCGCCGCCGACGAGGTCCGCACCGTGCGGGCCGATGCGCGCACCGGGCTGTGGGGGCTGATCGCCTGCCTGGCGTTCACGCCGCTGCTGTGGTGGATCGCGCCGCACGCCTCGGGCCACGTCGCCGCGTTCACCGGCGTGCTGATGCTGAGCGGCGTGTTCTACGTCAGCGCGTTCCACGGCGCGAAGCCCAGGCCCGGCCTGGTCATCATCGGCAACACCCTGCTGATCGCGATCCTCGCCCGGATGTACTCGCCGCTGTTCATCGCGCCCGGCGTCGCCGCGGTGCTCGCCATGGCGATGGTCCTGACCCCGCGGCTCTCGGTGCTGAGCTCGGGGCCCGCGATCGGCGCGCTGTTCGCCACCGCGGCGCTCGGGCCGCTGGTGCTCGAGCGCGTCGGCGTGCTCGGCCAGACGATGTCGGTCGACGGCGCGGGGATCCTGCTGCGCGCGCCGGCGATCGGCCCCGCCGAGGGCCCCGCGGTGCTGGTCGGCGCGCTCTACGCGCTCGGTCTCCTGATCGGGGCCACGGCGATCGCGAGCGCGATGCGCACGCGGACCCGCGCCGCCCACCATCACCTTCACCTCCAGGCGTGGCAGCTGCGCCAGCTGGTGCCGCGGTAGCGCGCGTCAGGCAATACCGCAGCAACCGACGGCAGCAGTGATGACTCCCGTGGGCAAGATCGCCGCGACGCTGTTGGCGGCGTCACACTCGGCGGCCGATCGCCGCCAGCCGGTGCTGGAGCAGGGAGAGCCGCCTGGGTATCGTCGTATGCTGGATATGCGGTTCTTCTGGTACCTGAGCCTCGCGGCGATCTCTCTCGGCGGATGTGGCGACGTGAAGAGTGGGGCGACCGACGCCGCCCAGTCCCTCGACGGCACGGGCAGCGCCGGCGGCGACGCCGCGCCGAACCCGTGCGCGCCCGACACGTGCCTGCTATTCGACGACTTCAGCGGCCCGCGCCTCGACACCTCGCTGTGGGCGATGACCACCAGCAACGGCGCCACCGTCACCCAGGCCAACGGCGTCTTGACCCTCCGGATCCCGGCGGCCGCCGCCAACGCCACGGTCGATGTCTACTCGCTCGCCGGCTTCCCGGTCGGCGCGACGTTCGAGGCCAGCGTGACGTTCTCCGCCGGTCAGGCGTACGATCACAAGGGTGTCGGCTTCGCGTCGTCGCCGGTCAGCCACCAGTGCACCGTCGGCGAGACCGACGCCGCGATGTTCCGCGGCCAGGACCAGGATAGCTACGTCGAGACCAAGGCGGCCGGCGCGTACACGTGCAAAACGACGGCGACGATGTACATGGCCGGGACCCACAAGCTCCAGATCACGCGGGCGGCCGACCAGGTCACGTTCCGGCGGGACGACATCGCGCTGCCGCCGAGCACCACCAACCTGCCGGCGGGGCTGCTGCCGGTCCGGTTCAGCGCGTACTCGTTCACCGAGAACGCCCCGCTGCAGCCGGTGCAGATCGACATCGACTACGTGTTCGTGCGACGGCCGACGCAGTGACCTCGCGCCGCTGATCGATCACCTCACGGCGAGTCGCAGCGCCGTCGCAGCACCGTCGCTGCGCCGCGCACGTGTAGCCCCGAATACGAGGCGCAGCGCGAGCGATCCGATCCCGACCGAGCGGTAGCTCCGCCCGATCGCTCGTGGTACGGAAGCGTCGCCAGATTTGTCGGAGCAGCCATGCGAGTCACGTTGACGTTCCTCGTCCTCACCGCTGCGTGTGCCGGCAGGAGGCCCGCGGTTGCGCCATCGGAGGAGCCCGCGCCGCGCGCCGCCGCCGAGACCCCGGTCGCGGTGACCGAGCCCTCGGCGCCGGCCAAGCCGGTGGCCCACCGCTCGCTGCAGGCGATCGGCCTCGATCCCGAGGCGCTCGATCGCACCGCCGATCCGTGCGACGACTTCTACCAGTTCGCTTGCGGCGGCTGGATCAAGCGCACCGAGATCGCCGCCGACAAGCCCGTGGCGATGCGCAGCTTCGTCGATATCGAGGACCGAAACCTCGAGTACGAGCATGACATGCTCGAGCAGGCGCGGATCCGGCCCGGCGATGATCCGGTCGCGCGGCAGCTCGGCACGTTCTACGGCTCGTGCATGGACGAGGCGGCGGTCGAGAAGGCCGGGCTCGCGCCGCTGCGGCCCGCGCTCGCGGCGATCGATCGGATCAAGGACGTGCACTCGCTGACCGCCGTGCTCGCGGGGCTCGAGGCCACCGGGTTCTCCGGCCTGTTCGTGCTGTCGCCGGTCCAGGACTCGGCCGACGCGCGCCGCGTGATCGCCAACATCGATCAGGGCGGCCTGGGCCTGCCCGATCGCGACTACTACCTCGGCGATGACGAGCAGACCCGTGGCGTGCGCGCCGCCTACGAGACCTACGTCGAGAGCCTGATCGCGGCGCTCGGCCATCGCTCGGTGACGCGGTCGCCGCGGCAGGAGGCGGCCGACGTCCTCGCGCTCGAGACCGAGATCGCCAAGATCTCCAAGGACAAGGTCGCCCGCCGCGATCCGCGCGGCAACTACCACAAGATCGATCGCGCCGGCGTCGCCCGGGTGATGCCGCGGTTCGACTGGGATACCTACTGGGCCGCGGTCGGCCTCAAGCACGTCACCGACGTCACGGTGACCTCGCCCGAGCTGCTCGCCGGCCTCGACAAGCTGCTCGCGTCGACCCCGCCCGAGGTCTGGCGATCGTACCTGGCGTTCCACGTCGCCGACGACGCCGCGCCGCTCTTGAGCAAGCAGCTCGAGGACACCCAGTTCAAGTTCCTGTCGGCGCTGACCGGCCAGCCCGAGCAATCGCCGCGCTGGAAGCGCTGCGTCGGCCAGACCGTCGCCGGGCTTGGCGATCTGGTCGGCCAGGTGTTCGTGCGCGACCGCTTCGGCGGCGCGAGCAAGGCCGCGGCCGAGGGCCAGATCCACGCGATCGTCTCGGCCATGGCGGCGAACCTCGAGGCGCTGCCGTGGATGGACGACACCACGCGCGCGGGGGCCCGCGCCAAGCTCGAGGCGATGACCTACCAGATCGGCTATCCGAGCCGGTGGAAGACGTACCCGTTCAAGCTCGATCCGCGGACCTGGGCCGCCAACGCGCTCGCGGCGCGCAAGGCCGAGCGCGCCCGCCAGCTCGCGAAGATCGGCAAGCCGATCGACAAGACCGACTGGCAGATGACCGCCCAGCAGGTCAACGCGTACTACGACCCGCAGCTCAACGGCATGGTGTTCCCCGCCGGCATCCTGCAGCCGCCGTTCTACAGCCTCACCGCGGCGATCCCCGTCAACCTCGGCGGCATGGGCGTCGTGGTCGGCCACGAGCTGACCCACGGGTTCGACGACCAAGGCGCGCAGTACGACGCCGCCGGCAACCTGGTCAACTGGTGGCAGCCCGACACCGAGCAGCAGTTCAAGCAGCGCACCCGCTGCGTGATCGACCAGTACAGCAGCTACGAGGTCGGCGGCGGGACCCGGCTCAACGGCGCCAACACCGTGGGCGAGAACATCGCCGACATCGGCGGCGTCAAGCTGGCGCTCGCGGCCTACCGCCAGCTGCGCTCCGCGGCACTCGACGCCGTGGTCGCCGATGGCTTCACCGAGGACCAGCAGTTCTTCCTGGGCTTTGGCCAGGCCTGGTGCGCCAAGATGCGACCCGACTTCGAGCGCATGCTCGCCGCGATCGACGTGCACGCGCCGGCCCGGTGGCGCGTCGACGGTGCGCTGTCCGCCACGCCCGATTTTGCCAGGGCGTTCCGCTGCAAGGCGGGCGCGAAGATGGTGCCCGCGAACCAGTGTGTCGTATGGTAGCGGTACAGTCCGCGCGTGCTCGCGACCCAGATCCGGCAAAAGGACAGCGTCTTCTATTTCTGCGCGTACCCGGCTGACGACATCCTCGACAAGGTCAGGTTCATCAGCCGGTTCTACGCCGAGGGCGAGCCCAGCCTCGCCGGAGAGGCGGTGGCGGAAGGCGACGAGGTCGCATCGTTCATCTCGAAGATCGAGGCCACGGATGCCGCCTTCCAGCGCCAGCTGTCGCGGGCCAAGGTCACCACGATCAAGAACTTCTACGAGACTGCCGCCAGCCAGCCGCCGATCCCCGGCACCGTGCTGCTGTTCACCGAGGAGAAGCTGCAGTTCGATCCGGTCAAGCCGTTCACCAACGTCGGCAACCTGACCGAGCCCGACGGCAAGTACCTGATCATCGATGGCCAGCACCGCCTCGCCGCGCTGCACTTCTACCGGCGCCAGCACCCCGAGGACGCCGGCACGATCCACGTCCCGTGCGTGATCTTCGACGGCAAGAGCGAGGACTTCGCCACCGAGATGTTCGTGATCATCAACTCCACGCCGACCCGGATCAACAAGAGCCACCTGGTCGACCTCTACGAGAAGGTGTCGTGGGCCGCGCCCGACAAGAAGTTCGCGGCGCGCGTGGTCGATCAGCTCTACCGCGAGGCCGACAGCCCGCTGCGCTACAAGATCAACCGGCTCGGCGGCCGTAGCAAGCAGGAGAAGTGGATCCTCCAGGCCGAGCTGTTCAACGAGATCCACCGCTGGGCCACCGCGGACTGGAAGAAGATCCAGAAGAAGTCCAGCGCCCAGCGCGAGGCCGAGCGCTACTACGAGATCGTGCGGGACTTCCTGCGCGCCGCCGAGAAGGCCTGGGGCGATGCCTGGGGCAGCCCCGGGTTCATGGTGACCAGGCCGGTCACGATCAAGGCCCTGCTCCGGGTCTGCGCCGACCTCGCCGCGGTCGACGCCGACCCCAAGGACGATCGCGTCAAGCGCTGGGCCAAGCGGCTCGCGCCGTGGACCGAGCTGATCAAGCAGTTCCGCGTCGAGGGCTTCTACGAGCGGTTCCCGGCCAAGGGCCAGGTCGAGCGCGTCGCCCGGATCCACCGCGAGCTCGCGCGCGCCGCGGGCATCGAGCGCCGCGGCAAGCTCGAGGACGACGAGGACTGACCGGCGCGCAGGGCGCGGCGCATCGAGCTCGCCGCCCGCGCTGCACGTCCCTGCACGTCGCTCTCGCCGCCGCATCGAGCTCGCCCGGCGACGCTGCCCACCCCGCAGCCCCGGGAACCGGCTGCGTACCTGTCGCCCGGAGCTGCCGCTGACCGGCGCCTTGCTCGAGCCGTCGAGCGTCGCGCATCGCGGCAGCGATCCCGACGAAGACCGCGGCACCTGGCTGCAGTGACCGGCGCCAAGCGGGGCCGCTCGCGGCGGCCGCCTCGTTGCCGGCGCGTCGCCTGGCACCGCCACGCCGTGCGGCGCATACTCACACCCGCATTGGAGCACGTGTACTTCACGTGGCCGGATCGCCGGTTCCGCTACGACTGTCGCGGCTGCGGCGCCTGCTGCAAGGGCCACGGCATCGGCCTCGACGTCGCCGGCGGTCAGCTCGTCCAGCTGCTGGCGCGGCGGCCGGCGATCGCGGCGTTCCTGCGCCGCCGCGGCGACGCGATCACCGCGTTCAACCCGCGCGACCGCTGCTGGTTCCTCGCCGATGACGGTCTGTGCCGGATCGAGGTCGAGGACGGCCGCGCCGCCAAGCCCGCCTCCTGCCGGCTGTTCCCGTTCAACCGCGTGTTCCGGATCGGCCCCTACACCGTCGTCGACTACAACAGCGTGATCTGCCCGCTGACCGTCAGCGACGACGGCGTCGGCGACGGCATCCGCCACGCCGACATCGCCGCCGAGATCGCCGCGATCGAGGACCCCGCTGTCGTCGGCACGCCGCTCCCCGCGCGCGACCCCGCCGCCGAGGGCCGCGCCTTCGTCGACGCCGAGCGCACCGTCGCCGCCGCGATCTTCGCCGCGCCCGGCGACCTGCCCGCCGCCTGGGCCGCCCAGGCCGACGCCGCCGCCCTCGATCGCGAGCGCGACCTCGCCGCCGCCGCGTTCACCGCCATCCTCGGCACCGCCTGGCAGCTGCCCTCATTGCCCACCCTCACCGCCGCGGGCTGGCTCACCCCGTCGCTGCGCTTCAACGAGCTCTACGGCCCGCGCCAGTACGCCCCGCGATCCACCATGGCCCCGGTCCTCGCGCGCATGTGGCTCGCCTGGCTCGGCTTCGCCGCCCTCGGCGAACAGCTCGCCGGCCGCCCGCTCGGCCTCCAGGAGCTCACCACGCTGTGGTCCGAGCAAGCGCCGCTGATGCACGCCGTCGCCCGCTGGGCCGAGATCCCGGCGCTCAAGCCGGGCGCCATCGAGCTCCCCGGCACCGACCCCGGCCACGTCGTCCGCTCGCTCGCCCAAGCCTTCATCGACAACCGCAAGGCCCGCCGCCCGCTCGGCGACCTCATCGCCGGCCTGCCCACCGACCCCACCACCCGCGTCACCGCCCTCAAGCTCGCCGAGGCCACCCTGCGCGCCGGCTTCGCCGGCCGGTAGCATGGGGAACCAGCTCGTCGACAGTCATCGCGTTCATCGCCTGGCCTTGGAGTGAGGTGCTCTACTGCGAATCGCCCTCCGAGTGCCTTTGATCGGCTTCCGACGCTTGGGCGGAAACGAGAGCGGACAGTCGGGCAAACACAAGTCCCGCTGATGTAGCCAGGCTTCGTGCTGGACGATGATCCGGTGCACTCCGTCATGAACGTCGCGAGCCGCGAGGAACTCCTCGAGGACGGCGAACAGATCGCGAACGGCTGCCTCGTCTCCGCGGGTGGCCGGATCACCCACGAGCTCGCGCGCCAAGCCCTGCCAGGCAAGGTTTGTGCCGCGACCGGCTCGCATGACGAGCCACTCACGAAATCCGGCCAGAAACCCACCGGACGTCGCTGCGTCATATCCAGTCAAAAATGCAATCACGTGATCGAATCCTGCCGGATGCAGCATCATGCCAGGGCGATCTCTCAGCGCTGCAAGCGGCACAGGAAGAGTCATACGTATCTCCATCGGAGGCCCGGAAATGACCTCGGCGCGATACTGCCAGATGCACGCGGTCGCCCGCTGGGCCGAGTTCCGGCGCTCAAGCCCGCCAGCACAGGCCCGGGACGTTGGCCGGAACGCGGCGGTGGTCGCCGGGCACGAAGGCGCCAAACCAGCACGGCGGCGGGCTGTACGCGTCGGCGATCCGGGGCGTCCGACATGTGAGGCTCGCCACGTGACGGCGAAGCCGCTCGATCTCATGCCGCGCATCAGACCAAGCCGAGGGCCGTGCCGCCAGCGGATTCAGCGGCGTCATGTCACCCGGCTGGATTGTATTCGAGCTCCAGAGCGGGCCAGGCGCCGACCTCCCCGTCCCGCCGTCGTTACTTGCCGATTCGGATGACCGCGCCGCTGGTCAGGTTGAGCGAGTAGTGCTGACTGGCATCGAGCACGAGGTCAGCGGTGTGATCGGGGTGGAATGTGATCTGGGCATGGACATCGAACGACTTGTCGGCGTTGTTGCTGCCGGCGCCGGTGACGGTGGCGTGGGCGGCGACATCGAAGCTCGCGGTGCCGCCGATGACCTGGCGCTCGTGAGTCGCGATCTTGATCGCGTCGTATGATGCGCTGGCATCGAACGAGTAGGTCGCGGTGACGCCCGGGCGGAACACCGAGCGCAGCGTGGCGTCGAACGAGAACGTGCTGTCGCCGTTGAACGTGGCGGTGTCGCTCTGCAGGCCGGCGAGCGACCACGAGCCGTTGCGCGATACGCTGGCATCGACGTTGGTGCTGGCGAGGTCGCCCGACCAGGCGACCTGGACGCTGGCCTGGTCCGTGGTGGCGCCGCACAGGCCGACCACGCCCGCCGCGCTCTTGCACGTCAGCGAGTAGCTGTAGTCGACGCCGAGCCGGCTGCCCTGAAAGTGGCCGTCGCCCATCAGCGTGAAGCCGGTCGGCATCCCGCCCTGCGCGATCGTCACGCTGTCGGACATCGACGAGACGTCGCCGCCGCCGCCGCTGGTCGCGGTGGTGGACGCGATCGCCTGCGCGGTGTCGTCATATTCCTCGCGGGTCGGAGCGGTCTTGGACGAGCAAGCAGCGAACGACAAGCCGAGCGTAATCAAGGTGATGCGATTCATGGGTTACCTCGGGTCCCGGAAGGAGCAAGCACCGGACCACCTGCGAGCCGCGGCCCCCGAGCGCGGTTTCTCCAACCCGTACGCGCAGATCGCCGCACCCACCTCGGGGCACACGCATCCGGCGGCCGTGGGAAAATCCGACGGCGCTGGAGGATTTGGCCATCGAACCGAGATCGAGCTCGCCGTTCACACCGGCGATGCGGCGCGAGCCGAGCTCGGATCGGCCGCCGGTGGCTGCCGCGGGTCGGTGCCCCACGTGGGCCGTGCTCGAGCCGATCAAGTCGACGCTCCGCCGGGCCGACCGGAGGGCTGCGAAATCGGCGCCTTGCTCGTCCGGACCTCGGACGTCATGGACTGCAAGCGCGGAATCCACCGCGAGGAGCTCGAGGCCGAGTACCACTCCGAGCCGATCGCACTGGGCGTTCAAGACTCCGACCCTGCGCAACGTCGGGCTGACCGCGCCCTACTTCCACAGCGGCGCCAAGCCGACCCTGGAGGACGTCATCGAGTTCTACGACCGCGGCGGAGACTTCGCCAACCCGCAGCGCTCGGCGGACATCGTCCCGCTCCACCTGACCGCGCTCGACAAGGCCGCGCTCGTCGACTTCCTGCGCAACGGCCTGACCGACTGCCGGGTCGTGAACCAGCGCGCGCCGTTCGATCACCCCGAGCTCCCGGTGCTCGACGGCACCGACCTGCCCGCGGTCGGCGCGGAGGGCATCGGCCCCTGCCGGTGACGATCACGGACGCGGCAGCCAGGACCACGCGAGCGCGTAGTCGCCGTCGGTGATGGCGTTGGTCCGCTCGGCGAGCCAGCGCGACAGCTCGGACGGCGCCTGCGGCAAGGTCCACAGCGCCAGCCGGCCGAAGCCGGCCTGGACGAACCGGCGGGTGCTCGGCGAGATCGTCTCCAGATCGCGCCAGTTGAAGTAGCGCGGCAGCTCCCAGGCTGCCTGGGCCTGGGTCTCGAACACGACGGTCTGGGCGTTGACCGACTCGCCGACGACGAGCTTGCCGCCGCGGCTGATCAGCGGCGACCGGCTCGACGCGGCGAGCAGGGTTCGCAGCGGCGCGCCCGGGACGAGCGAGGCCCGCACCACGGCGTGATCCGAGAGCTCGAGCAGCGCGCCGTCGTCGCACGGCTCGATCCGGACGATGCGCCGGTCGGACCGGGCGAGCTCGACGAGATCGCGATCCCAGAGCAGCAGGCGGTCGTCCTGGGCGACGAACACGCGGCCGGTGCGATCGCCGGCGAACGCCCAGGTCGTCCCCGGCGGGACGTGGGCGCGCGTCAGGGCGCCGGTCGCGAGATCGCCGCGCACGAGCTCACCCTTGCTCGACAGCGCCGCGAAGCCCGTGCCGCCGAGCGGCACCGCCGCCTGGACGATGCCCTCGAGCTTGGCGATCACGCGCGGCGGCCCGGCGTCGGTCAGCGCGAACAGCCGGTCGTCGCCGCCGCCGAACACGATCGCGCCGTGCGGCAACAGCCGGCCCCACACCCGGGGCGCGTGGACCAGCCGGCGCTGCTCGGCGGTGCCCCGGCGCATGACCACGAGCAACTCGTCATTGGCGAGCTCGTGGACCAGGACGCGGCCGTCGTCGGGATCGACGTCGACGACCTGCGGCAGGCCGACGGGGTCGTAGGAGAACGTGGTCTCGGCGCGGGTGCGGACGTCGTACCACCGCCAGGTCCCGCCCATCTGGCTCCATAGCAGCAGGGTATCGTCGTCGACGAACGTCGCGTTCACGTCGCGCGGCGCGAGCGGCTCGGGGAAGCTGCCGGCGAGGTCGAAGCCGACGATCAGGCCGGTGCCCACCGCGACGACGCGCGGCGCGCCCGCCCGGGCGACCAGCCGCAGGTTCTGCAGCGGCGTCGGCAGGTGGAGCTCGGCGGTGACGAGGTCGTTGATGACGTGGAGCTTGCCGTCGACGCCCGGGATTACGAGCAGGTCGCGATCGGCCTCGCGCATCCTCGGGGAGTACCCGGTCATCGCGAGCCGCTCGCCGAGCCGCGTGCCGTTCCAGACCAGGATCTTGCCCGGGCTGAGGTAGAGGTCGAGCTCGCGGCCGCGGAACGCGAAATCGATCGCGCGCGCCGGCAGGTACGGCTTGAGATCGATCTCGGTCCAGGTCGGCTGCGGCGCCACCGAGCACAGCACGACCTTGTCGGCGGTCGCGTAGCCGAGCTGATCGAACCGCGACACGAACAGCCGCGTGGCCGGGCCGGGGTGGCTGGTCAGCTCGCGGCCGGTGGCGTCGAGCACGGCCACGGTCTTCTGGTCGGCGACGGCGATCCACCGGCCGTCCGCGGCGATCGCGATGTCCAGGGCGGTGTGATCGGGCCACAGCGGCCGCGACGTCCGGGCCGCGACGTCGAGCACGGCCGCGGCGCCATGGCCGTCGAGGTAGGCGACGCGATCGCCGGCCTCGCTCGCGACCGCGAGCTGGATCGGCGCCACCGGAACCGCGCGCGAGGTGTCCGCGAACGGATCGAACAGCTCGGGCGCGGACTGCGAGCGGGTCACGAGCAGCTCGCGGCCGACCCACAGCGCGCGCGTGTCCGGCGGGTAGCTGCGCGAGATGACCCGCCGCCGGCGGTCGAGATCCCAGACCTGGATCACGCCGTCGCGCGTGACCTGGAGCAGGAACTTCGCGTCCGACGACAGCTCGGCGATCGTGGTCAGGACGTCGCTGCTCTGGATCGCCCAGGCCGGGCCGCGCATGATCGCGGCCTGGGCGACGGCGCGCGCCTCGCCGAGCCGCTCCGAGCTGCCCGGCAGCTCCTTGAGCACCGCCGCGGCCTGGGTCGGGTTGCCGTCGACGAGGCCGCGCGCGTGCATCACGATCAGCTGCTCGGCGCGGCGCCGGGCCTCGGTACCGGCCTTCTCGGCGGCGCTCTGGCCGGCGGCGGCGGCCGCGCGCGCCGCGTCGGCGGCGTCGCGCTCGACGACGATCCGGTGCACGCCGATCCACGCGATCACGGCGACCGCGACCATCGCGAGCGCGGCGACGGCGAGCGGCGCGCGGTGCCGCCGGGCGAACCGGGCGAACCGCTGGCCGGCGGTGTAGCGGTGCGCGGCGACCAGCTGGCCGGACAGGAACCGGCGGACGTCCTCGCCGAGCGCCCCGGCATCGGGGTAGCGGCCGGCGGGTTCGAACGCCAGCGCCTTGCCGACGATCGCGACCAGCTCGGGCGGCGCGCCCGGCGCGACGACGTCGACCGGGACGACCTCGCGCGTGCCGGTCCTGGCGATCACCTCGGTGGCGCTGGTGCCGGCGTGCGGCGGCGCCCCGGCGAGCAGCTGGTAGAGCGTGGCGCCGAGCGCATAGACGTCGCCGCGCGGATCGAGCTCCTCGCCGCGCGCCTGCTCCGGGGCCATGAACCCCGGCGTGCCGAACACCGAGCCCATCTGGGTGCGCAGGCTGTCGCTCGCCATCGCGATCACGGCGCCCGTGCGGTCGTCGTCCTCGCCGATCACCTTGGCCAGGCCCCAGTCGATCACGACGGTGTCGCCGAGGTCACCGACCAGGATGTTCGCCGGCTTGAGATCGCGGTGGATCACGCTGCGGCGGTGGGCGTGGGCGATCGCGTCGATCGCGGCGAGCACCGCGGGCAGGAGCGCGAGGCGCGCGCCGAGCTCGGGCGCCGCCGCCATCAGCTGGTCGAGCGGCCGGCCCGACACCCGGCGCATCACGTAGAACGGCCGGCCGTCGAGCGTGACGCCGGCGTCGTAGAGCGGGACGATCGACGGATGCTCGAGCCGCGCGGTCAGCTGGACCTCGCGCGCGAACCGCCGCGCGACCACAGGGCCGCCCTTGGGCAGCACCTCCTTGAGCGCGACCGTGCGGCCGAGCTGGAGATCGAACGCCTCCACGACGCGGCCCATCCCGCCGCGGCCGAGCTCGGCGCCGAGCCGGTAGCGCTCGGCCGGCGGGATCGACCTCACCGGCGCGTTGCCGTCGACGGGCTCGACCGATGGCTCGGCCTGGACCGTGTCCTCGAGCGCGTTGCGGGCCGGCGGCACGCCATGGCCGGGCTTGGTCGGCACCTCCGCCATACGCCTCGTCGACTCCGACTAATCCAGGTCCCAGTCGATATCCGAGATGCTGGGGTCGTTGCGGATATTGACCGCGCGGGTCCGCTCGTCGAGTGGCGGGCCGTGGTTGCGGGCGCGCTCCATCGCGGCCATGCCATCGAGGCTCGCGAGCCGGGTCGACTCGTCGCGATGGTCGTCGAACGAGGTGAGACCCGGCTCGGTGCTCGGGGACGCCTGCAGGAACCGCGGCGGGAAGTCGTCGGCCGGCCGGGTCAGCTCGTCGAGCTCGTGGTCGATCTCCTGCTCGAGGCTGGGTCCGCGGCCGAGCCCGAGCGAATCGATGTGCGCCATCCGCGTCGGGTCGTCGGGAGCCGCCGGCCGAACCGCGCTGGGCCGCGGCAGCGGGGCTTTGCCCGGGGTCTTGCCCGGCCTGGGCGACGGCTTGGCCGGCGGCGCGTTGCGCAGCGCGGTCAGGAGCTCGTCATCGACCTGCCGCGTCGGCTCGTCGCCGAACGGCACGGGCAGCGCACGGCGCGGCGTCGCCGGGATCACGTGGGCGGCGGTCGCGCTCGGTGCGGGCGGCGACACGCTGGGCATCGTGCTCGATCCCCCCTTCGAGCCGCCGTTCGCCGCGCCACTCGCCGCGCCGCTCGCCACGCCGCTCGCCACGACGTTGGGCGACACGCTCGCCATCATCGCGCTCGGCGGCTTGGCCGCCGTCATCACGCGCGAGCGCGGCGGCGGTGGTGGCGGCAGCTGCACCGGTGGCGGCGGCGCGGCCTGCTGCGCGGTGACCCGCGGCGCCGAGACCTTCTCGCTCGTGCGCTTGTTGCTGCGTGCCGCCTGCGCCTGGGCCAGGCCGACGACGACGGCGGGCTTGGCCGGGACGTCCGGCCGCACCACCGCGGGCACCGGGGCCGGCGATGGCGGATCGTCGAAGTCGAAGTCGTAGTCGCGGCCGCCGGGCGCGGTGCCGATGAAGACCTGCGAGTCCTCGTCGGCCAGGCGGCCGCCCTCGTCGCGCAGCATGCGCAGGATGCGGGTGCGCTCGCCGGCCGACAGCGCGTCGCGCCTCCCGAAGCCGCTGTGGGACTGATTGCTCGACTTGCCGCGCTTGGCGAACTCCGACAGCGGCACCGGCACGTCGAACTTCTTCGCCCGCTGCGGCGCCTGGCCATCGCGGCCATCGCGGGCATCGCGCGCGTCGCGCAGCTCCGGCCGCGCCGCCGGCGGCTGCGGCATCGGCAGCACCCCCGAGTGGCCCATGCCGCGGCTCGAGAAGATGCTGGTCGCCGAGCGCAGCCACTTGCGCGGCCCGGACACCGGCTCGCCCATCGGCATCGGCAGCGACGTCGACGGCACCGGCCGTGCGGTGCGCGGCGGCTCGACGCCGATGCTGCCGCCCAGGACCTGCGCCGCGGCCCGCGCCGCGTCTTCGGGGCACTCGCTCGCGCGCGCCACGAAGCGCCGCACCAGGTCGTCGGTCTTGCCCAGCTGGTACTGGTGCGGCCGCTCGACGAACCGGATCCCCATCTTCTCGAGCCAGGCAACCGGCGGATCGGCGCCGATCAGCACAAACGCGCCCTCGTTGGGGTAGCGCTTCTGCGCGCCATCGCCGAGCGCGATCGTCACCGAGTCGGGCTCGAACGCGATCACCTGCGAGCCGAGCTTGGCCTTGATCCGGCCCTGCTGGGCGTAGCTCTCGATCGCCTGCTTGTTCTTGGGCGCGGCGCGGTTGAAGCCCTTGCCGCGGTACGAGATCATGACCTTGGCCCCGGCGTCGGCCAGCGCCAGCGCGGCCTCGCACGCCGAGTCGCCGCCGCCGACCACCAGCACCGAGCGGCCGCGCCACTCGTCGGGATCCTCGAGCAGGCTGAACACCTTGGGCAGGTTCTCGCCCGGGACCTGCAGCGTGCGCGGCTTGCCGCGCGTGCCGATCGATAGCACCACGCGCTGCGCGCGATAGCTCGCCACCGTCGACCGCACGTCGAACAGGCCATCGCCGCCGCGCGCCACGGTCTCGACCGACTCGCCCTGGCGGATCTGCAGGCCGACGCGGTCGATCAGCTCCTTCCAGATCGGGATCAGCTGCTCCTTGGCCGAATCGAACACCGGCAGGAACGACAGGTTGACCGTGTCGTACGGCTCGGCCATCACCAGCTTGCCCTTGGGGTAGCGCGCGATCGTCGACGCGATCAGCTGCTCCTTCTCGAGCACGACGTACGACAGCCCCTTCTGCAGGCAGGTCAGCGCGGCCGACAGCCCGCCCGGCCCCGAGCCGACGATCGCCACGTCGACCAGGTGATCGCCGCGGCCGAGCGCCCCGGGCCGGAGCCCGCTGGCCAGCATGTGCTCGACCACCGCGCGGCCCAGGTTCGCCGCGCTCTTGACCAGCGGCTTGCCGGCGACCTCGCCGATCAGGTACTGGCCGGGGATCGCGGTCTGGAAGTGCTCGTCGATCTCGGGGACCTTGAGCGCCGGCGGCACCCCGCCCTCGGGGAACATCACCAGCGCCTCGGTCGGGCACGCGAACATGCACGCCTCGCACTGGATGCAGTCCTGGAACCGGAGCACGCGGCTCTTGTTCTCCACCAGATCCAGCACGTTGGTCGGGCACACCGCGACACAGGCGTCGCAGCCGGTGCAGCGGTCGTCGTTGATGTCGTGAACCAAGACCCGCGGGCCTACCGTGGTCGCGGGAGCATGGATGGCACGGTGGCGCTTGCGGGCCGACAGCATCGTGAACACCGCCATCAGAAGGATGGCGAAGCCCCCGAGCGCCAGCGGGACAACCCAGGTCACGGCACAAGAATACCTGATTTACCGGGGGATGCCGGCGGCATTCTCGACGTTGTTCACCAGGAATTCACCTACTTGGGCCATCAGGTGCGGGAGATCCTGACCTGCGACCTCGATCGGCCGGCCGATCTGAACCCGGACCTGCCGGCCGGACCGCATCACCCGGCCGCCGCGGGGCAGGATGTCGATCGTGCCGCGGATCGCCACCGGCACGATCGGCGCCCCGGTCCCGAGCGCCAGGTGGAACCCGCCCTTCTTGAGCTTGCCGATCCGGCCGGTGGTCGAGCGCGTGCCCTCCGGCGCCAGGTAGATGCTCACGCCGTCGCGCACCAGCTGCGCCGCGTGCTCGATCGACCGCACCGCGCGCGTGTGGTGGGACCGATCGACCTCGATGAACTCGGCCGCGCGCAGCGCGCGACCCCACAGCGGGATGCGAAACAGCTCGGCCTTGCCGAGCATCCGGATCGTCTGCGACGGGAGCGTCGCGAACAGGATCGGGATGTCGAGGTGGCTCTGGTGGTTGGACATGTACACCACGGCGCGCGGCGGCACGTTCTCGGCGCCGGTCGCCGTGAGCTGGATGTCGAGCAGCTCGATCACGCGCCGGCCGAACCACCGCGCGCGCTCGTCGATCGCGGTGCGCTCGACCGAGCCCCGCACCGCGTCGACCAGCGTGGGTGCAGTAATGCGCGCCATCGCTCCGAGCACGCGCACGCTGTCGATGAGAGACATGCATGCATTCTACGCCGAGGTAGGAGATGTCGTGGCGGTCCCCCGATTCCGCGATCTCCGCAGCGTGTTACCTTGTCGTGGCAATGCGCGCGCTGGCGGTGGTCGCCGCTTGGCTACTGTTGGGGGGAGCGGCACGCGCCGATACGATCGATACGAACATCGGTCAGATGCGGGACTCGAGCTACAAGGTCCGGCTCGCGGCCGTGCTGGCGCTGTCGAAGTCGCACGATCCGCGCGCGGTGATCGTGATCGCCGATGCGCTGCGCAAGGACGAGGAGTCGACGATCCGCCGGGTCGCGGCGCTCGCGCTCGGCAAGATGATCGACGCCCGCACCGCCGACGACGCGCGCGAGCTCGGGCTCGACGCGCTGGCCGAGGCCGCGCTGACCGATCCGGACCTCAAGGTCCGCGCCACCGCCGAGCACGCCCAGCAGGATCTGTCGGGCCTGCGCCGCCGCAGGAAGCCGGATCCGCATCCCGACCCGCACGCCGACAAGCCCGGCGTGTTCGTCAACATCGACAGCACCACGGACCTGTCCAAGGTCGCGCCGAGCGACGCCGGCGAGCGGCTCGCCCGGATCGTGCGCAAGAGCGTCGAGCGCACCGGCTACGCGACCAGCTGGCCCGGCGGCCTGCCGACCCAGACCGAGCTCACCACGAGCCACGCGCGCGCGTTCATCGTCGCCTCGACCGTGCGCAAGATCGAGGTCAGCAAGGTCAGCCGCCAGACCCAGATCCTGTGCAAGGTCGAGATCCGGGTCGCCCCCTGGAGCGGCACCGACGGCGGCGAGAGGTGGGAGGCCAACAAGGCCGCCTCGGCGAGCGGCTCGGCCAAGGCGATGACCGGCAACTCCGATCGCGAGATCGCCGGCGGCGTCCGCGACTGCCTCGAGGCGGTCGCCGAGGACGTCACGACCCGCCAGATCATGCCGTTCCTGAAGCGCCTCGCCACGGCCGGCAGCTGACGCGGACGCCGCCCGGTCATCGCCCCGCGGGCTCGTAGCGGCCCGGCGCCAGGACGCCGGCGGGGTCGAGCGCGGCGCGGAGCCGCCGCATGGCCGCGGCACCGTCGTCGATGCGACGCGCGGCGACCGGCATGTCGTGGATCCCGAGGCGATAGGGCAACCAGCCGTGCCTGGCCCACCGGGTGGCCAGCGCGCGAGAGCACGCAAGCGCGCGGCGGTCGGCGCCGGGTGCCTCGCGATCGTAGAGCAGCAGGGCCGTGAGGTGGGCGGCGCGCGGCCAGCACAGGGCGATCGCCAGCATCGGCTCGAACCCGTGGCGCTCGAGGATGCGCTCGGCGACCGAGAGCGCGCGCACCACCTCCGCGCCGCGCAGTGGGACCATGGCGTTGTGCCAGATCACGCCGCAGCGATCGCGATCGGGGTCGAGCACGGCCGGCGGCGGAGTCCGCTTGCGCCAGTACACGGTGCGGAGGTTGGTCGGATCGACGATGTCGTGGCCAACGTTGCGCACCACCGTGAAGCGATCGACGGCGGGCGCGATGCGCTCGCGGACGACGCGCCGCTCGAGCCGGGCGAGCTCGGGGCTGGCGGTCTCGAGCACGATCGAGCCGTTCCAGCGCGACAGGCCGCCGGCCGAGCGCAGCGAGGCGCGCACCGCCGCGGGCAGCGGAGGCCGCGGCGCGAGGTCCCACGGGTACTGGATGTGGCGGGCCAGGACCCGCAGATCGCTGGCGAACGTGACGCAGCCGCGGACCGAGCGCTCGAGCAACAGGTCGCGCAGCCGATCGAGCAGTGAGGCGAGCCGCGCCGGATCATCGACGCCGAACCGCAGGATCTCGCGATGGCGCGACTCGGGCCACAGCCAGATCGTCATGCGCGTGACGATGCCGAAGCTCGACTGGGCGAACAGCCCCGACAGCGATGGCCCCAGGGCGCCCGGGAACGTGTGCGCGGCGCGCGCCGACGCGTAGCCCGCCCAGCCGGTGTGCAGCAACGTGCCGTCGGCAAGCACGACCTCGAGCTCGCAGGTGTTGGCGAAGCGATCGAAGTCGATGCCGTTGCCGAGGCCGCGCTCGAGCGCGTTGCCGACCAGGCTGGCATCGGGGCTCGATCCGGTCAGGCTGATCCGCAGCGGCGCCCGCCGCCGGCGCAGGAACGCGGCCAGCTGGCCGACCGTGACGCCGGGTTCGACGGTGACGTAGGCCAGCGCCGGATCGAACGCGACGATCCGGTTCATCCGTCGCAGATCGAAGAGGGTCGCGTCCTCGGGCGGGACCCGCGATCCATAGCCCCAGTTGCAGCCCCGGCTGACCGGATAGATCGGAACGCGACGCGACTGCGCGACCCGGACACACGCTTGCACCTCGGCGACGCCGGCCGGGCGCACGATCGCCCGGACCCGCGGGCGGGTCTGGTACGTCGCGGTCGACGCGTCGTCGAGCGCGCCCGGATCGGTCACGACGTGGTCGCGGCCGACGATCCGCCGCCACGCCGCCAGCGCCGCTCGAAGGCTCATCCAGGCCGCCTCACGTGGACGGCCGCTCGCGAATCCAGACGTTGATCGCCCACTTCGCGACGTCGCTGGCAACCTCGCCGCCGAGGTGCAGCGTGTTGCGAAGCACGCGCCCGGACCGGGTCACGTTGAGCCAGCACACGGCATCGCCGGCGACCGGCTGGACCTCGAGCCCGAGCCTGGGAAACACCAGCGCGCCGCCATCGGCGACCGTGAGCGTCGTCAGGTGAACGAACACCGAGATCACCGACTGCCCGGAGTCCCGGAGAGCCTGGGGATACTCCTCTGCGTCCCAGTGTGGGCGCAGACTCTGGCCGCGCCGGCACAGCACGGCCGTCATCGGCTCGAAGCACGCCACGGAGCGACCGCTCAGCCCGACCAGCCGGCGCTGCAGCGATCGGAGGGCCCGATCGCCGCTGTAGCGACCGGGCCCGGCCAGGGTCAGCGTCCTCGCACCGCGCGCCGCTGCAGCAGCGCGCCGTGCCAGATAGCCACTCTCGGTGGCGGTCAGCAGACCGTGCACGTACGCGATGACCGGCCGCTGCGAGAGTCGTTCGACCCTCGTGCGTCCGTCCCCCGCGTCGCGCCCGAACACCGGCGGCAGCGCCGGTCGCCGGCGCGCAGGACACAGCGTCCGGTGCTCGGGCTCGGGCTCGGTATTCCCCAGGGCCTGCCTCACTCCGTTGCTGGGGTGTGATCCCGGATCAGCAGATCGGGTCAGAGCCCGGCGCGAGCGGGGCCCCGGGGCCCTGGCCGCCCTTCACGGTCTTCAACGCGCTGCCGTTCAGCGCGCGGAGCGCCGACGCGCGGCGCTTCTGGATCGACGGATCTTGGCTCTTGCGGGAGTCGTGCTTCGTGTTCTTCACGGGAACCTCCTGTTCATCCCACGATGGTGTGAGATGGTTCCGTGACGTTGTCAGATGTCGCTGTATAGGCGCAATGACAATACGAATGATTGGTCGGCGGCAATATGTTTGCCAGGTGTACCGGTACGATCCGGGTGTTCCGCGAGAATCCCTGGCAGTGCCAGCCTCGGGGATCGCAGCGACCTCGACATCACTCCAGATCTCCGAATCACGTCCTCGCGTCGCGGTGGATGATCGCGAACCATGCCGCGCCATCGGACAGCCAGGTCGACATTGCACCTGACAGGCAATCCAGACCCGCCACTGTCGCGTGCTCGCGTCGAGAACGCCACGACGTGACGTGGAGGCCGATCACGGGGCCGGGCGGACGACGCGGTTCGTGATCAGCGTGACCGCGGTCTGCGACAGCAGCCTGCCATTGACCGATGCGGTCGAGCCCAGCGCGATCGCCGTCTTGGCCAGCACGACGCCTTCGAGATGCGCGCTCGAGCCAAGCGTCACGCCGCCGCCGACCTGCCAGAACACGTTCTTGGCCTGCGGACCGAGGAGGCCGAGGGGGAGCGCGGAGCGCAGGGTGACGCTCGCGGAGTTGCTCAGCGTCAGGTCCTGCGCGATCTCGAAGATCCACACGTCCGTCGCGAGGCCCACGAGCGTGACGTTGGTCGGGATGAGGACACTCGTCCCCCATTTATAGACGCCGGGGAGGAGGGTCAGCCCACCGAGGTTCCCACCACCGAGCTCGGTGACGTCCGGCGCGCGCCCGGCGGCATCGGTGAATGCGTGCTGCATGTCGCCGATCGCCGTGGTCAGCTTCGCCGGCGTGGGCGACGCATAGTCGGCCGCGTACACCTTGCCGGTCACCTGCGGCGAGGTCGAGAACACGTTCGAGGCGTCCATGGTCAACGAGAAGCCCGTGATCGCCGTGGAGGAGATCGGACTGACTCCCATATCACCGGTGATGGCCGAGGGCGGCACGGTGGAGATTCCGGCCTTGGAGAGGATTGCAAAGCTGCCAGCTGTGCCGAGGTTCACGGGGTTCCCAAGCAGCGCCTGGTCTGCCGAAGCCTCGCCGTCCAGCTGTGCCTCCGGGTCATCGGCGCAGCCGCCGACGAGCGAGAGTGTCAGGACAGCGCCGCTGATGACACGCAGATTCGAGATCGATGTGATGGACAACATGAATGAGTTCCTTCGTCACGTGAATGTGCACCGCGCGCATGCACGCCGACGCGGAGGTCGACCTGAACGCCGCAGGCCCGTGTCGTTCGATCTGTCACGCCGCCGAAGACGGTGCTGCAGACCCGACCGACGGGCGATTCGCACAGGAGCACGCCCTGTGCCACGAGCAAACTCCTCGCGTAGCCCCCTGTGAGGCGGTTTACATCGAAGCTGTGGCCGCTCCGCTACGAGGCGATTTGCCCAAGGAGCACATCCGCCCCGCCGCAGAAGGCGGCAGTGCGTCGACGACGATGCCTCACGAACGCCGGATCCATCCTGATCGCACGGGCGGTGAGGCTTTCTCGCGCCCTCTGTCGCAAGCGCGCCAACCTCGGTCAGGCGGATGCGCGGCTCATCGAGCGCCGGGGTCGCGCGCTGAAACCATCGTGAGCGCGAGCCGTAGACGCTGCATCTTCGGCAGGTGTGTGTGGCCGGTGATGCAATTATCCAGAATCCAGCAAGCGGAGTCATTGAATGAACGCGATCGAGACGCTTCCTGACAACAGCGACGTCGAGCTACCTGTGGATCCACCCGGGTTTCCCGAGGGCCTGAACGGCGTGCTCCAGGTGACGCCCGAGCACATCGCAGCCGGAGACACGGTCTATGTCGACTGGTCGGCCCATGCGCCGTTCTCGGGCTTCCGGTTCCAGATCAACGGCACCGACGTTCCGCTGCGCGGGCGCCACGAGTATCGACCGCTTGACAACGCGAGCTTCGCGCTGACCGCGACGCGGGGCCGGTCGACGTACTCGCTCGCGCACCAGGCCGTGTCGGTCGATCGTTCGGCATGCACGATCCAGGGCAAGACCGCGACCGAAGCGGCGCTTCGATCGATCCTCGGCGCCAGCTTCTATGCCGAGCTCAACCCGGCAGCGAATGTCAGGTTCCCGGTCGGCCTGTTCACCATCGGCGCATGGCTGGACGCGCCGGGCAACGTGGAGGTCACGCTCGAGGCGGATACCGGTCTGATGAGGGTCGTGGTTCCGCTGCAGCTGACGCTGGCGGGGAAGGACCGGAACGGCATGATGACTGTGACTGCGTGGATCTCGCCCATGCTCGGTAATGGAGTGATCTACCCAACCATCGTGAGGATGACCACCGAGATCACGATCCCGCCGCCGGTCTGGTTCGCGCTGGTCCTGCTCGGGATCGAGGTCGTGATCGGTATCGCGCTGACCAACACCGTCGCGCCGAGCGTGTTCACCAGCGCGATCATGCCGCCGACCGGCGGGATCGCGGCGCTGTTCGCGCTGTTCGGCGACCGCGTGGCCTCGGTGAACATCAACACGTCGGATCCATCCGGGCCGTTCCTCGACACGATCGTCTGTCCCTGAGCTGCGCCATCCGGCGATGCGAGCAGCACCCGGCCGACACCGATCGAATCGAAGTTGTCTGCAGCATCTCGCTGCAGTCAACTTCACCCGAAATGAAGCCCATGTTCGTCGGATCGGCGCCGGCGGGCGAGCGCAGCAAGCAGCACCTGGCGTAGCCTCTGTCGGTGGCGCGCAGCAAGCGCCGGATTCAACCGACGGAGATCCATGAACACCTCGACTGCCTGCACGTCCTTCTGGCACTTGGCGCAGCGGCGCTCTCCGCATGTGTAGCGAACCCGGATCCCGGAGACCAGGCTGGTGTGGCCTCCGCGAAGGGTGACGGCCTGGACGTCGATACCGTGATCCTCGAACGTGCGATCACGGCAGCCTCAGGTCCGAATGTCTCGTCGCCCTGGATCACGATCCAGTCAGGCTGATCCGCAGCGGGGCCCGCCGCTGGCGCAGGAATGCGGGGTGATCTCGGATCAGCAGATCGGGTCGATGCCCGGCGGGGCTGCGGCCCCGGGGCCTTGGCCGCCCTTCACAGCCTTGAGCGCGCTGCCGCTCAGTGCGCGGAGCCCCGACGCGCGGCGCTTCTGGATCGACAGATCCTGATTCTTGCGGCAGTCGTACTTCGTGTTCTTCATGGAAACCTCCTGTTTATCCCCCGATGGTGGGAGATGGTTCCGTGACGTTGTCAGGTGTCGCTGCATAAATGCAATGACAATCCGAATGAGCGGCCGGCGGCAATATGTTTGCCACATGTACCGGTACGTTCCCCGTGTTCTGCCGAGAACCGCCGGCATCGCCGGCATCGCCGGCATCGCTGGCATCAGGGCGATCGCAGCGACTCGACATCACTCCGGATCTCCGAGTCACGTTCTCGCGTCGCAGTGGACCATGGTAACAACGCCGTACCATCGGACAGCGATGTCGACATTGCGCCTGACGGATTTCGCAGCACCGACTCGATCGATCATCACGCCTGCACGCTCGATCGCATCGATCACTCGGGGCAACTCGGCTTCCGAGGCGAACACCGAGATGTCGACATCATTGGTATCTCGCGGAATCGCCCAGGCCGTGAGTGCGAGCGCTCCACCGAACGCATAGTCGAGTTGATCCTCCTCGAGGCGCGCGGCGATATGCTGCGATAGCTCGAAGGCGTTCATCCGGAAGTGCTCTGACGCAGCGCCATCAAGATTGCGATCGTGTCATCGGGCAACGGCACGGGCTGCAGCACGCGCTCCAGCGCGTCCGGATCGAGCTGCGACAGGAAGTAGTCCCCTGCGGTGCACATCTCGGCGACGGCGGCGAGCCGTTCCTCCGGGGACGCATCGCGCCAGGGCTCGACTTCGCGCCGGATGTGGTCATCGCTGGCAAAGTGCTCGCGCTGGGCCTCGATCATCGCGAGCATTTCTGGCGTGTACTCCACGAGTTGAAGATACCACCCCGCGCCAGGTCGTGCCGTTGTCGAAGTGCCTGTCACTGACGCTCGCCTCGGCCGGAGCGTCGACATCGTCAAGCTACGAGGAGATCCATACGCTCGCACAGCGTGACCAGGCGCGGATGCAACAAGCCAAATCGAGCTCGAGCGCCGGATCAACGACCGGACAACGGTGTTGTCCGGTCTCGCGGGGTCAGCCGCCGACGTGGACGGTGACCTCGGCCGAGAGGCCGGGGAGCATCGGGGCGGCGGGGGCCGTGGTCCAGGTGATCTTGACCGGGACGCGCTGGACGACCTTGACGAAGTTGCCGGTGGCGTTGTCGGGCGGGATCATCGAGAACCGGGCGCCGGTGGCGGGCGAGACGGTGTCGACGACGCCGTGGAACACCTGGTCGGGGTAGGCGTCGATCTCGACGTCGACCGGGTTGCCCCGCTTCATCTCGCCGATCTGGTTCTCCTTGAAGTTGGCGACCACGTAGGTGGTGTTGGGCACGAACATGAGCAGCGGCTGGCCGGCCATGATGTGCTGGCCGGTGTGGGCGCCGAGCTTGGAGACGACACCCGCGTCCGGGGCGGTGACGTTGGCGTAGCTGCGCTGGAGCTTGGCGCTGTCGAGGGCGACCTGGGCCGCGGTGACGCGCGCCGCGGCGAGCTTGGCGCTGGCCTGGGCGGCGGCGACGAGCTGGTCGACCGGGGTGCTCTGGGTGACGTGGCCCTGGGCCTCGGCGACGCGGGCCTGGGCCTGGCCCTGCTGCTCGCGGGTCATCGAGAGCTGCGCGGTGGCGGCATCGAGCGCGGCCTTGGCGACGTCGCGCGCCTTCTGGGCCTGCTCGACGTCGCGGCGGGTGCCGGCCTGCTGCTGGAACAGCGACTGGGCGCGCGCGAGGTCGGCCTCGGCGGTGCCGAGCTCGGCCTGGGCGCGCGTGACCGCGGCCTCGGCGGCGCGCATCGCGTCGCTGGCGCTGCGCACGGCGGCGCCGGCGCCGGTCAGCGCGGCGCGGGCCGACGACAGGCCGCCGCTCGACGACGACTGCGCGATGCCGACCTGGGCCTCGGAGGCGGCCTGCTGGGCGCGCGCGGCCTCGAGCTCGGCCTCGGCACGCGCGACGTCGACGTCGAGCTCGGCCGGATCGATCTCGAACAGGACCTCGCCCTTCTTGACGACCTGGTTGTCGCGGACGTGCGTGGCCTTGATGACGCCGCCGACGCGCGCGGCGAGCGGCACGACGTCCGACTCGATCGCGGCGTCGTCGGTGCTCTGCTTGCCGCGCGTCAACCAGCCGTGGCCGAACCACGCGAGGGCGACGACCGCGGCGACGGCGGCGAGGATGGCAT
The DNA here is from genome assembly GCA_036403075.1 of Kofleriaceae bacterium. Taxonomy (GTDB): domain Bacteria; phylum Myxococcota_A; class Polyangia; order Haliangiales; family Haliangiaceae; genus JABFXX01. The sequence continues at coordinate 25,592 of DASWRS010000244.1, forward strand.
AGGCCCTGCGGGCCCGGCGGCGACGAGCGGTTTGTGCGGCGGTGTCCTTGCTGGCGGCTTCCATGACGGTCACTCCACGTGCATGACGACTTCCCGAGAGGCCTCGGGGCCGGCCGCGCTGCCCGCGGTCGGCGTGCGCTTGACGCGCAGGAACAGGAGCAGAGGGATCACGACGAAGAACGCGATCGTCTGCAGGATGAAGGTCTTGTCGAAGCCGATCACGGTGCCCTGGAGGACAGCGCGGCCGGCGATCATCTTCTGGGTCAGCGCACCGGCGAGGTCGGGGTTGACGCCCTGGCCGACCATGGCCGCGCGCGTGGCCATGGCCTGCGCGGCGACCTCGGGCCGCAGCAGGCTGACGTTCTGCGCCAGGCCGGCCGCGGCGTGGTGGCTGTAGGTGGTGAACAGGTTGGCGAAGATCGACAGGCCGATCGAGCCGCCGACCTGGCGCACGAAGCTGTTGACGCCCGCGGCGCCGGCGAGCTCGTGACGCGGGATGTTCGACAGCGCGGCGGTGGTCAGCGGCACGAACAGGAAGGCAAAGCCGATGCCGGTGATCGCGAGCGGCCAGCGCAGATCGGCGGTCGAGGTCAGCAGGTTGATGTCGGACTGCATCCAGCAGCCCAGCGCGGTCATGATCAGGCCGAACGCGACCAGCCACGACGGCCGGATCCGGTTGTAGAGCCGGCCGACCACCGGCGAGGCGATCATCATCGCGATCGTCCGCGGCAGCAGCACGACGCCGGACTCGGTCGCCGAAAACCGCATCATCTCCTGGGTGAACACCGGCAAGAGGAACATCGAGCCCATCAGCATCGCGAACACGACGCCGGAGATCACGGTGCCCGACGCGAAGGTGGGATCGCGGAACATCCGCACGTCGACGACGGGCGCGGTCGCGGTCAGCTCGCGGATCACGAACGCGCACAGGCCGAACCCGGCGATGAACGTCCCGGCGAGGATCTTGGTCGAGTCGAACCAGTCCTCCGACGGGCCTTCCTCGAGGACGTACTGCAGCGCGCCGATCGCGATCGCCATGAGCGCGATCCCGGCCCAGTCGAGGTGCTTGCGCGCGACCGCGGCGCGCGCCCGGTTGGCGACGAGCACGTCGGCGGGCTCGTGGACGTTGCGGAACGTCAGGTAGATGCCGAGGATGCCGACCGGGAGGTTGACGAAGAAGATCCACGGCCACGAGTAGTTGTCGGTGATCCAGCCGCCGAGCACCGGGCCGACCGCCGGGCCGACCATGATCACCATCGAGAACACGGCCATCGCCATGCCTTGCTCGGCCGCGGGGAAGGTCTGGCGCAGGATCGCCTGCTGGGTCGGCTGCAGCGCGCCGCCGCCGATGCCCTGGAGGATGCGCCACAAGACCAGCATCTCGAGCGAGCGCGCGGTGCCGCACAGTACCGAGCCGATCGTGAACAGCACGAGCGACACGATGTAGACCCGCTTCTGGCCGAAGAACGAGCCGAGGAAGCCGGTCAGCGGCATGATCAGCACCATCGCGATCATGTACGCGGTGGTGACCCAGGTGATCTCCTGGAGCGAGGCGCCGAGCTCGCCGCGGATCTGCGGCATCGCGACGTTGACGATCGAGGTGTCGATCGTCGCCATCAGCGAGCCAAACGCGATCGAGATCGCGACGGTCCACTTGCCGATCTGCGGCGGAGCGCTCGCCCGCGCGAGCTCGGGAGCCGGCGCCGCGGGGCCGCTGTCCGGCGGCGCGGGGCCGCGATCGGCGCCCGCGGCCGCGCTGTCCTCGCGCTCGGCACCCGCGGCATCCTCCGCGGAGGTGCGATCGACGGCGGTGGCGCGGGCGGCGGTCATCGCGAGGCGCTCCGGACGCCGTCGAGCACGAGATCGATGATCGCGTCGGCATCGCCGACGAGCTCGCCGCCGGCCTGGATGCGGTGGACCGCGATCGACTTGATCAGCGCGGTGATCACGAGCGGCAGGAGCTCGGCGCGGTCGGCGGGGATCACGCCTTCGTCCACGCCGGCCGCGACGATGTCGCGGACGCCGGCGAGCAGGTCCTGCGGCGTGCTCGATGCCGAGGGCTTGAGGTGCTCGTTCTCGATCGCGAGCTTGAGGAAGCTGCGGTGCGACTCGAAGGCCTCGAACACCTCGCGCACGAAGTGGCGCAGGCGAGGCTCGAATGCCAGGTCCCTGCCGCCGTGGATCGCGGCGAGCAGCCGCGGGCGGAACGTGGCGCGCCGCGACTCGAACAGATCGCGGATCAGCGCGTCGCGGTCGGTGAAGTAGTTGTAGAGCGTGCCGACGGCGACGCCGGCGCGCCGCGCGATCTGGACCAGCGCGGCGGCGTGCAGCCCGTGGCGGGCGATCAGCTCCTCGGCGGCATCGAGGATCGCGATGCGCACGGTCTCCCGCACGGTGCGGCGCATCTCGTTGCGCAGCTCGCCGCGCGATGCGACCCGCGGCGCCCGGGTGCGCCGTGCTCGACGTCGAGATGAATCCAGATTCACGTGGATGAATCTACGTTCAGATCGCGTGACGCGCAAGCTCGCGGCCACCGGCAACCGTCGGCGAAGTATGCTGACGTCGGAGTTCCACAGGGTTGGCCCACTCGCAGGCCCGCGGCGCAGCGGCCACGCGGGTTTGCGACGCCTGCGAGTACCGCTTGGCGCGCGCGCTGATGCCGCGGAAGCCGACAGCCTGGGTCACCACGCGCTCGCCGCGACCGCGCAACCGCTTCGATGAGGACTTGCGGCTCGCCTTCAGGCGATCGCTGCACAGCGCGACGAGCTTTGCAGGATCGGTCTGTCCCGCGACGAGCGCATCGAGAATCGCTTCCGAGCGGCGATCGTTCCCCCCCCCCGCTGCCACGCTCCGGCGGTGTCGCGCACGAGCTTGCCGAGCTCCGCGATCGAGCAATCACTGCTCCGGTCGCGCGCCTGCGCGCAGCGTGACATCGACGCGCGCACCGGGGGTTGGCAGCGATGTCGGCACAGCGCTCGCACAATGCTTCGCAAAGGAATTTCCATGAGCCGCATGACCCGCCTGTTCGTCCCCGCTTCGCTGTGTGCGCTGATCACCAGCGTCATCATCATCGCTTGTGGTCATGGCAGCTCTCCGGGGGAAGCGCCGACGACACCGCGGCCGGAGATCGTGGATCCGAGTGGCCAGCCTGCCTCGGCGCCGCGGGGCGCCTCGAGCGGTGTCATGAACGGCAACGTCCACGGGACGCTGGACGCCGGCGCGAGCGGAATTCCGGCAGCAGACTCGACCTCAGGCCCGCTCTCGCAGATCCAGACATCGCGGGGCGCGGTGCCAGTGCTGCTGGCGGCGCAGTCGACGTCGCAGACGCAGCCTGGGAGCCCGTCGGCACCGCCGGGCGCCGCGCCGGGGCCTGGCTCGCCGTCGCAACCGGCGCCGTCCCCCGGCGCGCCATCGCCTGGTTCCCCGTCGCAACCGTCGCCATCGCGGCCCGGGTCGCCGTCGCAGCCCGGCCCGTCGCAGCCGGCGCCGACGCCCGGCGCGCCGTCGCCGGGTTCGCCGTCGCAGCCTGGCCCGTCGCAGCCAGTGCCGGCACCGGGCGCGCCGGCGCCAGGTTCGCCGTCCCAGCCCGGCCCGTCGCAGCCAGCGCCGGCGCCCGGCGCGCCCTCGCCGGGTTCGCCGTCGCAGCCGGCGCCATCGCAGCCGGGCTCGCCGACGTCCCCCACCACGCCGCCCGGCGGCACGACGGCACCGCCGCGCGATGCAGGCATGTCGGACGCCACGTCGTTGCCGCCGGTGCCGGATTCGGGGGTCCCACGCGATTCAGGGCTGGAGCCGATCCTTCGCCGCGAGTGATCGCCGCGAGTCATCGAACGCCGCGCGCAGCGCCCGAACGCCGCGCGCAGCGCTCGAACGCGGCGAGCGCGATTCGCAGAACGTAGCGCGCAGATCCGCCGTGCTTGTGCGCACGGCGTGACATCGTGCGCCGGGCGGCTGCCGTCAGCGATGCGCGCCGGCGCGCTGCTGCGCGCGCGACCTGCGAGAACCGCTGGCCGCGGCCGTCGAGCGGCGCCCGGGACCCGCGTGCGCCGGGCGCCGAGCGGTTTCCTCGGAGCCGGCGCGCTTCCGGGTCGACGCGGCCGCTCGGCGCGGACGGTGTGCTGCGGCGGCCGCGGTCCCGCCGGTCCGGGTGCCGTTGCGCTTGCGCGAGCTGGTCGCGCCGTTGCCGGCGGCAGCCGGTTCGCCGCTGCGCTTGCCGGCGGTGTGCGCGCCGAGCGAGGCCTTGAGCGCGGCCATGAGATCCGTGACCGGCGGCCGCTCGACCGCCTCCGGCGCAGTGATCTCGCCGCCCTTCGCCTTGCGCGCAAGCAGCGCGCGGACCCGGTCCTTGACCTCGTCCTTGTAGCGCGATGGATCGAAATGATCGTGGCGCAGGTGCTCGATCACCTTGCGGGCGAGCGCGAGCTCCGCGGCCGCCGGCCTGGTGCGCGGCGGCGCCGGGATCTCGCTCCACGGCTTGATCTCGTCGGGATAGCGCAGCTGGTGCATCGCCAGGCCGGTCTCGTACGGCCGCAGCTCGACGATGTACTGCTTGCCGCGGGCGGCGTAGCCGGCGATCGCCACCAGCTCGGCGTCGACCAGCGCCTCGCGGAACAGGCTGTAGGCGCGGTCGCCGCCCTTCCCCGGCCCGAGATAGTAACTGTGCTGCATCATCAGCGGATCAACCTCGGTGGCGGGGACGAACTCCTGGATCGAGATCTCGTCGGAGGCGACCGCCTCGAGCGCCTCGAGCTCGTCGCGCGACAGCTCGATGAAGTTGCCGCGCGTGATCTCGTACCCCTTGATGATCGCGTCGCGCTCGACCGCGCCGTGCGTCGGGCAGACGTACTGCTGGTGCAGACGCTCGCCGCAGCCCTCGTGCACGAGGTGGAAGTGGACCTCGTGCGACCGCTCGCTCGTGGCGTAGATCTTCACCGGGATCGCGACGAGGCCGAACGTGAGGGTGGCGGTGTCAATCGAGCGCGCGGGCATGCGATCGCGCCTTGCGACCCGCATACCAGCGCCGCGGTGCTCGGGACGACAATCTCGCAGAGCGCTGGCGCTCGGTCGCCCACTGGGTTGACGGTCACTCGAGAGGATCTCGTTGGAAGGCGGCACACGGATCGCAGGATCCCTGGCCATGACCTCTCCCCTCTTCCGAGCCGTGCTCGGCGCGCTCGCTCTGGTGGCGGCCGCCGCGTGCTCGCGACCCGCCGCCCAGCCGCAGGTCGTCGGGCCCGTGATCGGCGAGTCGACCGCGCCTGGGCCGTCCGATCCGACCGCCCCGCCGCCGGATGCGCCGGGCGTGACCGAGACCTCGGCGCGGCTGCACGGCACGCCGGTCGGGGTGCCCAACCCGGCGCCGACCGTCGACACGATGCCGTCGACGACCTCGACGCCCACCGGCTCGACCTCCGGCTCGACGACGAGCTCCCCGACGCCCGGCACCGTCGTGACCCCCGGCGTGGTCAGCGGGCCGGCCCCGGTCGGCGTCGGTGCGGGCGCCGCGAACGGTGCCACCGGCGGCGCCGGGCCCAATGGCCCCGGCACCGGCAACACCTCGCCGACGCCAACCGCCCCAGCCACCGGCGGCCCCGGTATCACCGGCGGCGCTGGAACCGGCGGCCCCGGTATCACCGGCGGCGCTGGAACCGGCGGCACCGGCACCGGCGGCGGCGGCACCGGCACCGGCGGCACGGGAACCGGCGGCACCGGCGGCACCGGTACCGGCGGCACGGGCACCGGCGGTACGGGCGGCACCGGCACCGGCGGCACGGGAACCGGCGGCGGCGGTGGCACCACGCAGCCGATCACCCCACCCGCCGGGCCTGGCACCGGCAACGCCCCGCCCCGCGGGCCGACCGCTCCCGCTCCCACCGCGCCGACGACCCCGCCCTCTAGCCCGCCGCCGGCCACTCCGCAGTCCGTGCTTCCCAGTGGCCCGTTGCCCTCGACGCCCGGTGGCCAGCAGCGCTAAACCCCAGAGGATGGAACCGGCGACGATCGCGGCGCTGTTGCGCGAGCTTGCCGTGTACTACGAGCTCGACGGCGATCGCCACCGGACATTCGCCTACGACCGGGCCGCCCGCGCGGTCGAGGCCGCCAACGGGCTGCACCGGCTGATCGACGAGGGTCGGCTCGAGGAGTTGCCCGGGGTTGGCCCGTCGATCGCGCGGGTCGTGGCCGAGCTCGCCCGCCGCGGCACGGTCAGCGTGCTCGAGCGGCTGCGCGAGCGCTGGCCGTCCGTGGTGATCGAGCTCGCGCAGCTCCCCAAGGTCGGCGTGTCCAAGGCGCGCAAGATCTACCAGGCGCTGGCGCCCGGTAACCTCGACGCGGTCGCGGCGATGTGCCGGGCGGGCGCGCTGCGCGAGCTGCCGGGGTTCGGCAAGATCAGCGAGCAGAAGATCCTGCAGTCGATCGAGGAGCGGCGGCTCCAGGGCGCACGGCTGCTGCTGGTCGACGCCGAGAGCCACGCGACCTCGCTCGCGCACCACCTGCGCGGCGACCCGGCGGTGACCGCGGTCGAGATCTGCGGTCCGATCCGGCGGTGGTGCGAGATCATCGATCACCTCGCCTACGCGGTGGTGTCGGAGCACCGCGACGCCGTGATCGACCGGCTCGCCGGGTTCGCGCTGGTCACCTCGATCGACCGCGGCGACGACCGCGCGCCGGCGGTGGGGTACCTGGCGGGCGGCCTGCGCGCCGAGGTCCACGTCGCCCGGCCCGACAAGCTCGGCTGGACCCAGATCATCGCGACCGGCTCGCCGGCGCATGTCGCCCTGCTGCGCGACCGCGCGGCGGCGCGCGGCATGAGCCTCGACGTGCTCGAGGCCCGCGACGAGGCGTTCGTCTACCGTGCGCTCGGCATGCCGTGGATCCCGCCCGAGGTGCGCGACGGCACCGACGAGGTCGCCGCCGCGATCGCCGGCGACGACTTCACCGACCTGGTCACGCGCGACGACGTCACCACCGCGTTCCACTGCCACACGACGTACAGCGACGGCAAGGCGTCGGTCGCCGAGATGGCGCACGCCGCGGCCGAGCTCGGGTTCGACGCGATCACGATCACCGATCACTCGGCGGCCGCGACCTACGCCGGCGGGCTCGACCTGACCCAGCTCCGCACCCAGCTCGCCGAGATCGACGCGCTGGTCGATCCCGAGGTCCGGATCCTGCGCGGCACCGAGGCCGACATCCTCGCCGACGGCGGGATCGACGTGCCGCCCGAGCTGATCGCCGAGCTCGACGTGATCATCGCCAGCGTCCACCAGCGCCACCACCTCGACCGCGACGCGATGACCGCCCGGCTGATCGCCGCGATGCGCCAGCCGTTCTTCAAGATCTGGGGCCACGCGCTCGGCCGCCTGGTGCTGCGCCGCGAACCGATCGATGTCCGGCTCGACGACGTGCTCGACGCGGTCGCCGAGTCGCGCGCCGCGATCGAGATCAACGGCGACCCGTACCGCCTCGATCTCGACCCCGAGCACGCCCGCGACGCCGTGCGCCGCGGCATCAAGTTCGTGCTGTCGTGCGACGCGCACTCGCCGCGGGCGCTCGACGCGGTGCGGTTCGCGGTGGCGATGGCGCGGCGCGCCCGGATCCGCAAGCGCGACGTGCTGAACGCGCTGCCGCCCGACGAGCTCATGGCGGCGATCCGCCCCGTTCCGTGACGGCGTGGCACTGATGCGTGGCACTCGGCATGCATCTGGATCCGCCATGGCCCGGGGCGCTGCGTCTGCCAAGCTCGCGAAGTACCGATCGATGCGCGACTTCGCGCGGACCGCGGAGCCGAGCGGCGGCGCACCCGTGGCGGGGCCCGGGCACCGCTTCGTCATCCAGCAGCACGCCGCCCGCCGCATGCACTACGACTTCCGGCTCGAGCTCGACGGCGTACTGCTGTCGTGGTCGGTGCCCAAGGGGCCGAGCCTGTCGCCGCGCGAGCGCCGGCTCGCGGTGCGCACCGAGGACCACCCGCTGGACTACGCCGACTTCGAGGGCGTCATCCCCCAGGGCGAGTACGGCGGCGGCACCGTCGTGGTCTGGGACCGCGGGACCTGGGAGCCCGAGGGCGACGCGCGCACCAGCGTCACCAAGGGCAAGCTGAGCTTCACGCTGCAGGGCGAGAAGCTGCGCGGCCGCTGGCACCTGGTCAAGACCAAGAGCGACGGCAAGGCCGAGAACTGGCTGCTGTTCAAGGGCCGCGACGACGCGGCCAACGACGAGCTCGACATCGTGGTCGCACAGCCCGCGAGCGTGCTGTCGGGCCGGACCGTCGAGCAGATCGCCGAGGCCCCGGAGCGGGTCTGGCACAGCAACAAGGTCGCCCAGCCGACCATCGCCCAGAAGCGCGCGGCCCGGATCAACGCTGCGCGGCCGGCCCGCGGCAAAGATCCGCACGCCAGGGCTGCCGAAACGCCTGCCGACGCACCGGCCGACAAGCCGGTCGACCTGGCGGCGGTCGAGCGCAGCGACCTGACCGCGCTGGTCCAGCAGCTGCCGCTCGGGTTCAAGCTCACGCACCTGACCAAGGTGCTGTACCCCGAGCAGGGGATCACCAAGGCCGAGCTGGTCGCGTACCTCGCGGTGATCGCCGAATGGGCGCTGCCTCACGTCACCGAGCGCCCGCTCACGCTGGTGCGCTGCCCCGAGGGCATCGGCGTGCGCGGCCGCGGCCGGGCGTGCTTCTTCCAGAAGCACATCCTGGTCGGTTCGCCGCCGGCGATCGACACCGTGCCGATCGCCGAGGACGACGGCGAGACCGCGCGCTACATGCAGATCCACGACCTCCCGGGGCTGGTCGCGCTCGCCCAGCTCGGCTGCCTGGAGATCCACACCTGGGGCTCGCACACCGACCAGCCCGAGCGACCCGACCTGATGGTGTTCGATCTCGATCCCGACATCGGCCTCGGCTGGGAGCGCGTCGCGCTCGGCGCGTTCGAGCTGCGCCGCCGGCTCCACGACCTCGGCCTCGAGAGCTTCGTCAAGACCACCGGCGGCAAGGGACTCCACGTGGTCGCGCCGTTCACGCGCGGTCTCGGCTGGGACGAGCTCAAGGCGTTCACCCGCGGCGTGGTCGCCGCCATGGAGCGCGACGAGCCCGAGAGCTACACGACCAACATGGGCAAGGTGCACCGCAAGGGCAAGATCTTCCTCGACTACCTGCGTAACGGCCGCGGCGCGACGTTCATCGCGCCATACTCGCCGCGCGCCCGGGCCGGCGCGCCGGTTGCGGTCCCGATCGCGTGGGAGGAGCTCGCACATGGCGTCGATCCGGCGGCGTTCACCACCGCGACCGTGCCGCGCCGGCTGGTGACGCTGAAGGTCGATCCGTGGCGCGAGATCGCGCAGATCAAGCAGTCGATCACCGCGAGCGCCTGGCGCGCGGTCGGCGGCAAGCCTTCCGCGGCAAGCACGGCCCGCGCCCGGCGCTGAGCCTCGCGGTCGCACCCGGGCGATCTCGTGGCGGTTTCGCGGAGGTTGCTGGCGGGTTTCCAATGACTTACAGTCCTGGTCAGAGGCCATGCAGGACTCGCTCGTACCGCCTCGCTCTCGGAGGTCGGGAGCACGTGGACGAGCCGCCGATCCCGGCGCGCGCGTACGGGCGCCGACCGCCATCGAGTCGACCTGTTCGTCGCGGGTGATCCAGCCGTTCGCGCGCCACCTCGCCCGGCTCGGGGTGGACTGCGAGGCCTGGCTCGGCCGCCACGGCCTGACCCCGGCCGTGCTCAAGGAGCGAGACCTGCGCGTGCCGCACGATCAGGCCGCGGCGCTGCTCGGCGATGCCGTGGCGCTGAGCGGCGATCCGGCGGTCGGGATCCGCGCGGCGCGCTGCGAGGAGCCCGGCGACTTCGATGTCCTCGAGTACGCGGCGGCCAACTGCGCCTCGGTCGGCGAGGCGCTGCTGCTCGCCGCCCGGTTCATGCCGCTGTCGCACGACGGGATCTTGATGGAGCTCGACATCGCGCCGCCGCTCGCGGCGCTGCGGGTCCGCGGGGTCGCCGGCCTCGAGCTCCTGCCCGCGAGCATCGAGTTCCTGTTCGCGTCGCTCCTGGCCTATGGATCGCGCTCGATCGGGCACCCGACCCGGCCGCTGCGCGTCGAGTTCGCCCACGCCGGGCCGGCCGACACCGCGATCTACGAGGAGACGTTCCGCGAGGTCCGGTTCGGGTGCGACGCCAACGCGATGTGGATCACCTCCGCGGCGCTCGAGCTCCCGCACCGTTCCGCGGATCGCTCGCTGCTCCAGATCCTGACCAATCACGCCGACGGGTTACTCCGCCAGCTGGCGCGTCCGCCGGCGTTCGCCGAGCGGGCGCGGGCGGTGATCACCGAGACCCTGCTGGCGGGACACTCGGGCGCGGACCAGATCGCCCGCCGGCTCGCGGTGTCGCTGCGCACGCTGCACCGGCGACTCGCCGAGGAAGGCACGTCGCACGGCGAGCTCGTCGACGACGTCCGCCGCGAGCAGGCGATGCTGCACCTCGCCAGCAACCGGTTCTCGATCAGCGAGATCTCGTTCCTGCTCGGCTTCGCGCACCCCAACGGGTTCCACAAGGCGTTCAAGCGCTGGACCCGGATGACGCCGGCCCAGTACCGCGAACAGGCACAGTCCTCGACAGCGCGCCGTTAGTTTCCGATTAACGCACTGTAGTATCGGTGTTCGCGCTCACGAGCTTCGGGTGTGGCGATCTCCATCACGCCGGCGGCCGGCGATCGCTCGATGTACGTCGAGGTGCAGCGCGCTGCGCCCCGCGCGTGGGCGCGCGCCACGCGTCGGCATCCGACGACGGTGAATGCGTGGCATTGCTGCACTGGCAGTCTGGGATGGAAATCTGGCGCATGGGGATGGACCGGGTTCGTCGACCCGGCCTCGCCGCTCGGGATATGTAGAACGCCGGGTCGAGTCGCCCCGAACATCTTTGCGGAGGTCCACATGCTCCATCGTGCGCGGTTCGTCGTTCTCGGAGTCAGCACTCTCACCGGCGCAGCTTTGCTCGCCTCGTCCTGTCAAACCGCCGATCCGGTCCAGTTACAGAGCCAGACCGGCGCGGTCACCTCGCCGTCGTTTCTCGAGTTCGAGAGCGGCCCGGTCCGTCCGATCGCGCTGTCGCCCGACGGCACCCACCTGTTCGCGGTGAACACGCCGAACGCGACGCTCGAGATCTTCAACGTCACCGCGACGGGCGTGACGTTCGCCGCGCGCGTCCCGGTCGGCCTCGAGCCGGTCGCGGTCGCGGCGCGCGGCAACACCGAGGCCTGGGTAGTCAACCACCTGTCCGACAGCGTGAGCGTCGTGACCCTGACCGGCACGCCCCACGTCACGCGCACGCTGCTCGTCGGCGACGAGCCGCGCGACATCGTGTTCGCCGGGTCATCGAACCTGGCGTTCATCACCACGGCGCACCGCGGCCAGCAGCGCACCGACCCGTCGATCTCCGGCGTCCCCGGCGCGGGTGACCCGCAGCTCGTCACGCCCTCGGTGCCGCGCGCCGACGTCTGGGTGTTCAACCCGGCGTCGCTCGGCAACACGGTCGGCGGCACGCCGGTCAAGATCATGAGCTTCTTCACCGACACGCCGCGCGCGCTGGCGGTGAGCGCGGACCGGAGCACGGTCTACGTCGCCGGCTTCCACACCGGCAACCAGACCTCGATCGTCAACGAGGAGTTCATCTGCGAGGGCTTCGACCCCAACACGCCGTGCACCAACTCCGACGGCACGACGTCGCCGGGCGGCAACCTCGGGCCCAAGACCGACGCCAGCGGTGAGCAGGCGCCGGAGGTCTCGATGATCGTCAAGTTCAACAACGCGACCGGCCACTGGCAGGACCCGGCCGGCCGGGTCTGGGACCACGCGTTCCGGTTCAAGCTCCCGGACACCGACGTGTTCGCGGTCGACGCCAACGGCCTGACCCAGAAGGCCGCGTTCGCCCACGTCGGCACCACGCTGTTCAACATGGTCACCAACCCGGCGACCGGTGAGCTCTACGTGTCCAACAACGAGGCGCAGAACCTGACCCGGTTCGAGGGCCCCGGCATCTTCGGCAAGTCCACTGTGCAGGGCCACCTCGCCGAGAGCCGCGTCACGATCATCTCGGGCACGACGGTCAACCCGCGCCACCTCAACAAGCACATCGACTACACCAAGCTCGCCGGCCGCCCCGGCTTCGATCCGACCGCGAAGAACCACAGCCTCGCGACGCCGACCGACATGGTCGTCTCGGGCGATGGCAAGACGCTGTTCGTCGCCGCGTTCGGCTCGAGCAAGATCGGCGTGTTCGACACCACGCAGCTGCGCAACAACACCTTCGACCCGCGGGCGATCAGCAGCAACTACATCCCGGTCAGCGGCGGCGGCCCGAGCGGCCTGGTGCTCGACGAGGCCCACAGCCGGATGTTCGTCGCGACCCGGTTCGACAACGCGATCAAGGTGATCGACCTCGCCACGAAGGCCCAGACCGCGGCGCTGGCGATGCCCAACCCCGAGCCCGCGTCGGTGGTCGCCGGCCGGCCGATGCTCTACGACGCCACGCACAACTCGGGCAACGGCGAGGCGGCGTGCGCCAGCTGCCACACCTTCGGCGATCTCGATGACCTGGCGTGGGACCTCGGCAACCCCGACGAGAAGGTCACCTCGAACCCGATCCCGATCAACCTGGGTAACCCGCTGCTGGTCGCCGCCGGCAAGCTGCAGTTCGGGTTCCCCGGCCAGATGAACGGCACCGGCAACATCAAGTCGTTCCACCCGATGAAGGGCCCGATGACGACCCAGACCCTGCGCGGCCTGGTCAACTCCGGCGCCATGCACTGGCGCGGCGATCGCGCGAACGGCCAGTTCGGTGTCGACGCCAACGACGCCAACCTGTCGTTCGACAACTTCATCGTGGCGTTCCCGGGCCTGATCGGCGCCGAGGCCCCGCCGCCCGCCGCCGACATGCAGCGCTTCACCGACTTCCAGCTCCAGGTCGTCGAGCCGCCGAACCCGGTGCGCGCGCTCGACAACTCGCTGAACTCGACGCAGAACGCCGGCAAGAACTTCTTCGCCGGCTCGCGCAGGGCCGACGGCATCGACATCCCGTTCGTCAACGACCAGACCTCGTTCACCTGCAATGGCTGTCACGAGCTCGATCCGGCCGAGGGCGAGTTCGGCACCAGCAAGGCGGCGTCGTTCGAGGGCATCATCGCGCAGATCTTCAAGGTCCCCCACCTGCGCAACATGTACACGAAGGTCGGCATGTTCGGGAACCCGAAGGTCAACACGTTCGATGCGGCCGACACCGGCTTCCTCGGCGACCAGATCCGCGGCTTCGGGTTCACCAACGAGGGCGCGTCTCCGACGATCTTCCACTTCGTCACCGCCAAGGTCTTCCACCCGCAGCTCAACAGCGGATTCCCCTTGATCAACCCGGACAACACGCGGCGTCAGGTCGAGCAGTACCTGCTCGCGTTCGACAGCGACCTGGCGCCGATCACCGGCCAGCAGGTCACGCTGACCAGCAGCAACGCCAGCGCGGTCGGCGCGCGCATCACGCTGCTCGAGCAGCGCGCGAACGCGTCGTTCACGTCGAAGCTCCTCGGCGGCGCGGTCAAGGAGTGCGAGCTGGTGGCCCGCGTCGCCCAGAACGGGACGATCCGCGGCTTCCTGTTCAACCCGGCGAACAGCACCTTCGTGCCGTCGGGCGGTGGCACGGCGCTGACCGACGCGCAGATCCGCGCGCTCGCCAGCACCGCGGGCCAGGAGGTGACGTTCACCGCGGTCCCGACCGGCTCGGGCGCTCGCCTCGCCGCCGTGCAGTGATCGTCGAACGCGGAGCACGCCGATGAAGAAAGCCAAGAAGACCCGGCTGCACCGCGAGCGCGACGTGCTGCGCGTCCTGCAGAGCTACGAGCTCGGCGGCGTCGCCGGCGGGTCCGACACCATCATCAAGCCGCCGCCGCTGACGAGCGACTCGAAGGTCGCCTGCTGCGTCTGAGCCGCGGCCGAGGGGCCAGGCGCCTTGCCGCCCGGCGCGTCCGACGCCAAATCGGAGTCGCCGGCGGCGCTGACGCTCAGGCCGTGCCGGTGTAGCCGTCGGCGCGCGGGTCGCTGCCGCCGACGAGCTCGCCGTCCGGGTCGCGGCAGATGATCTGGCCGCGGCCGAACAGCGAGCGGTCGAAGCCGCTCACCCCGGCGGAGATCTTGTGGCCGCGGTCGCGCAGCGCCTGCACGGTGGCCGGCGGCACGCCGTCCTCGAGCGCGACCGAGCGCGCCGGGAACGGCGCCAGACAGAGCCGCGGGCGATCGAGCGCGGCCTGCGGCCCGGCGGCGTCGTCGAGCATCGCGACGACGACCTGGACGTGACCCTGCGGCTGCATGAACCCGCCCATCACGCCGAACGGGCCGTGGAGCGAGCCGTCCTCGCGGGTCATCAGGCCGGGGATGATCGTGTGGTACGGGCGCTTGTTCGGCGCGAGCACGTTGGGGTGGCGCGGGTCGAGCGAGAAGTTGTGGCCGCGGTTCTGCAGCGCGAAGCCCCAGCCGCGCGGCACGATCCCGGTGCCGAAGTTCATGTAGTTGCTGTTGATGAACGAGCACGCGTTGCCCAGCCCATCGACGACACAGAGGTACACGGTGTCGCTGCTGGCCACCGGCGAGCCGTGCGCGACATCGATCGACGCGCGGCGCGGATCGATCAGCGGGCGCCGGCGGGCCGCGTAGTCCCGGGACAGGAGCTCCGCGACGGGCACGTGCGAGACCCGCGGGTCGGCGACGTACCAGCGGGCATCGGCGAACGCCAGGCGCAACGCCTCGATCACGAGGTGCATGCGGTCGGGGCCGAGCGGATCCTGGCCGCGGAGCTCGAAGCCCTCGAGCAGGTTGAGCGCGATCAGCGGCGCGATGCCCTGGCCGTTGGGCGGGCACTCCCAGATCCGCATCCCGCGGTACGTCGTCGAGATCGGCTCGTCCCAGGTCGAGGTGTGCGCGGCGAGGTCGGCGGCGGCCATGGCGCCGCCCGCGTCCTCGATCACCTGCACGATCGCGCGGGCGATCTCGCCGCGATAGAACGCGTCGGGGCCGCCCTCGGCGACCGCGCGCAGCGTGCGCGCCAGGCCGCGGTTGTGGAACCGCTCGCCCGCGCGCGGCGCACGGCCGTCGATCGCCAGCTCGAGCAGATTCGCGGCGCCGGCCCGCGAGGCGAGCCCGAGGTCCCAGAAGTGCGCGGCGACCTCGCCGACGGCAAAGCCGCCCTCGGCGAGCTCGATCGCCGGCGCGAGCAAGGTCGCCATCGGCAGCGTGCCGTGGCGCGCGATCAGGTCGAACCAGCCGGCGCACGCGCCGGGCACGGTGACGGTGTGGACGTGGCCCGGCGGCAGCTCGGCGAGCTGCGCGGACCGCAGGCAGCCGTGCACGGCGTCGAGCGTGAGCCGCGCGGGTGCCCGGCCCGAGCCGTTGAGCGCCGTCACCGCGCGGGTCTGGGCGTCGTAGTACAGCGCGAAGCAGTCGCCGCCGATCCCGGTCGACATCGGCTCGGTGACGTTGAGCGCCGCGGCGACCGCGACCGCGGCGTCCGCCGCGTTACCGCCGGCGCGCAGGATCGCCACGCCGACGTCGGTGGCGGCGCGCTGGCTCGAGGCGACCATGCCTGACATCGCGGTTCGCTCGCGAGCCTAGCCCAGGCGCCGGCCGCCGGCCATCGAACAACCGTGCAAATCCGCGCGCTTGTCACTGCGCGATTTTTGCTGTCACCAGACCCGGGCCGCCTGCGTTGGCCGGACGAGAGCCGCCGAAAGGAACGATTACGATGCTGACCTCGTTGCCCGCGCCGCCCCGCCCCAGGCCCCGCTTGACCGACCCCCAGGATCACCCGTACCGGCCGAGCCCCGGCGCCGAGGTCGTCGCCGCGAACGGCTGGTCGCTGCCGCTGGTCTCGGCGATGCTACGCGGCACCGCACAGGGCGGCCTCGCCCGGCTCGTGCTCGAGCAGCGGTTCGAGAATCACCACGACGAGACCTTGCACGTCACCTACCGCATGCCGCTGCCCGCCGACGGCGCGGTCAGCGGCTATGCGTTCGTCATCGCCGATCGCACGATCGTCGGCCGGGTCGAGCGCAAGCAAGAGGCGCGCGAGCGGTTCGAGCGCGCGATCGCTTCTGGTCACACCGCGGCGCTGCTCGAGCAGGACCGCGCCGACACCTTCACCCAGTCGATCGGCAACCTGCCGCCCGGCGAGGCCCTGATCGCGCGGATCACGGTCGACCTGAAGCTCGCCTGGCTGGCCGAGGGCGAGTGGGAGCTGCGGTTCCCCACGGTGCTCGGCCCGCGCTACGTCGGCGCGAGCGACAGCCCGGCCACGGTGCACGCGTCGCGGATCGAGACCGCGCCCGGCGGCGTCCCGGCGCGGATCCAGATCGCGATCACGATCCGCGACGAGCTCACCGCCGGACGCGGCCCTTCGTCGCCGTCGCACGCGCTGACCGCCGGCGCCGGCGGCACGATCGAGCTCCGCGACCTCGCCGGCGCGCGGCTCGATCGCGACCTCGTCGTGCGCTGGCCGGTCGCCGGTGCCGCGACCGGGATCTCGCTCGCGGTGACCCGGGCCGAGCGCGGCGACGATTGCTACGGCCTGGTCACGATCGTCCCGCCGGCGGCCGCGGCGCTCGACCGCGTGCTGCCCCGCGATCTGATCGTGCTGATCGACACCAGCGGCTCGATGTTCGGGCCGCCGCTCGCCAAGGCCAAGCAGGTGATCGCGCTGTTGATCGACTCGCTCGGCGACGCCGACCGGCTCGAGCTGATCGCGTTCTCGTCGGAGCCGCGCCGCTACCAGCCGGCGCCGGTCGCGGCCACGCGCGGCGAGAAGCATGCGGCGATCCGGTGGCTGCGCAAGCTGTCGGCGGGCGGCGGCACCGAGATGCGGACCGCGGTGATCGAGGCGCTGCACACGCTGCGCCCCGGGGCCCAGCGCCAGGTCGTGCTCGCGACCGACGGCTACATTGGCGGCGAGGCGGAGCTCGTCCAGCAGCTCCACGCCGGTCTGCCGGCGTCGTGCCGGCTGCACTTCGTCGGCGTCGGCTCGTCGGTCAATCGCTCGCTGGCGGTCGCGATGGCGCGGGCCGGCCGCGGCGCCGAGGTGATCTGCGATCTCGACGAGGACGCCGAGCGCGCGGTCAAGCGGTTGCTCGATCGCACGCGATCGCCGGTGGTCACCGACGTGACGATCGATGGCAACGCGGTGATGTCGCGCGCGCCGGAGGCGGTGCCCGACGTCCACGCGGCGTCGCCCGTGGTCGTGGCGGTCAAGCTCCGCGCTGGCGAGCTCGTGGTGCGCGGCCGGACCCACGCCGGCGAGTGGGAGCGCCGGCTCCGGGTTGGCATGCCGCGCCCCGGAGAAGGCGATCCGGCGATCGCCGCGCTGTTCGGCCGCGAGCACGTCGCCGATCTCGAGGCCCGCCGGTTCGCCGGCGAGGACCACGACGCGGCGATCGAGCGCACCGGGCTCGCGTTCCAGATCGCGACCCGGCTCACGCCGTTCGTCGCGGTCGACGAGCGCTCCCGGCAGCGCTTCGGGGTCCGGCACGAGGAGGTGCCGCAGGAGCTGCCCTACGGCATGACCGCGGCGGCCTTCGGCCTGCGCAGCACGGCCGGAGCGGCCGCCGAGCCGTGGTTCAAGGGCGTCGAGACGCTGCTCGAAGCCGACGCGGAAGCGCCGCAGCCAGAGCACCGCATCGTGAGGGTCATGAAGCCGGCATTCGATGCGGTCGATGCGGACGATGCGGAGGAGTTCGGCGAAGCTGCGCCGTATGCCGAGTACCTCCACGCCCCCGGGTTCGTCGAGGCCATGCCCCGGCAGGATCGCGTGCTCCTCGGAGGAGCTGCCCAGGTGGATTCCCCTTTCCTCTCCGTGCCAGACCACTTCAGAGCCGGCGACGGACCAAGTCAGGGAGAATCCCGACCGGCCCCGACAGACGCCCGCGCCCAGCCGTTCCACGCCGGCGCCTACGACGTCGTTCCACCGCAGTCGAGCCTGGTGTCCGGCCGGGTCATGACCACCCAGGCGGCGGGACCCTCGCCCGGACCGGTGCGACCGACGGCCTCGGCCCCGCCTTCCAGGTCGGGGCCGAGCCAGCCGGTGAACCAGCCGACGACCCAGCCGATGAGCCAGTCGGTGAGCGAGCCGCGCTGGGAGGCCGAGACGGTCTCGTACCGCAGGTCGCCACTCGCCGACGGCCACCGGCGCCAGCGCTGGGCCTGGCTGGTCGTGGCCTTCGCGATCCTGGCGATCCTCGTCGCCGTCCTGGCCTGGCTGGTGCTCTGACGATGGACCTCGACGCTCACCTCGCGGCGATCATCGGCGGTGACACCCGCGCGTTCGGGGCCTGGCTCGCCGGGGCCGAGCCGCGCGTCCGCGACAGCTTGCGCTCGTTCGCCGCCGTTATCGATGTCGAGGCCGTGCTGCAGGAGACCCTGCTGCGGATCTGGCAGGTCGCGCCGCGGTTCGTCGCCGACGGCCGGCCCAACGGCCTGTTGCGGCTCGCGATCCGGATCGGCCGCAACCTCGCCGTCAGCGAGGTCCGGCGCACGCGGGCCACGCCGACCGGCGGTGATGACCTCGAGGCCGCGCTCGCCGCGGCCGAGGGCCCGATCGGCACGCCCGATCCGATGCTGCGCCGCGCGATCGGCGAGTGCCGCGACAAGCTGCCCGCCAGGCCGCGCCAGGCGCTCGAGGCGCGGCTCGCCGGCGCGGGCGGCCGCGCCGACGACGTCCTCGCAGCCGAGCTCGGCATGCGGCGCAACACGTTCCTGCAGAACGTCACGCGGGCGCGCCAGCTGCTCGCCGATTGCCTGACCCGGCGCGGTGTGACCGTCACCCTGGAGCTCGGGCCATGACCGGCGGCACCGGCCAGGGCGGCGGCGGAGCCCGCGATGACGACGAGCTGCTGATCGAGGAGGTCGCCGGCGCGTACCGGCCGACCTCGCGCGACGAGCTGCGCTACCACCCGGCGTGGCACGATCTGGGCCCCGCCGGCCGCGAGCGTGCGTTCGCGCGCGCCCGGGCGCTGCGCGAGCTCGAGGCCGCGCTCGATCCCGACGGGCTGTCGACCACCGCGCGCGCCGTGCTCGCCCGGATCACCGGCCGGCGATGACGCGCGGCCGCGGCGGCGGGCGTGCTACCAACGCTGCATGCGCATCGATCGGGTCTACACGCGCGGCGGCGACCAGGGCGAGACCTCGCTGATCGGCGGCGAGCGGGTCTCGAAGGCCGCGGCCCGGCTCGACGGCTACGGCACCGTCGACGAGCTCAACGCCACGCTGGGTCTGGTCGGCGAGGCGCTCGCGGCGTCGGCCGCCGGGCCGCACCTCTTGCCGATCATCCGCCGGGTCCAGAACGAGCTGTTCAACCTCGGCGCCGAGCTCGCGACCGCGGACGCGACGACCCGCGCCCGGTTGCCGCGGATCGAGCAGCGCCACATCGACGCGCTCGAGCGCGACATCGACGGGGTCAACGACGACCTGCCCGCGCTCAAGTCGTTCGTGCTGCCGGGCGGCGGCTGGGCGTCGGCGTACTTCCACCTCGCCCGCACCGTGTGCCGGCGCTGCGAGCGCCTCGTCGTCGGCCTCGCCGCCACCGAGGACGTCGGCGCGCTCGCCGTCTCGTACCTGAACCGGCTGTCGGACGCGCTGTTCGTGTGGGGCCGGTGGTGCGCGCTCAAGGACGGCAAGGACGAGCCGCTGTGGGATTCGCGCTCGACCTGACGTTGCCGGCGGCGCCGAGCGTCAGCGGCCGCACGCGCGGCCGTCGACCACCGCGGTCAGCACGCCGCCGGCGGCCGTGAGCTCGCGGCTGAAGCAGCCGCCGTGCGCGTCGGCGGCGAAGAACTGCTGCGCGCTGACCTGGCCGGTCGAGCCGATGAACACGCCGCCGGCGTCGAAGTTCAGGGTATCGCTCGGCGCGACGTGGTTCGACACGACGTGGAAGTCGGCGAGCCGGCCGGCCGACAGCTCGGTGTCGCTGCGCTCGAACCGCTGATCGATCGACGTGGTCTGGGCCGAGCTGCCGTCCGCGTGGCTGACGAACGCGAAGTCGACCGACAGCGGCCAGGCGAGCTGGGCGACATGCTCGGTCGGCGGGCCGCCGCCCCGCGTGGTGGTCCGCGTGACGATCGACGTGGTCTGGGTGATCTGCTGGTGATAGGCCGCGGCGGTGATGTCGAACCGCTGGCGGTTGGCGAACCGGACGTCGCCGGTGACCTCGGTGACGACCCGGCCGTGCGAGGTGTGGACGAAGCCGGAGATCCGGTACCGGCGGGTCGACTCGACGCTGACCGGTCCGGAGATCGTGCCATCGGCGGCGGTGGTGATGTTCGACGTCACGCTCGGCTCGGGCGCGGCGGTGAGCGTATCGTCGGTGACCGCGCCGGTGACGCGCGCGGCGCGGTGATCGAGGAACAGCAGCAGCGACGCCGTGGTGGCGAAGTGGTGGTTGGCGTTGAACACGCGGACCGCGACCTCGTGCGGCCGGCCGTCGCTGAGCACGCCGGCGAACGGCGTCAGATCGACGCGGTACGGCGTGAAGTCGAGGGTCTGCACGCTCGGGATCGGCTTCCACAGGTTCGGATCGATGCCGCCGGTGAAGATCCACGGGAAGATCGGCGCGACGCCGGCGGGCCGGCCGTCGACGGTGATCTCGGCCTCGCGGAACCCGGTGGCGCCACAGCTCTGCAGCGGGCCGGTCAGCTCGTCGGGGACGCAGGTGAACCAGAACTCGTCGCCGGCCTGGCTCTGGGCGTAGACGTCGAGCACCGCGCGCTCGACGTTGGCCGGCAGCGTGAACGTCCGCGCCAGCGTGCTCGCGGTGGTGTCCAGCGCGACGGTGCCGCCGCTGGGGCCGGCCGACAGCGGCAGCACGGCATCCGCGGCGCGCGGCGCCTCGGCGTGCCGCGGGACGGGGTAGAACCGCAGCTCGGCCGCGCCCGACAGCACGCCGGTGAACGTGTCGTTGACCAGGTTGTCGAGCTGGACCATGCCCGCCTGCCGCGCCGCGAACAGCGGGCTGTAGTCGGTCAGGTCGTTCTCGATGTGCCACGACGGGCTCACCGTCCGCGACGGCTCGGCCGTGGTGCCGAAGTACAGGTTGGCGCCGCCGAGCCAGATGCTCGCCGTGCGATCGAACTGCCGGCCGGCGGTGACCGAGAAGTCGGCGGCGAGCACGACCTTGGCCCACGGCCCCGGGCACGCCGCCGGCGGCGCGAAGCCAAACGGCTTCGGCGAGAAGTCGGCGAAGGTCACGCCGGCGAACAGCGGCACCACGCACGGCGTCGTGCTCGGCACCGCGATCGGCGGATCGGCGGTCGCGGTGTTGGGCGAGCCGACGGTCGGCGCGGCGACTGCGGCACCGACGACGAGGACGAGGACGAGCACGAGGGCGCCGGCGGCCGCGAGCGCGACCGAGCGAGGATGGGACAGCAACCGGGATCGCATGACGGACCTCCTGGAGTGCTGGGCACCGTAGTCTTCGTGGATGCCGGCGGTCAATCGCGCGACCGCGCTCGCCGGGGTGCGACAGCCGCGCACCGCCGTGCGTCCGCGCACGGGGACCGTTGACGATGCGGTCAGAAGTCGGTGCCCAGCCACTCGGCGATCGAGCGAAACGATCGGCCGCCGATCACCACGTGATCGACGATCGGGATGCCGAGCAGGCGGCCGGCCTCGCGCAGCCGGAAGGTCAGCATGCAGTCCTCGGGGCTCGGCGTCGGATCGCCGGACGGGTGGTTGTGCGCGAGCACGCCGCCGGCCGCGGCCATCCGGACCAGCGGGCGGAACACCTCGCGCGGGTGAACGTCGACGTGGGCGAGGCTGCCGCGCGCGACCTCGACGACGTCGAGCTGCCGGTTGCGGATGTCGATGCCGATCACGAAGAACACCTCCTGCGACACGCCGGTGAGGCGCGGCGCGATGCAGCGGTGGACATCGGCGGCCGAGCCGAGCGCGCGGCGATGCTGGACGATCTCGATCGCGCGGCGGCCGAGCTCGAACGCCGCGGACAGCCGGGCCGCGCGCGCCGGGCCGATGCCGGCGACCTGCGCGAGCTCGTGCGGCGAGGCTCGCGACAGCGCCGCGAGGCCGCCGGCCGATCGCACGAGCTCGACCGCGACCTCGAGCACCGGGCGATCGCGGATGCCGGTGCCGAGCACCAGCGCGATCAGCTCGGCGTCGCCGATCGATTGCGAGCCGCTTCGCCACAGCCGCTCGCGCGGCCGATCGGTGAGCTCGGCGAGCAGCTCGGCGACCGCGAGCGGCGGAAAACCTTGGTTCGAGATCGCCTCGGGAGCATCCATCACGGGGGTCATGGCGCGACGTGCAGCAAGTGGCGTTCCATCGTGCGCCGAGGTTGCGGCGCTGTGCCGTGCAGGGCCCCAGCCGCGATCGGCGGCCTGGGCCTCGCGCCGATCCTCGTCGAGCCACCGCCGTCTTGGACCGCCGGGCGCCCTCGTAGCCGCCCGTTCCCCGCGCGACCGGCAGCACCGCTCACGTCCGGGCTTTGGCCGGATCCCGGACAGCCGTCCGGATACCGGCCGGAACCCGGACAGGACAGGATCGGTTTTGCACGGCCTTGAACAGGTCGACGCGGCGTCGAGCGCGATGCCGGCGTCGGGTCACGCGGCGCGTGCCGAACCTGGCCGCCGATCTGCTAGAGGGCGATCTCGCTGATCTGGATGATCGGGCTGGCGTTGGTGTAGTTGGGAATGTCGGCGAGGATCTCCGGCGCGTTCGGGCCGAACGCCTTCTGGAAGGCCGCGACGGAATCGAACGTGAGGTGCCCGACGGCGATGTACGGCGCCGGCGCGCCTGCCTCGCCGCCTGCCAGCCCGCTCTCGGCGGAGATGCTGCGGCAGTCGGGCCCGCAGCGGTCACGCACCATCGGCAGGTGATGCGTCACGTAGTACGTCATGTCGAACCTGACTTCGGGCGCATTGGGGTACAGGACAGTCACCTTGATCATGGCGTGCTCCGGCTGGAAGGCGGCGTGAACGCGCGCGACTCTAGCACGCGCCCGCTGCCGCTCCGCAGGCCGTTCTCGCGCGTGGCCGGCGTCCGGATGCGCGTGTTACGCTCCCGCGATGTTCGTGTGCGCCGAGTGCGGTTCGACCCAGCCGGCCCAGGGCCACTGTCCCGCCGACGGGTCGCCGCTGTCGCCGATCGGCGAGGACGTGCTGCTCGGCACGACGATCGGCGCGTATCGCGTCGCGCGTCTGCTCGGGATCGGCGGCATGGGCCGGGTCTACAAGGGCGTGCACCCGACGATCGGCAGCCGCGTCGCGATCAAGGTCCTGTCGCGCGAGTGCTCGGACCGCCGCGATCTGGTCGAGCGGTTCTTCGCCGAGGCCAAGGCGGTCAACCTGATCCGGCACGAGAGCATCGTCAACGTGCTCGACCTCGCGACGCTGCCGGACGGCCGGCCCTACATCATCATGGAGTACCTCGACGGCGCACCGCTCTCGGCGCTGATCGATCACGCGATCGCGCAGCAGGCGCCGCTGGCGCTCGGCGGGATCGCCCGGCTCGCGGCCGAGGTGCTCGACGCGCTCGGCGCCGCGCACGCCAAGGCCATCGTCCACCGGGACCTCAAGCCGGACAACGTGTTCGTCGCGCCGTCGGGGCGGCCCAAGGTGCTCGACTTCGGCATCGCCAAGCTGTCCGACGTCACGAACACGTCGACCCGCACCGGCTCGCTGCTCGGCACGCCGCACTACATGTCGCCGGAGCAGGCCGCGGGACGCGTGGTCGATCACCGCGCCGACCTCTACGCGATGGGCGTGATCCTGTTCGAGTGCGCCACCGGCCGGAAGCCGTTCCTGGCTGAGGCGCTGTTCGATCTGCTCCGCATGCACGTCGAGGCACCCCCGCCACCGCCGCGCGCGCTGCGGCCCGACATGCCGCCCGAGCTCGAGCAGGTGATCCTGACCGCACTCGCCAAGCCGCCGGACCAGCGGTTCGCGTCGGCGATGGCGATGAGCATGGCGCTGCAGCACGCCACCGCGCACCTGCCGCCGGACCAGTGGCGGCCGCTGACCCCGCCGGCGGCGCGGCCGTCGGGCGCCGGCTGGGCACCGACCCCGCCGGCGAGCTGGTCCGGGCAGGGCTCGCGGCCGCCGACGCCGGCACCGCAGCCGCCCCAGGGCCCCCAGGCCCCCCAGGGCCCGCAGATCGGCCAGCTCTCCACCGTGTCCGCCGGGCAGGTCACCCGCGGCGCGAAGTCATCGTCGAGGAAGACCTGGCTCGCGCTGGCGGCGATCGCGGTGGTCGGCGGCGGCATCACAGCGGCGGCGGTGCTCGCCGGCGGCGGCCGCGGCGGTGGCAGCGCCGCTAAGGATCCCGGCTCCGGCGCGGCGGGCTCCGGCGCGGAGCCGGTGACCGCGACCGGCTCGGCCGGCGGGACCGGCAAGCACGACATCTGGGCGGGCGGGACGCCGGGGTCCGCGAGATCCGACGACGATGGCGACAAGACCGGCGACAAGACCGGCGACAAGACCGGCGACAAGGACGACGGCGACAGCGACGACACACCGCCGGCGGCCGGCAAGCCAGCGGCCGATCCGATGGCCGAGCAGCTCGAGCAGCTCGAGAAGATGATCAAGGCGCTGCCGCTCGATCAGCAGAAGCGGCTCGCGGCCTATCGCGGCCTGTCCAAGCTGCCGCCCAAGGAGCGGATGAAGCGGCTGCAGGAGATCGCCCAGCAGGGCATCCCCGGCATCGAGGCACCGGACCCCGCCGCGCGTACGCCGCGGGCCGAGGCCCCTGATCCACCGCCACCACCGCCGCCACCGGCCGGTGCCTGGATCACCAACCACAGCATCGCTCCGCCGAGCGGCTACGACCCCGAGCACGTCGACGTCACCGCCTTCATCCCGTGGGCGATCGCCCAGGCCCGCCAGGCGATCCCCGATGCCCAGCTGATCCGGATCGACGCCAGCGGCGTGGGCCCCGACGGCCGCGCCAACCTCAAGCTGGCGACCCTGGCGTCCGAGCACGGCGACATCGACCTGCGCTTCATCTCCCCGTCGCGCGGCAAGCGCGATCCGAAGCAGCCGCTCGGCGCCGCGCGCCACGACTTCAAGTGCGAGTTCCGCATCATGGCCGAGCCCGACGGCGTCGAGATGATGCCGATCGACTTCGCCGACTGCGCCAAGGAACACGTCGTCGCGGTGCCGCGGTGCAGCGCCGCCGGCGTGTGGAAGAAGGCGATCGCGCGCAAGGCGCCGTCGCACAACGCGGTCGGCAGCCTCGGCTACCGCTCCAACGGCTCGCGGCCGGTGTGGTACTTCGACATCGGCTTTGGCTTCGACGTCGCGTTCAGCGAGATGTTCGGCGACGACTGCTAGCTCACGGCGAGCAGGCGCCATTGACGATGGTGTGGCCCGAGGCGCAGCAGAGCCGCTCGTGGCGGCGACCGATCTCAACGTCTCGCTGACCGCGGTGCCTCCGTCTTGGTTCGAAGAAGCACTCGCCCCTCCAACGCGGCAACGCGCGTCCGAACCCGTCACGAAACCCAGGGCTAATCGTCGCGGCGGTCTGGCTCTGCGAGCTCGAGCCGGGTCCGGGCGAGCCGGCGCTGGGGATGGTGCTCGCCCAGTTGCGCCGCCAGGGTGCCGGCGCCGTGGCGGAGCAGCGGCAGGGCCTCGGCTCGCCTGCGCTGCCGTGCCAGGCAATCGCCGAGCTCGCTCTCCGCGCGCGCGGTGTACGGATGCTCCGGGCCGAGCGCGGCGCGCCGGATCGCCAGCGCCTCGCGCAGCATCGGCTCGGCGGCCGCCGGCGCCCCGGCCGCGGAGATGCCGGCCAGCGCCGCGAGCGTGGTCGCGATCGCGGGGTGGCCGGGGCGCAGCCGCCGGCGCTGCAGCGCCAGGGCGTCCGCGGCCAGGGTCTGGGCCTCGGCGCGCCGGTCCTGGGCCGCGAGCGCCTCGGCGAGGCCGCGCATGACCTCGGCCACGCTCGGGTGATCGTCGCCCAGGGTCGTCCGCCAGATCGCGACGGCCTCGCGGTACGACGCCTCCGCGGCGGTCGCGTCGCCGCCGGTGAGCTGGATGTCGCCGAGCGCCATCAGGCTCTCGGCGACCGAGTCGTGGATCCGGCCGTAGCGCTCGGTCCGCATGGTCAGCGCCGTGGTCTCGAGCGCGGTCGCCTCGGCGAGCTCGCCGCGCTCGTAGAGCACGTGCCCGAGGTGGTACAGCGCGTTGTCGACCGCCGCGCTGTGGTCGCCGTGCAGCGCGCGCCGCCGGATCAGGCCGTGCCGCGCGAGCGCCTCGGCCTCGGCGTAGCGACCCTGCGCGGTCCAGATCCGGATGCGGATCGCCATGTTGTCGGCGACCGCGACGTGATCGGGCCCGAGCTCGCGCTGCAGGCACGCGATCGCCACGTCGGTGTACTGCTCCGCGTCGCCGAGGTAACCCTCGCGATAGCGCAGGATCCCGAGCTCGTTGTACAGCGCGTCGTCTCCGGCGTGGCACGGCTCGGGACCCGCGGCGCGGCCGCGGATCGCCATCGCCTCGCGGATCAGCGCCTCGGCCTCGTCGTAGCGCGCGCTGGCGCTGTAGCGGCCCGCCATGCCCGCGACGCTGGCGACCAGCCGCGGATCGTTGTCGCCGAGGTGGTGACGGCGGATGTCGAGCGCGCGGCGGTAGCCGTCGTCGGCCTCGCGCATCGTCCGCGCGCTGCGATTGGCGAGCTCCTCGAGCACGTCGGCGACCGACAGGTCATCGCCGCCCAGGAGCCGGGTCCGGATCGCCAGCGCGCGGCGCAGCAGCGACTCGGTCGAGTCCGACGTGCGGTGATCGCGGTCGACCAGCGCGAGCTGGTAGAGGCTATCCGCGAGCTCGAGCTCGCCGCCGCGCACCGCCTGGCGCAGCGCCACCGCCTGCTCGAGCAGCTCGGCCGCGTGCCGGTCATCGCCGAGGTTGCGGTACACCACGCCGAGGGTGTGGGTCAGCGCGGCCCGGATCTGCGGCGGCTGCCGCGCGTCGTCGTGCAGCCGGGCGGCGCCGCGGTCGAGCAGCTCGCGCGCGGTGACGTCGTGCACAGCGACCGGCGAATCGGGCGCGTGGAACAGATCGACCACGAAGCTCAGAGTGTGCTCGGCGGTCATCCGCTGGGTCTCGGCGCGGGTGCGCTCGGCGACCGCGCGCCGCCATTGCCAGGTGGTCGCGACCGCGCCGCCGAGGACCGACAGGAAGATCACCGCCGCGGCGGCGACCGCGCCGGTGTTGCGGCGCACGAACGACGACGCGCGATAGCCCAGGGTGTCGCGCCGCGCGACCACCGGGCGGCGCTCGAGGCAGCGCCGGAGGTCGTCGGCCAGCTCCTGGGCCGACGCGTAGCGGCGCTCCGGCTGCTTGCGCATCGCCATCCCGACGATGTTGTCGAGATCGCGCGGCAGCCGGCCGCGGCGCTCGGCGCGCAGCACGGCGCTCGGCGGCGGCGGGGTCGACTCGCAGACCACGCGCTCGATCTCGTGCAGCGACTGCGACCCGAGCTCGTAAGGCCGGCGGCCGGTCAGGAGCTTGTAGAGCACGACGCCGAGCGAGTACACGTCGCTGGCGGTGCTGACCGGCTTGCCCATCACCTGCTCGGGACTGGCGTAGTGCGGCGTCATCAGCCGGGCGACCGCGGCGGTCGGCTCGACCCGGACCCGCGCGCGCTCGCGGCCGAACAGCTCCGGATCCAGCAGCTTGGCGATGCCGAAGTCGACGAGCTTGGGCGCGCCCTCGGCGTCGACCAGGATGTTGCCGGGCTTGAGATCGCGGTGCACCACGAGGTTTCTGTGGGCGACGTGCACCGCCTGGCAGACCAGGCCGAACAGCTCGAGCCGGCGCGCGAGCGGCAGCGCGCGGTGCTCGCAGTGCACGTCGATCGGCTCGCCGTCGACGTACTCCATCACGAAGTACGGCTGTCCCGCGGGCGTGCTGCCGCCATCGAGCAGGTGCGCGATGTGCGGGTGGCTCAGGCTGGCGAGGATCTGGCGCTCCTGGTGGAAGCGCTGCAGGATCTGCTCCGAGTCCATGCCCGGCCGGATCAGCTTGATCGCGACGTGCTGGTGGTACTCGTCGTCGTCGCGCGCCGCGAGGTAGACGCTGCTGGTCTCGCCCTCGCCGAGCTTGCGCAGCAGGCGGTAGTGTCCGATCCGGGGCTCGCTGCCGCGCGCCGGGGGCAGCGCCGGCTCGAGGAAGCCGTCGGCCTGGGCATCGGCGGCCAGCAGCGACTCGACCTCGCGCCGCACCGCCGGATCGCCGCAGGCCTGCGCGAGCACCGCCGCGCGCTCGGCCGGGGCGTGCCCGAGCGCGAGCTCGAACAGCCGCTCGATCTGTTCGCGCTCGATCTCGGACCACGGCGCGTCGCCGGTCACGCGGCCGCGCCCCGCAGCCTGCGATACAGCCAGGCGCGCGCCAGGCGCCAGCGGCGCTCGACCGTGGCCAGCGACACGCCGAGGTAGCGCGCGATCTCCTCGTGGGTCAGGCCGCCGAAGAACCGTAGCTCGACGATCTCGCTCTGCGCGGGGTCGACCGCGGCCAGCGCCTCGAGCGCGTCGTGGATCGCGACCAGCTCGTCGAGCGTGTCGATCGGAACCAGCGCCGCCTCGGCGAGCGGCAGCGCGGGCACGCCGTGGCCGCGCCGGGCGGTGCTGCGCCCGCGCGCGTGGTCGATCAGGATCCGGCGCATCATCTGCGCCGCGATCGCGATGAAGTGCTCGCGGCTGCGCCACTCGACGTGCTTCTGCTCGAGCAGGCGAACGAATGCCTCGCTGACCAGACCGGCCGAGCCGAGCGTGTGATCGGGGCGCTCGGCCGACAGCGCGCGCTCCGCCGCCCGGCGCAGCGCGGTGTACAGCGCCGAGAATGCGGTGGCGGCCGCGCGCTCGTCGCCCGCGCGCCACGCCAGCAGGTGCCTCGTGATGTCACCGCGCGAAGTCTCCGGCGACACGGCCTGTGCTCCAGCCATCTGACCAGCTCCCGACGTCAGACTTCTGATCTACCAGATCGTCACCGGAGATTCCGAAGGTGTTTTCGCCGGATATCAGATCGTATCGAGACCGTAAGCCGCGCTGCGTTTGAACAGCGTATTTTTCCGGCCGAAGGAAAATGGCTGTGTCGGCCGACGTATCAGGATTCGAAGGCCGCTAGCGCGCAGTGGCCCGGTGGAGCTGCGCCCAGGCGGTGGCGAGCTGGAACTCGGCCTGCACGAGGTTGCCCTGCGCGGTGGTGACCGCGGTCTGCGCGTCGGCGAGCTCGATCTGGCTGCCCAGGCCCTGGGTGTAGCGCGCCTCGGCGAGCTGGAGCTGCGCGCGCGCCGCCGAGACCGCCTCGGTCGATGCCGCGACGTTGGCGCGGTTGGCGACGATCTGCGCGCGCGCCGAGTCGAGCTGCGAGGTCAAGGACACCAGCAGCGCGTCGCGGGCGGCGGCCGCGCCCTGCAGGTTGGCCTGGGCGATCCGGCTGTCGGCGGCGGACCGGCCGCCGTCGAACAGGTTCCACGACAGCGACAGCCCGGCGCTCCAGCTCGGCTCGGGGCTCCAGTTGCCGGTGGCCGGCGACCACTGGGTCTGCGCGTTGGCCGACAGCACCGGCCGGCGCTCGGCGCGCGCGGCCTCCAGGCTGGCGTCGGCCGCGGCGAGCTCGCGGTCGAGCTGGACGATCTCGGGGCGCGACTTGCGCGCGGTGTCGACCAGCGCGGCGAGCGGAGGCGGATCGGCCTGGGCGGGCGTCGGCCAGCTCGCCGAGACGATCGGCGCGTTGGCCGGATCGACCCAGCCGATCGCCGAGCGCAGGTTGGCCAGCGCGATCGCCTCGTTGCTCTGCGCCTGGGCCAGCGCCGAGCGCGCGTTGGCGTCGCGCGACTGGGCCTGCGCGACCTCGATCGGGTCCTTGGCCTGGGCGGCGACGAACCGCCGGGCCTGATCGAGGTGGGCGTCCTCGCTCTTGACCGTCGCCTCGGCGACCTGGACCAGCCGGCGGCGGGCGACCGCCTCGAGGTACGAGGTCTCGACGTTGGTGCGGATGTCGAGCGTGGTGGTGCCGACCGCGGCGTCGGCGGCCTCGGCGCTGAGCTCGGCGGCGCGGATGTTGGCCGCGGTCTGGCCGAAGTCGAACAGCCGCCAGCTCGCCGACGCGCCCAGGCCGGTCGACTCGGAGTGGCTGAAGAAGCTCCCACCGCCGCCGGTGACGGTGCCGCCGGGCACGAGCACCGTGGCGTTGCGCCCCGAGCTGACGCCGGCGGTGGCGTCGAGCGCGACGATCGGACGGGTGCCGACGCGCGACAGCTCGACGCGGGCGCGCGCCACCTCGGCCTGGGCGCGGGTCTGGCGCAGGCTCGGCTGCTGCCGCATCGCGATCTCGATCGCGCGCTCGAGGGTCAGCACCTCCGGGGCGGCGCTGGTCGTCGGGCCGGCCGGATCCGGACCGCCGGGCGCGGCCGGCGTCGGCGCGGCCGGCATCGGGGGTGCGGGGTTGGGGGGCGGCTGCGCGCCGGGCTGCGCCGCGGCGGTGCCGGCGGTGACCGCCAGCGCCATCAAGGAGGACCACTTCATGTCTCGTACCTCAGGGCCGTGATCGGATCGAGCCGCGACGCGCGGATCGCCGGATACAGTCCAAACACCACACCGACGCCGCCCGCGACCGCGAAGGCGATCGCCGCGGTGGCCGCCGGGAAGAAGAACGGCCAGCCGAAGTAGCCGGCCATGTACTTGGCGGCGCCGGCACCGAGCGCCAGGCCGAGCACGCCGCCGACCGCCGCGAGCACGAGCGACTCGACGAGGAACTGGGTCATGACGTCGATCGGCTTGGCGCCGACCGCCATCCGGATCCCGATCTCGCGGGTGCGCTCGATCACGCTGACCAGCATGATGTTCATGACGCCGATGCCGCCGACGAACAGCGACACCGCGGCGACGATCGCCAGGAGCGTCGCGATCCGCTGGGTCGAGTCCTGCTGGGCCTGGGCGAACTCGGCCGGGTTGCGGATCCGGAAGTCGTCCTCATCGGCAGCGTCGAGCTTGTGGCGATCGCGGAGCAGCGCGGTGACGTCGGCCATCGTGCGCACGGCGAGGTCGTCGCTGGTCATCGAGATCAGCACCTGGCCCTTGATGTACTTGGCCAGGCCCTTCTCGATCTTCTGCTCGTAGGTCTTGACCGGGATGATCAGGGTGTCGTCGTAGTCGCCCATCGGCCCCTGGCCCTTGGACGCGAGCACGCCGACGATCTCGTAGGGTTGACCCGCGATCCGGATCGTCTGGCCGACCGGGTTCGTCCCGCCGTAGAGCTGGGTCGAGACGGTCTTGCCGATCACGGCGACCTTGGCGTTGCCGTTGCCGGTGTCCTCGTCGAACACGTTGCCCTGGACCGCGGGCCAGTTGCGGATCTGAAACCAGATCGCGGTGGTGCCGACCACGCTGGTGTTCCAGTTGGCGTCCTCGGACGCGACCTGGGTCCGGGTCTGCAGCATCGGCGCGACCCACTTGATGCTGGAGATCTCGCCGGTCTCGAGCGCCTTCAGGTCGTCCCAGGTCAGCGATTGCCGCGAGCCCGCGCCGCCCGCGGCGCCGAAGCTGCGCTGCGAGCCGTTCGACAGGATCAGCACGTTGGTGCCCAGGCTCTGGAACACGTCCTTGACCGCCTGCTGCGCGCCCTGACCGCCGGCGACCATCGCGATCACCGCGCCGATGCCGAACACGATGCCGAGCATGGTCAGCGACGAGCGGACCTTGTTGCGCCACAGCGCCCGCAGCGCGAGCTTGAGGGTGGTGAAGACGTTCATGCGGCCACCTCCGCCTTGACCGGCGTCTGGGATTTGTCGTCGATGATCAGCCCGTCGCGCAGCGTGACCACGCGCGACGCGTAGGCCGCGATGTCGGACTCGTGGGTTACGAGGATCACGGTCTTGCCCTGGTCCACCAGGCCCTGGAGGATCGCCATGACCTCGTACGAGGTCCGGCTGTCGAGGTTGCCGGTCGGCTCGTCGGCCATGATGATCGGCGCCTCCCCGACCAGCGCCCGGGCGATCGCGACGCGCTGCTGCTGGCCGCCCGAGAGCTGGCTCGAGTGGTGATCGGCGCGATCGGCGAGGTTGACCTGCTCGAGCGCGCGCATCGCGCGCTTGTGGCGCTCGCGGCCGTGAACGCCCTGGTACATCAGCGGCATCTCGACGTTCTCGAGCGCGGAGGTCCGCGACAGCAGGTTGAAGCTCTGGAACACGAAGCCGATCATCCGGCCGCGGACGTCGGCGAGCTGGGTGCGCGACAGCCGCGCCACGTCCTTGCCGTTGAGCAGGTAGTTGCCGCGGCTGGGCTGGTCGAGGCAGCCCATGATGTTCATCATCGTCGACTTGCCCGAGCCCGAGGTCCCCATGATCGCGATCGACGAGCCGGCCTCGATCGTGAGGTCGACGCCGCGCAGCGCGTGGACGAGGTTGTCGCCCATCACGTAGGTCCGCTCGATGCCGCGCATCTCGATCAGCGCCGTCATCAGAACGCTCCGATCTTGCGGGCCGGGGCGGCAGGCAGGCCGTTGATCTCGGTGATCAGCTGGTCGCCCGGCTTGAGGTCGCCCTCGACCATCTCGGTCGACGAGCCGTCGGTCAGGCCGGTCTTGACCAGCACCGGGACCGGCCGGCCGTCGACCAGCTTGAACAGCCGCTTGCGGTCGCTCGGCTCGCGCGTGCCCTGGCCGCCCGGACCACCGGCGCCGTCGGCGCCCCGGCCGCCCGGAGCTCCGGCGCCACCCGGACCACCGGAGCCACCCGGGCCACCGCTGCCGTCGCCGCGCCGGCGTCCGCCCGAGCCACCGGACCCGCCCGAGCCGCCCCAGCGACCCGATCCGGCGCCGCCGAACTGGGCCATGACGGCCATGATCTGCTCGCGGGTCGGCTTGAACCGCAGCGCGGCGTTGGGGATCTTGGTCGCGTCGGCGACCTGCGCCAGCACGAACGTGACGTTGGCGGTCATGCCGGGGCGCAGCGACTTGTCCGAGTTATCGACGTCGATCACCGCGTCGTAGGTCACGACGCCCTGGGTCGTGGTCGGCGCGTTGCGGACCTGGCGCACGACGCCGGAGAACTGCCGGCCGGGGAACGCGTCGACCGTGAACGTCGCCTTCATGCCCTCGGTCAGCCGGCCGACGTCGCCCTCGGACACCGCGGTGTCGATCTGCATGCGGGCGAGGTCCTCGGCGATCGTGAACAGGACCGGCGCCTGCAGCGAGGCCGCGACGGTCTGGCCGACGTCGACCGCGCGCGACAGCACCACGCCGTCGACCGGCGAGTAGATCGTCGCGTACGACTGGCTCAGCTTGGCCTGCGCCAGGTTCGCGGCCGCCTGGGCCTGGCTCGCGCGGGCGGCGACCAGCGCGGCCCGGGCGGTGTCGTAGGCGACCTGCGCGGTCTCGACGGTGGCGCCGGCGACCAGCTGCTGGTCCTGCAGCGTCTTCTGGCGCTTGTACTGGCGATCGGCGTCGGCGAGCGCGACCTCGGCCTTGTTGACGTTGGCGGCGGCGAGCGCGAGGCTGGCCGACGCCTGGTCGATCTGGGCCTTGAGCACCGACTCGTCGAGCTTGGCGATCACCTGGCCCTTCTTGACCTTGTCATTGAAGTCGGCGTGCAGCTCGACTACGCGGCCCGACACCTGGGCGCCGACCTGCACGGTCCCGACCGCCGACAGGGTGCCGTTGGCGGTGACCTGGGCGGCGATGTTGCCCTTGGCCACCGTCACCGTCGCGAACGAGATCGGGTCATCGCTCTTGGCCCACGGCTTCTTGACGATGACGAACGCCACCGCGCCGACCGCGAGCACGAGCACGATGATCCGGGGGACCCAGCGTTTTGCCTGCACGTTAGCCAAGGTGATACCTCGGTACGAACCGGAAGTTGCTCGCTTGTTGCGGTTTGTTGCGCCGGATCGTCGCTAGCTCAGCGGGACCTCGAGGCGAGCGGTCGTACCTTGCCCGGGCTGCGACGCCAGGGTGACGTCGCCGCCGTGCGCCCGGGCGATGCGCCGGGCGAGCGCCAGGCCCAGGCCGACCCCGCCGGTCTTGCGGGTCCGGCTGCCGTCGGCGCGCCAGAACGGAGTGAACGCGCGGTCGAGCTCGGCGGGTGACATGCCGATGCCGCGGTCGATGATCTCGAACGCGACCGAGCGGCCGTTGGGCTGGACCGCGAGCGCGACCGGCGTGTCGGGCTCGGAGTACTTGGCGGCGTTGTCCAGCAGATTGTCGAGCGCGCGGCGCAGCAGCACCGGATCGCACTCGATCGCGCGGTCATCGCCCGGCGCGCCCTGCGGGCGCTGCAGCGCGCGCCCGGGGTGACGCGCGGTGAACCGACGGGTCGCGCGATCGACCAGCTCGCCGACCGAGGTCGGCTCGCGATCGATCTTGGTGTGCTCGCCGTCGAGCCGGGCCGTGGTCAGGATGTCCCCGATCAGCTGGTCGATCTCGTCGAGGTCGGCGCCGACGTCGGCGAGCACGTCCTTGGCGGCGACCGGGTCCTCGGCGGCGAGCTCGAGCGCGACCCGGATCCGGGCCAGCGGGGTGCGCAGCTCGTGCGACACGTCGCCCATCAGCTGGCGCTGCGAGTGCAGCACCATGGCGGTGCGGTCGGCCATCTCGTCGAACGCGCGGCCGACGTCCCCGACCTCGTCGGCGAGCGTCAGGTGGGCGCGCGCGGTCGTGTCGCCGGCGCCGAACCGGCGCGCGGCGACGGCGAGCTGGTCGAGCGGCCGCGCCAGCCGGCGCGAGAACCACACCGACGCGATGC
The DNA here is from genome assembly GCA_036403075.1 of Kofleriaceae bacterium. Taxonomy (GTDB): domain Bacteria; phylum Myxococcota_A; class Polyangia; order Haliangiales; family Haliangiaceae; genus JABFXX01. The sequence continues at coordinate 60,354 of DASWRS010000244.1, forward strand.
CGACCAGCACGAGGATCATCGCGCCGAGCGGCAGCACGTAGCTCCACGGAAACCCCGGCCGGTCGGGCGCGTAGACCCCGATCATCGAGCCATCGTCGCTGCGCACCACGATCCGGCCCCAGTCCAGTGCCCACTTGTTGTCGGCGAGCTGGCGCCGCTCGGCCTCGGTCGGCGCGTCGAGCGCCGGCTCGATGTTGGTGCGGAGCAGGTGGCCGCCGGCGTCGAACAGCGACAGCTTGCCGCGCAGCCGGGGCTCGATCCGCGCCATCACATCGTCGAGCTCGTGGTCGTTCTTGAGCGACCAGCGCTCGATCAGGTACTGCGCGAGCGCGGCGTGGGGCTCGAGGTAGCGCGGCGAGCGGGTGTAGCGGGGCAGGATCAAGAGCGCCGCCATGATCGCGATCGCGAGCACGGCGACGAAGCCATAGACCCGATAGACCAGGCGCCGCCGCGGCGGCGGGCCGGCGCCGTGCTCGCTCAAACATCGCCTCCGGCGAGCAGGTAGCCCGCGCCGCGCACGGTCTTCAGGATCTTCGGGTTGCGGCTGTCGTCGCCGAGCTTGGCGCGCAGCCGCGACACGTGGACGTCGATCGAGCGGTCGAAGCTGAGCTCGGCCGAGCCCTTGGCGAGATCGAGCAGCTGCTCGCGCGACAGCACGCGGCCCGGGCGCTGGGCGAGCGCGCGCAGGATCGAGAACTCGTAGGCCGTGACGTCGATCGGGTTGCCGTCGAGCGTGACCGTCATCTTCTGGGGATCGAGCACCAGGCCGCCGACCTGGACGGTCTGCTGGGTCGGTCCGGCCTGACCGCGGACCCGGCGCACGGTGGCCCGGATCCGGGCCAGGAGCTCGCGGGGCGAGAACGGCTTGGTCACGTAGTCGTCGGCGCCGACCTCGAGACCGAGCACGCGGTCGGCCTCCTCGGTGCGCGCCGTGACCATCACGATCGGCACGTCGGTGCGGCCGCGGAGCTCGCGGGTGACCTCGATGCCGTCGCGGCCGGGGAGCATGACGTCGAGCACGATGCAATCATACTGCCGGCGCAGCGCCTCGACCTGGCCCTCGGTGCCGGTCACCGCGATCGTCACCAGTACGCCGTGCGACTCGAGGTAGCGCGCGGTCAGCTGGGCGAGGCGCTCGTCGTCCTCGACCAGCAACACCTTGATCGAGCTCATCGGTGTGTCGGTCACGCCACTAACCTAACCATGGCCCGAAACCGATGCGTCCGGGCTACACATTTCGCAACGCGCCGCACCATCCCCGCGGAACCAGCGAGGTCGACCTGGCTCGCGACGTTGATCGGCACGGTCGGCGCTCTCGGTGCGCGCGGCCGACCAGCGTGATCGAGGTTGCCTGCGTCGGAGATCCGATGTCTCCGTAGTGCGCCGGCGGCGCAGATCGCGATGGGCAGCCCAGCGAATTCAGTTACACTGCGCGGACCGTGGTTCGTATCGAGCGCGAGGGTCCCGTCACCACTGTCATCCTCGATCGCGCCGCGGTGAAGAACGCAGTCGATCGCGCCACCGCCGAGCAGCTCGCCGCGGCGTTTCGCGCGTTCGACGCCGATCCCGAGGCCCGCGTCGCGGTGCTGTACGGCGATCACGGCACGTTCTGCGCCGGCGCGGATCTGAAAGCCCTCGCCACGGCCACCGAGGCCGGCAATGCCACGGCCGGCGGCGCGTTCAACCGGGTCGCGCCCGACGGCGACGGTCCGATGGGGCCGTCGCGGATGGTGCTCGGCAAGCCGGTGATCGCCGCGATCTCGGGCCACGCGGTCGCCGGCGGGCTCGAGCTCGCGCTGTGGTGCGATCTGCGGGTCGCCGATGCCGACGCGGTGCTCGGCGTGTTCTGCCGCCGGTTCGGCGTCCCGCTGATCGACGGCGGCACGATCCGCCTGCCCCGGCTGATCGGGCTGTCGCGCGCGCTCGACCTGATCCTGACCGGCCGACCGGTGCACGCCGACGAGGCGCTCGCGATCGGTCTGGTCAACCGCGTGGTGCCGCGCGGCGAGTCGCTCGCCGCCGCGCGCCAGCTCGCCCACCAGCTCGCGGCGTTGCCGCAGACGGCGATGCGCGCCGATCGGATGAGCGCGTACCTGCAGCACGATCTGCCGCTCGACCAGGCCCTCGCGCTCGAGCTCGAGCTCGGCAGCCGTGCGCTCGCCGAGGGCGTCGCCGGGGCCCAGCGGTTCGCGGGCGGCGCCGGGCGCCACGGAGGCGTGGCGTGAGCCGGCCGCGCCGGACCCGGCCGTGCCTGACCCGGCCGTGCCCGAGGCCGGTGCGATGGCGCTCGCCGTGGGCCGCGACGGTGCTCGGGCTCGCCATCGCCGCGGCGATGCCGATGTCCGGCTGCATCGTCCGCAACCTCGCCGGCCCGCAGCTGACCGGCACCTGCGACGGCGCCTGCGCGCACTACGTCCAGTGCAAGCCCGGCCACGCCGACGCGGACCGCAGCCGGTGCCTCACCGAGTGCCCCGGCGTGTTCAGCGACCGCGACTCGCTGATGACGTACGAGAGCCTGACCTGCGACGACGCCGTCGAATACGTCGACGGCAACGCGGCCAAGACCGCCAAGACCGCGAAGCCCGCCAAGACCGCCAAGACCTCGGCCCATCACTGAGCCGAGCTCGCAAGCGCGCGCACGGCTCGTGATCCGTACCGTCACCTCGCTGGGATGAAGCGGCTACCGCCGCGCGTTACAACGGCGCCATGCAGGACGTCGTTCACTTTCATGGGACGTATCGCTACGCGACGCGCGAGAACCTCGAGCACGCGATCGCCTCGGCCCGCGCGGTCCTCGCCGACGACGACGCGGCGGACAGCGACGCGGCGTGGATGCGGTGCTTCGTCACGCGCGGCACCGTGCTCACGGTCAACCTGACTCACCGCGTCGACCGGTTCAGCGCCGCCGCCGTGTTCGACACCCTGGCCGAGACCGCCGTCGAAGGCGCGGTCGAGGCCAGGCTGGGAGATGCGCACATCGATCTGTTTGCATCGCGGAATCGCGACTGAGCCGCGCGGGCTCGCAGGAGCCCCCGGGCCGGGCATAATGCGGACGTGGCCGCTCCGCCGCACGATGCCCGCGTGACTGCGCCCAGCGCCGGGCCCGGCCCCGGGTCCGCGCCGCCCGATGACGTCACGCTCGACGGCACGCTCGAGCGCTTCGTGTTTCGCAACGAGGAATCGAGCTTCACGGTGGCGCGGCTGACGACCGCCGACCACACCACGGTGACGATCGTCGGCGAGCTGGTCGGAGTCACCGAGGGCCTGCCGCTGCGGCTGCGCGGACGCTGGGTCGACGATCGCAAGTTCGGCCGGCAGTTCCGGGTCGGGACCTACCAGCTGCGCGCGCCCGAGACGCTGCTCGGCATCGAGCGCTTCCTCGGCTCGGGGATCATCCCGGGGATCGGCCCCGAGCTGGCGCGCCGGCTGGTCGGGCACTTCGGGATGGACACGCTCGAGATCATCGATCGCAAGCCGGAGCGCCTGGTCGAGGTCCCCGGGATCGGCGCGGGCCGCGCGGCCAAGCTCGCCGCCGCGTTCGCCGCCCAGCGCCACGTCCAGGACGTCATGGTGTTCCTGCGCGGTCACGGCGTGTCGGCGGCGTTCGCGGCGCGGATCGTCAAGAAGTACGGCAAGGACGCGATCAACGTGGTGCGTGCCAACCCGTACCGCCTCGCCCACGAGATCTGGGGCATCGGGTTTCGCACCGCCGACGCGATCGCCGAGAAGCTCGGGATCGCGCGCGACGCGCCCGAGCGGCTCGAGGCCGGGCTGCTCCACGCGCTCGAGGTCAGCGCCGAGGACGGCCACATGCACCTGCCCGACGACGAGCTGATCGCCGCCGCCGCCGAGCTCCTGGGCGTGGCGGCCGACCGGCTCGCGCCGCGGCTCGCCGCGCTCGAGCACCGCCGGCTGGTCGTGCGCGAGCTGCTCGGCCACCGCGGGCCGTGCACGATGCTGCCGTGGGCCCACGACGCCGAGGTCGGATCGGCCGCACGGCTCGCCCAGCTGATCCGGACCCCGTCGCGCGGCCTGGGGCTCGACATCCATGCCGCGATCCACGCGTTCGAGGCGGTGACCGGGGTCGTGCTCGCCGACCAGCAGCGCCGGGCGGTCGAGGCCGCGCTGGTCGACAAGTGCACCGTGATCACCGGCGGCCCCGGCGTCGGCAAGACCACGATCGTCAAGGCGATCGTCCACCTCGCGCGGCTGGTCCGCCGCCGGGTCGCGCTCGCGGCGCCGACCGGCCGCGCCGCCAAGCGGCTCGGCGAGGCGACCGTGATGGACGCGATGACGATCCACCGGCTGCTCGAGTTCCAGCCCCACGAGGGCGGGTTCCAGCGCGGCCCGGAGAACCCGCTCGACGTCGACCTGCTCGTGATCGACGAGGCCTCGATGGTCGACGCCCAGCTGTTCAGCGCGCTGATCGCGGCGCTGCGCCCCGGCGCGCAGCTGATCCTGGTCGGCGACATCGACCAGCTGCCGTCGGTCGGCGCCGGCGCGGTGCTCGCCGACGTGATCGACGCGGGCGCCGCGACCGTGATCCGGCTGACCGAGATCTTCCGCCAGGCCGCGGCGAGCCAGATCGTGGTCTCGGCCCACGCGATCAACCACGGCGAGCTGCCCGCGCTCGACACCCCCGCGGCGACCTCGGACTTCTACTTCATCGCGCGCGACGATGCCGAGGCCGCGCGCGCCACGATCGTCGAGCTCGTCGCCGAGCGGATCCCCGGCCGGTTCGGGTTCGACGCGATCGCCGACATCCAGGTGCTCGCGCCGATGCACCGCGGCGAGCTCGGGACCTCGGCGCTCAACCGCGCGCTCCAGGACCGGCTCAACCCCGCCGCCGGCGGCCCCGAGCTGACGCGCGGCGAGCGCGTGTTCCGCCGCGGCGACAAGGTGATGCAGCTGCGCAACGACTACGACCGCTCGGTGTTCAACGGCGACATCGGCGTGATCGCCGCGATCGACGGCGACGCCGGCACGATCAGCGTCGAGCTCGACGGCCGGCTCGTCGCCTACGAGCGCGCCGAGCTCGACCAGCTGACCCACGCCTACGCGGTCAGCGTCCACAAGAGCCAGGGCTCGGAGTACGCCGCGGTCGTGATCCCGCTGGTGACCCAGCACTACATGATGCTGCAGCGCAGCCTGCTCTACACCGCGGTCACCCGCGGCAAGAAGCTGGTCGTCCTGGTTGGCAGCCGGCGCGCGGTGGCGCTCGCGGTCCGCAACGCCGACGCCAAGCGGCGCTACACCTGGCTCGCCGAGCGGGTGCGCGCCGAGGTGGCGCGGTGACCCGGGCCCGATCGCCCGCGGCTCACTGGACCTCGACGTCGCGGGTCTGGTAGGTCGCACCCGCGGCGATCGTGGCCGCGGTGCGATCGCGCGAAGCACGCGGGCCTCCCAGCCCGGCGGCGGCTCGTGCTCGACACCCAGTTGCGCGAGGGCGCGGGTCAATCGGTCGCCGGGATCGGTCACAGGCGTGCTCCGGTTCGCGCCTCGATACACCGGCGGAGCAGCGGCAGCACGCGCATCACGCGCGCCTGCAGCGTGCCCGGCTTGTCGCCGAAGATCTCCGCCAGCGCCTCGAACGTGAGGCCTTGCTGGTAGCGCAGGATCAGGAGACCGCGGGCGTGCTCTCCGAGCTTTTGGAGGCAGGTGACGAGGGTGCGCTGCAGGCGCGCGTCGTCGAGCCGCTCGCCCGGCGGCGGCGTCGGATCCACGGCATCGGCGTCGTCGTCATCGTCGAGGTGCGCCTGGGCCCGGCGCCGCGACTTGGAGGCGTCGAGCACGCGGTGCCGGGCGATCGCGAACAGCCAGGTCCGCAGGGTCGAGCGCGCCGCGAACCTCGCCAGGTCGCGGTACGCCTGGATGAAGATCTGCTGGTGCACGTCGTCGGCCAGCGTCCGGTCGTGGAGCTCCTCGCGGCAGTAGCGGTACACCGCGGTGCCGTGCCGCTGCATCAGCAGGGTCAGGGCCGCGGTCAGGTCGCCGACGTTGATCAGCCGGACGATGTCGCGATCGGAATCCTCGTTGCGCGATGGCTCGGTCTCGCCTCCGTTCCCGATCAGCTCGGGGTCATCGACCCCGGACGACCTGGCGTTCGCAGCTTCCATGTACATCGTGGGTAGGCGACGCCGGCCCACGTTCCACGACATGATCCAGGATGCGATCCACGATGCGTCGCGTGCGGAACGGCACGCTCCGGCAGGAACTGCTCATGGTGCACACCGGCACGACGCAGACCTGGAAGCTCGCGTGCCGGATTGCTAGCGAGGCTCGCCGTGCTCGCGCTCGATCTCGGCGAGCAGCTCGACCAGCCGGCGCACGCCGTGCTCGGGCAACGCGTTGTAGATGCTCGCGCGCAGGCCGCCGACCGCGCGGTGCCCGGCCAGGCCGCTCATGCCGCGCTCTGCCGCCCGCGCGAGCAGCGCGGCCTCGAGCTCCGGCGACGCGCCGCGGAACGTGACGTTCATGTTCGACCGGCTGCCGGGCCGCGCGTGCGGACGCCACGCCCGGCTGCCGTCGAGGAAGTCGTAGAGCAGACGCGCCTTGGCCGCGTTGCGCTCCGCGAGCGCGGCCAGCCCGCCCTGGTCGCGGATCCACGCCACGACCTCGCCGATCATGTAGATGCCGAACGTGTTCGGCGTGTTGGCCATCGAGCCTTCGCGGACGTAGGTCTGGTAGTCGGCGAGCGGCGGCAGCCCGGCGCGGCGCGTCGCGAGGAAGTCCTTGCGCGCGATCACGAGCGTGATGCCCGACGGGCCGAGGTTCTTCTGCGCCCCGGCATAGATCAGCCCGTGGCCGGCGAGCGGCAGGGGACGGCTGAAGATATCGCTCGACGCGTCGCAGACCAGCGGCGCAGGAGCGTTCGCCGGCGGCGCCGCCCACTGCGTGCCATAGACCGTCTCGTTGCTGGTGTAGTGCACGTAGCGCGGCGCCGCCGAGTAGGTCATCACGCCGGGTGTGGTGTCGAACGCGGGGCTACCGTCGCAGGCGACGTGGACCTTGCCGTAGCGCCGGGCCTCGTCCATCACCTTGGTCGACCACAGCCCGGTGTGGCAGACGTCGACCGTGTCGGTCTCGCCGAGGAAGTTCTGCGGCACCATCGTGAAGTGATGGGTCGCGCCGGCGGTGATGAACAAGAGCGCGAGCTCGTCGCCGATCCCGCCGACCTCCCGGATCACCGCGGTCGTGCGCTCGAGGACCGCGCCGAACACCGCGCCGCGGTGGCTGTGCTCGAGCACGCCGATGCCCGAGCCGTCGAGGTCCCACAGCGCCGCCTGGGCCTTCCGCAACACCGGCTCGGGGAGCGTCGCCGGTCCGGAGGAGAAGTTGAGCGTTCGGGTCAATGTCGAATCACCGGCTGCGGGGCTGGGCGTCTTCCCAGAAGAACACCGTGATCGCGATGCAGTGAAAGGCCTCGTCCGAAGACTGCGTGATCACGATATCGGTGACCTTGAGCTGTGGATTGTGGCCCATCCACGACGTGACCTTCTCGCCGAGCTGCTCGCGGTCGGCGACCATCGTCGCAGAGAACACCTTCACTCCGTTGAACTTCACATCTCGCCGCAGTGTTACCTGCCCGGATGTATTGGCTTGGTTCGCGGACATGCGGGGCGACGATATCATGAACGTATCGGTCCTTACGAGACCTCGGTGCACGACGGTGCGCGTTACTCGTCATCGTCGAGTGCGCGATCCAGCGCGCTGGCGAGCCGTTCGGCTTCCTGCGGTGACATCGCGGCAGGTGTGAACGCTTTCTCTGCGGTCTCGACCAGCGACAGCATGCGCGCCTGCTCGACCGACAGCCGCGACGCATCGCCGGTGATCCACTCGTCGAGCTCCTCCGTGAGGCGCTTCTTGGTCCGCGCTTCCTCGCCGCGCGGGTTCAACCCCGGCGCCGCCGCGCCGTGCCGGCGATAGCTGATCGAGCCGTACGCATTGGCGAGATCCCGCCGGAACTCGGACATGTTCTGGTAGCGCCGGCCGGCATCCTTCTGCATCGCGCGCAGGATCACTCCCTCGGCCATCTCGGTGATCTCGCGGTGCGGCGCGAACTCCCGGGGCGATGGCGGGTTGTTGTGAATATGCATCGCGAGGACCTCGCTCGACTGCGGCGCCTCGAACGGCGGCCGGCCACACAGCATGTCGAACAGGATCACGCCGAGCGAGTACACGTCGGCGCGGTGATCGACATCCTCGCCGCGCGCGGCCTCGGGCGACATGTACTCGGGCGTGCCGAACACCGCGCCCTGCACGGTCTCGGCGAGCAGCTCGTCCTGGACCAGCACCTTGGCGATGCCGAAGTCGAGCACCTTGACGAAGTCGTACGACTCCTCGCGCTCGGTGATCCACGATTGATCGGGCGCCATGCGGAGCAGGTCGCGCCGGCCCGGCTTCTTCAGCAGCATGATGTTGTCGGGCTTGAGGTCGCGGTGGATCACGCCGACGGCGTGGGCCGCCTCGAGCGCGAGCGCGATCTGGTTGGCGACGTTGAGCGCGCGGTGGAGCTCGACCGCGCCCTCCTTCTCGATCAGGTCCTCGAGGCTCTTGCCGTCGAGGTACTCCATCACGAAGTACACCGGACCCTCGGCGAGGATGCCGAAGTCGGTGACGTCGACGATGTTGGGGTGGTTGATCGACGTCGCCGCGCGCGCCTCGCGCAGGAAGCGGTGGATCGCCTCCTGGTAGCGGGCGAACTGGGGATGCAGCACCTTCACCGCTACCGGCTTCTTGATGTAGATGTGCTCGCCGCTGTAGACCGTACCCATCCCGCCGCGGCCGAGGATCTTGTCCAGCCGGTAGTTACCGATCGAGGTGCCTAGCCGTGCAATGTCCTCCTCCTCGACAAGGATCGCCGAATCGTGGAGGCAGAAGCGCTCGCCATCCGGGAACCGCGTGAAGCATCGGGGGCAAACCTTCACGCTATTTTCCGAAGCGGCCCTGGACAAAGAGCGAGACGAAGCGGTTGTCGAACGGCTTCTGGGGGTCCGGCGGCTTGACGTTGAGCAGGGTGAACTCGAGGCCGATGTCGAGCTTCTGGCTCGGCGAGAACTCGACGCGCCCGGTGACCGGGACCTGGAAGTTGCCGGCATCGGTGTTGAAGTCCACGATCCGGAGCTGCGCGAATGCGACGAGCGACAGCGCGGGAATCGGGTTGGTCGCGATGCCGATCGACGGGTTGAGGTCGGGCGTGGTCTTGTTGCCGGCGACCGCGTTGACGTCGATGCTCATCAAGGTCTGGAGCGCGATGATCGCGATCTCCGGCTTGATCGCGTAGCGGAAGGGAAACCCGAGATCGATCGAGAACTGGGTCTTGCCGGCCTCGTACTTGCCATCGGGGATCGGCAACAGCATGCCCCCCGAGTCCATGCACCCGGCCGGGACCGGCGTGTCAGCGCCGCAGATGTGCGGGATCGCGAAGCGGTGCACGTTGGCCGCGAGCCGGATGTCGACGAGGTCGTAGACGAGCGCGCCCTCGAACCCGCCGTAGAACCCGAACTGTTTGAAGCTGTACGCGCTCGTGAACCCGCCGATCACCATGAAGTTGTCGGCGATCCCGTACTCCGCCTCGAGTGACAGACCGGCGGTGCTGAACGCCCCGAGGGAGCTGACGTCGGTTCCGACGCCGAGCCGCATCTGCCCGAGGTTCTGGGTGATCGTGAGCGGACGCAGCAGCTCGCTCACCGGATAGGTTGCCATGGTGAACAACCCGCCGGCGGTGACGGCCGGCTGGTCCTTGTCGTCGGGATCGTCGCCCTCGTCGGCGTCCTTGCCGGACTTGTCGTCGTCGTCGTCGCCGCCACCCTCGTCGTCGTCATCGCCCTTGGCGGCATACGCCGACTGGCCGTGGCCGTGCCATGTCACATAGCCGGCGCTCAGCGCCAGCACCAGCGCGAGCCGCAACCCGCGGGAAAGCGAAGGAAGCATCACCACCTCGGCGGAAATGCTACCGCAAATCCGTTGCCCAGGCGCGAGCGACACCGCGCAAACGATACGTATGCGCCGCTGCCACCACGGGAGCAGGCGACGGCGCCACGCGATCGGCTTCCTTGACGCACGCCTTCAAGGCCACGTCGCCTTCGGCGAGGCGTCTCGGAAGGATCCCGAAGTCCCCGACGCCCGGCACCCTGCACGACCTCGTCGGCGGGTACCGGTCGGCGGGTCCTCGGTTCCTGGAAGCTACCGGACGGCCCGGCTACTTCCGCTTGCCCTTCTTGCCGCCCGCCTTCTTGGCGGGAGCCTTCTTGGCCGGCGCCTTCTTGGCGGGGGCCTTCTTCGCGGGAGCCTTCTTGGCCGGCGCCTTCTTGGGGGCAGCGGTCTTCTTGCTCTTGCGCTTGCTGCCGCCGACCTGGCGCTCCTTGCGCGCCACGTCGCCGTCGCCATCGAGATAGTAGAGGTACTTGCTGTAGTCCATCTCGATGCCGGCGGTCGCGACCTTCTGCGCCTTGCCCTTCGGCTGGCCCGGCTTCTTCCGGGGCGTGGCCCAGACGTCGCCGCCTTTGATGTAGTACATCAGGTCGTTGTCGCGCTTGATTCCAGTCTTGAAGATCTTCTCACCCATAAATTCAGACCCTCCCTGGGGGTATTGGGGTTAATGCACGGTATCTGAAGGGTCTGACAAACTCCCCACAAAATTGTCCAAAAACGTCGTCGGAGGAGCAAGAGATCTCCGACGAGGAACCTCCAGGCCGGGTCCAGGAGGGGTGGTTCCCGACGACAATTGCCCTGTGGATAACTGGTTTCTCGACGACGATCACAACGATCGTAAATCCTCGACGAGAAACGGGAATTCCTCGTCGAGGATCATCGGGAGACGGCCCGGGAACGACCCCGTCCGGGGGTCGGTTCGCAGACCAGGACCTGGCTCTCGGCGGTGCCGTCCAGCGGCCGAAAAGAAAAATCGCCGTAGCGCTCGGTGACCCGGAATCCGGCGTGGGCAACCAGCGCCTCGAGCTCTGCCGGGAAAAATTTGCGCTGTGACAGCTGCACGACCCGGGTGGCCCCCGGGGGTCCGCCCGGGCCGCCGGGCGGGCGAGACGGGTTCCGGGCCCCCACCGGGGTCACCCGGGGGTCGCCGGGCTCGTCGGCGTCCCGTTCGTCGTCGTCGGCGCTGGTGTCGTCGGCGCCGGCGTCGTCGGGCTCGTCGGCGGGATCGTAGTACAGCCGGATCAGGGCGATCTGGCTGACCGGGTCGTAGTCGTGGTTGGTCGAGTAGTACATCGACCGTCCCGTCGTCGGATCGGTGAACCGGGTCTTGGCCCAGCGCCGGCTGGAGTCGCGGGCCAGCCAGGCGAGGTCCGGCAGCTGGACGTCGAACGCGAACGCGCCGCCGGGCTCCAGGTGGGCTGCAACTCGCTGCAGACAGGCGGTCATTTCGCCCCGCGTGTAGAGGTGCTCGAGGACATTGAAGGCGGCGATCGCGAGCGGAAACCGGCCGCGGACCGAGAAGCTTCGGAGGTCGCCGGCGACCGGGGTGATCCGGGCCGCCGCCGCCGTCGGCAGCCGCCCGATCCGGTCCTCGAGCCGGGCAAGCATCGCCGGGGAGCGGTCGATCGCGACGACGTGCCGGCCGTCGCGCGCCAGGGGCACCGTGACCCGCCCGCTGCCGGCGCCGAGCTCGAGGATGCGATCGGCCCCGCGCCGCCGGGCGAGCTCGCGGTAGAAGCTGACGTCGGCCCGCCGCCGGCGGTACTCGTAGTCATAGAGGGCGGCGTCGGCGTAGTGCTCGTGCGACCCGGCGTCGATCAGGCTGTCGACGAACGCGGCGAAGTCGCGGGCCGTGAACCCCCCAGGGGGGTACGAGATCGCGCGCCACGCCGGATCGACCAGCCCGCCGAGACCGCGCCGGCTCGGCGGGACCGCCGGATCGACCGGCCGTCCGGGCCGCCTCCCCGGTGCGCTGCCCCGGACGCGGACGCGGACGCGCTCGCCGCCCGCCGCCCGCGGCTTCCGCCCGCCGTCACGCTGGCCTCGACGCGCCACCTGGATCCTCGCTACGCGCTGCGCTCGCCGCCCGGCGCCAGCTCGCGGCGGCGCCGCCGGCCACCCCGGCGCCGGCGCCGGCGCTTGCGGGGGCGATCCGGATCGTCGTCCTCATCGGTGGCGGCCCCGGCACCCTCGGCGGCGATCGCCGGCGTCGCCTGGGGCTCCTTGCCCGCCGCGCGCTCCATCAGCTCGAACAGCAGCACCGCGTCCTCGATCACCTCGCGACCGCCCGTGAGCTCGGCCTGGGCGCCGCGCTTGTTGGCGGCCAGCAGCTTGCGCTGGGCGATCAGCAGGTAGCGCAGCCGCTCGCTGTCGCGCCGGGTGACGTGGAGCTGGACGATCAGCGGGTGCGACAACTCCTGGACCGCGCCGGCCAGCTCGCCGGCCCGCAGCTCGTCGGGCAGGAACGGCGCGAGCAGCGCACCGAACGCGACCGCGTTGGACGGGTCGCGGCCATCGGCGACCGCCTTGTCGATCCAGGGCAGCGCCGCCCAGGCCGCCGTCCGGCGCCGCACCAGCTCGCGGCTGGGCACGAACGACAGCTGCACCGGCGCGGCCGCCGCCGGCGGGCGGACCGCAGGCTCGTCGGCCCACACCCGGTGCCACGCGCGCTCCTCGTCGTCGAGATCGACCTCACCGTCGCCCTGGCCGTCGGCCTCGCCCTCGGCCTCGCCGCTGGCCTCGCCGTCGGCGTCGTCCTCGTCCTCCGGATCCGGCGGATCGTCGGGGTCGTGCTCGGCCGGGTCGTCCTCGTCGTACTCGAGCCGCGGGATCGTCGGACGCGGCGCCATCCCCGCGATCGGCGGTGCGGTCGCCGGGGCGCCCTCGCCCTCGAGCAGCCCCGCCAGGTAGGGCGACAGCACGGCGAGCACCCCGGTCTCGACCAGGAGCTCGAACGACCGCCGCGCCGCCCCGCCGCGCATCAGCCGGTGGATCTCCTCGAGCAGCCGCGGCGGCGCGCACTTGCTGATCTCGCCGCGCCAGCGCAGCAGCGCGCGCCAGGTCCCGGGCTCGAACCCGAAATCGAGCCGGGCGGCGAACTTGATCGCGCGCAGGATCCGGACCGGGTCCTCCTGGAACCGGATGTCCGGATCGCCGATCGTGCGGACCAGCTTGGCGTCGAGGTCGGCGAGGCCGCCGACGTGGTCGATCACCTCCTCGCGCTCGACGTCGTAGAACAGCCCGTTGATCGTGAAGTCGCGGCGCCGGGCGTCCTCGGTCTCGGTGCCGAACACGTTGTCGCGCCGGATCAGCAGATCGTGATCGTCCTCGTCGCGCGGGTTGGCGCGGAACGTCGAGGTCTCGATGATCTTCGCGCCGAAGAACACGTGGGCGAGGCGAAACCGGCGGCCGATGATCCGGCAGTTGCGGAACGTCGCCTTGATCTCGTTGGGCGTCGCGCTGGTCGCGACGTCGAAGTCCTTCGGCGTCTTGGCGACGAGCAGGTCGCGAACACATCCGCCGACGAGGTAGGCCTTGTGGCCGGCGCGGGTCAGCTTGCGGACCACGCGATCGGCGTCGGGATCGATCGCGGCTCGGTCGAGCGAGGGCATCTTCGCGAAACACCCGTACCATGTCGCATTGATCGCGGGCAAGTATGTGATCCCCTTGTGGTGTTCTGGACCGTACCCAGGAGCACCCCCAGGCCACCCTGACACGGCCTCGGCGGCGGCCGTTCCTGCCCGACGAGCCGTGCTGCCCACGCCGACCACGATCGAGCTCGATCGCCTGCCCGTTGCCGTCTTCCTCGTCGAAGTTTCGGGCGAGCGGTCCGGAGCCATCGCCGAGCTCAACCCCGCCGCCTGCCGCCTGCTCGGCCAGCCGCGCGAGGGGCTGATCGGCCGCCCTGGCCCCGCGGCCCTGGGCGTGCCGGCGGACCGCTGGCAGGCGCTGCTCGACGCCGCGCTGGCCGGCGCCACCGGGGAGCAGGATGTCCGGCTCGGCGCGACCCCGGTTCACCTCCTGGTCTCGGCGATCGACGCCGCCGGCCGGCGCCTGCTCCAGGTCGTCGCCGTTGATCTGAACCCGGCCGATCTGACCCCGGGGACGCGCGGCGACCTCGCCCCCGACGCGCGCGACGCCGCCGCCCAGCGGATCGAGAGCCTCGGCCTGGTCGCCGGCGGGATCGCACACGACTTCAACAACCTCCTGGTCGGGGTGCTCGCCGAGGCCAGCGCCGCGCGCGAGGACCAGGACCTCGGCGAGGGCGCCCGCGAGGCGCTGCGCCGGATCGAGGCCGCCGCGGGCCGGATGACCCAGCTCACCCGGCAGCTGCTCGCCTACTCCGGGCGCGGCCGGTTCGTGACCATGCGCCTGGACCCCGACCTCCTGCTCGGCGAGCTCGCCGGGCAGCTCGCCAAGGTCGTCGAGCCCCCGGCGATCCTCGACGTCGTCGCGGGCGCCGGCGGGGTCGTGGTCGAGGCCGATCCCCACCTGCTGCGCCAGGTCGTGATCAACCTGGTCGCGAACGCGAGCGACGCGGGCGGCCGCCGCGTCGAGGTCGCGAGCCGGATCCTGTCGCGCGAGAACGCGCCGTGGTGGCAGCTCGAGGTCCAGGACGATGGCGTCGGGATCGAGCCCGGGACGCTCGCCCGGATCTTCGACCCGTTCTTCTCGACCAAGCGCGACCGCCACGGCCTCGGCCTGTCGGCCGCCCACGGCATCGTGCGGCGGCTCGGCGGCGACATCGAGGTCGACTCGACCCCCGGCCGGGGCGCGCGGTTCCGGGTCCGCCTGCCGATCGTGCCCGGGGTCGAGCCGCTGCCGCCGGTGCGCAGCGATGCCACCGTGCCGATCCCGCGGCTCGCCGGCGCCCGGATCCTGGTCGCCGACGACGAGCCGTCGGTGCGCGCGACCGTGCGCCGCCTGCTCGAGCGCCGCGGCGCCACCGTGGTCGTGGCCGCCGACGGGCTCGAGGCCGAGGCGCGGCTGCGCGACGATCGCTTCGATCTCGCCGTGCTCGACGTCCAGATGCCCGGCCGCAACGGCTACGACGTGCTCGCGACCGCGCGCGCCACCGTGCCCGAGCTGCCGGTGGTGCTGATGTCGGGGTACACCGGCCGGGTCCGCGGCGAGGGTGGCGAGGAGGAGCCGGACGCGTTCGTCGAGAAGCCGTTCACCGCCAAGGTGCTCGACGCCGTGATCGACGAGATCCTGCGGCTGCGCGCGGACCGGCGCTGAGCCCGGCCGGCCTCGCCGGCACGTGCCGGCCCTACCGGGCGCGCAGCTCCAGCTTGCCCCAGGGGTCGAAGACCGCCGGGGTGCCGGCCTCGAGCGTCAGCTCGCCGATCATCGGCTCGTAGCCGCGCGCGACCACCATCAGCGTGTAGGTCCCCGGGGCCGGGACCGGCTGCTTGAGCACGATCTCGCCCTGGGCGTTGGACCGGCCGTAGGCCAGCACCTGGTCGTCGAGCCGGTTGACGTCGACCGTGCCGGCGTTGACCCCGGCGCGCATCACCATGACCAGCGCGTCGCGCACCGGCACCTCGTTGGCGACGTCGAGCACGTGGCTGCTGATCTGCACGCCCTCGGACGGCACCTCGATCGCCGAGGGCTGGAGCTCGACGTCGGTCGCGCCGTCGCGCGGCGTCCACCCCGCGGCGGCGATCGCCAGCAGGTCGCTCGCGGCGGCGATCGGCCGGACCCGGCCGCCGGCCTGGACGACCTCGACGATGTCGCCGGCGGCGTTCTGCTTGGTGCGCACCGCCGATGCGATGCCGACCAGGCGGCCGCCGTCGTCGACCACCGGGCCGCCCGAGTTGCCGTGCCGGATCGCCGCGTCGGTCTTGAGGAAGTCCTTGCCGGCGGCGCCATCGACGCCGCTCCAGCCCTCGACCGCGCCCTCGCTCAGCGTCAGGCCGCCGCCGCCGACGTCGGGGTAGCCCAGCACCCAGATCCGCTGGCCCATCTTGATGTCGGCGGTGTGCACGGTGGGCAGGGTCGGCCACGTCGTGCTGCCGCTGGTCGGGCTCCAGCTCCGGCCGTCGAGGTCGAGGTCGCACTTGATCAGCGCCAGGTCGAGCTCGCGCTGCAGCTTGCTGCGGCTCGGCTTGCCCGCGCAGTGCAGCTGGGGCGCCTTGTCCTGCTCGCTGAACCGGCCGATCACGAACACGTCGTGGAGCCGGCCGTTGCGGTCGTGGATCACGTGGTAGTTGGTCAGGATCGAGCCGTCGCGGCCGACGATCACGCCCGAGCCGCCGCCGCGGGCGCGCAGCCGGCCGTCGACGACGTCGGCGACGACCACCATCACCGTGGCCTCGAACGCGTGGGCGACCGCGTTGGGGTAGTTGCGGGTCGACAGGTGGCCGGTCTGGGGCACGAGCGGCAGGCCGGTCTGGGTCGCGACCCGCAGCGTCGGCGCGACCACGTCCTCGAGCCGCTCGATCTCGGCCGCCGAGCCGAACAGCGTGACCACGTAGATCTGCTCGCGGTCGATCGTCGCGTACTCGAGCGCGCGGTCGACCCGCGGCACGTCGCCCTTGTCCGCGACGTGCGCGAAGCGGTACGCGGTGCGCAGCCACTGGTGGTCCTCGATCGATCGCACCGAGCTGTCGTCGAGCGTGTACAGCTCGCCCCACCGGGTCCGGCGGTCGAGGTCGAGCCCGGTGACGATGTTGCTCCACGCCGGCTTCTTGTCGATCAGCACCTCGATGCGCGCGGTCGGCTCCGAGGTCGACGTCAGCTCGACGCGGTACGGCGCGCTCGCGGGCCTGGCGGGCGTCGGCGCGGCGTCGTGGACGATCCGCGGCGGCGGCGGCGGCTCGCCGGGCGACGCCAGCCAGCCCCGGGGCTGATCGAACGACAGCCCGTGCTCGCCGCCCGGGTCGAACGGCACGGTCGGCGGCGAGACCAGCCCGTCGTGGACCCGGCCGGCGGCCACGATGAGGATGAACGCGGCGAGCAGCACCAGCATGTCGAGGCGATGGTACTGGACGCGGAGCTCGGCGAGGTCGCTGCGGGCCCGCGCGCGCAGCCGCGCGATCGCCGCCGCCGCGAGCGCGACCGGATCGACGCCGTCATCGGCGATGAAGTCGTCGGCGAGATCGTCGCGCGCGTGGGGCGCGTTGCGCCCCGGATGCGTCGGCGCCCGGCCCGGCTCGGCGCGCGCGCTCGGCGATCCGGACTGCGACGCCGCGCGCTCGGCGGTCGCCGCCGCCGCGCCGGCGACCGTGGTCGCGGCGATGTCCTCGGCCAGCGCGCGCAGGATCCGCTCGCGCTGCATGCGCACGGTGACCGCCGGGTCGCTGCTCACGAGCTCGTTCGCCGTCAGCGCCGGGAGCTGCCGCTCGGGCTCGCCCGCCGCGACCCGGGCGCGCGCCATCTCGATCGCGGCGCCCGCCGCCGCCGCGGCGACCAGCGCGGCCCCGGGCGCCGACTCGATGTCGCCGACCATCTCGCCGACGATCCGCGCGGCCTCGTACGCCGCGGCCGCGGGGCTGGGCATCGCCGACGCCGGCACGGGGACCGGGACCGGCGGCTGCAGCGACTCCGCCGGGGGGTACGACTCGGACGTGTCCAGCGGCCAGCCGTCGTGGTCGATCGCGACCGCCGAGGCGTCGAAGCCGGCGCGGCGGTCGCCGCCACGGCGCTCACGGACCCGGCGCTCGCGCGCAGGCCGCTGCGCCTCGGCCGCGGCCGGCTCGCCATCCGAGGTCCGCGCCGCCCGGCCCTGCCCGCCGGCGGCCGGCTCCCCTGCATCGCCGGCGGCTGCGCCCGCCGCCGCGACCGCGTCGGGACGCAGGCTCGCGGCTGCGGCCTCCCGCCACGCGGCGGCGTCGGGGGCCGCGGCGGTGTCGAGTACCTTCGACGCCACAGGCTCCGGCCGCGAAGCTTCGGGCGCCGAGCTGGCCCCGGCAGCTTCGGGCGTTACCGGCGCGGCCTCGGTGCGCGCGGCAGCGGCGATGACTGGCTCCGGCCGCGAAGCTTCGGGCACCGAGCTGGCCCCGACAGCTTCCGGCGTCGCTTGCGCAGCGTCGGTGCGCACAGCCGCCGCGATGACTGGCTCCGGCCGCGCAGCTTCGGGCACCGAGCTGGCCCCGGCAGCTTCCGGCGTCGCTTGCGCGGCGTCGGTGCGCGCGGCAGCGGCCATGGCCGGCTCCGGCGGCGCGGCCTCGGGCACCGAGCTCGCGGCGGCCGCTTCCGGCGCCTGCGGTGCAGCCTCGGGCGAGCGCTCGGCGGCGATCGGCGCCGATGCCTCGGGCGCGCCCGCGACCGGCGTCTTGCGCGACCTGCGCTTGCCCTTGGGCTTCTTGTCGTCGGTCATACGCTGGTGTTCCGGAACGGCGATCGCGCGAGCA
>DASWRS010000245.1:0-45550 GCA_036403075.1 Kofleriaceae bacterium
ACCGATCCCACAGAGCGAGGCAACGACCATCGGTCATGACACTCGCAACACCGGCCAGGGCATGGCCGTGCACAACGACAACATCGAGATCATTGGAGGACCGTCCCGTATGCGCGACGAGCCGTCGTCGCAAGAACCCGACGGTGGATCTACTTCGCGCTGAGCGAGCACGCCACGGCGTGCGCGCCAGCGCGCGTATCTGCCCGGTTGCGTGCTCCGATCGCGGGCCATCACCGCCTCGACGCGGATGCGTTCCCCCATGGTGTGCCGGCCGCCGCTCCCAAGGCGGCGCCGGTTCATCTCGATGGATCGCAGTGGCCCACGTCGCTGCTCGGCTCGAACCCCTGTGGTTCGTGCCGGCCTCGGTGCACGCGGCAGCTGCAGATCACCGCTCCGGATTCGCCCGCACGTTCGCTCGAGGAGCCCAGGGTGCTGCGTCCGCCAGCCACGAGCCGGATCCACGCAGGTCGATCCGCCGCATCGCTCGCGATCGTCATCGGCGCACCCTAGCGCTGCAAGCGAGACCCGCGAGGTACGCCGCGGGTAGCCCGCGACGCGCGCTGTGGATCTAGTCGCCAGCGGTGCTGGATGGATCGAACGCGGCGGCCGGGCCGTCGAGCGGGGCCGCCGCGTGGCACGCGTCGATGTGGACGACGACGTCGAACTCGTCGGCCAGGTGCGCGCGATGATAGTGCTGGTGGCCCTCGGCCTCGGGCCGGTAGACCACGCCGATCGATCGCTGCAGCCGCTCGGCGCGCTCGCCGAACGCTCGTCGCAGGGGCGCGTGCGCGACATAGAACCGCGGGAACCCCGAGTCATGCAGCAGCTGTTCCCAGCTCGCGTTGTGACTGGGCGGCACCGGCGCGACGACCGCCGGCTCGCCCCAGCCGCGCGCGCACACCACCGTGCCGGCGTGCGTGGTCATACCGATCAGCGCGACCTCGCCGGGATGGCGCTGCCGCATCATCTGGCCCAGCGAGATCTCGCCGGCCTCGCCCATCGCGGTCGCGCGAGCATCTCCGACATGACGGTTGTGCGCCCACACCACCAGCCGCGCCGGGGATCCCGCCGTGCCGAGCTGCTCGGCGAGCACGTCGATCGTGTCGGCCATCCGGCCATCGCGCAGCGTCCAGACCACGCGGCCGCCCAGCAGCGCGCGATAATACGCGCCGGCATCGCGCGTGACCTGCGAGGTCTGCATCGCGTGGAACCAGCCTTCGCCGGCGGGGGTACGGCCCGAGCGCGCCACGTGGCGGCGCTGCATCTCGACCAGCTCGGCGACGATCTCGTCCCCGAGGCCGGCGGCGAGCTCGAGCGGCGCGGCGGCGAGCGCCGCGGTCAGGCCGTCGCCGACGTGCTCGAAGCTCGCGAACTGCTCGCGCGCCTGCCGCCCCGCCGCCGGATCGGCGTCGTCGAGCAGCGACAGCAGCGACCGGATCGCGACGTGGAGCGAGTACAGGTCCAGCCCGTAGAACCCGGCGCGCTGCTCGGCGGGCCGCTTCGAGTTCCACGCCGCGAGCCACTCGGCGAACGCCGCGACGTCGGCGTTGCGCCACATCCACGTCGGGAACCGCTCGAACCCGGAGAGCGCGGCGGCCGCCGACTCGTCATCGCTCTGGCCGCGCACGTAGCGATCGATCCGCAGCGCCTCGGGCCAGCCGCCCGCGACCGCCACCGCCGCGAACCCGCGCTCGGCGATCAGCTTGCGGGTCAGCGTCCCGCGCAGATCGTGGAGCTCGTGCATGCCGTGGCTCGGCTCGCCGATCAGCACGATGCGCGCGGCGCCGATCTGCTCGAGCAGCCGATCGAGATCGGGCTCGCCGTGGATCGGCCGCGCGATCCGCGCGATCGCGTCGGGAGCCTCGCCACCGGGACCTACCTTGACCATCCTGACCTGACAGCACCAGTGTAAACGCGTGCGGAGCCGTGCGCTCGGGGAAGACGGGCTGTACTACACCACGAAATTTTTCCACCGAGTCAGATATCCGACAAACACCGGCGATACCGAGCGCTCGGCGAGCTCGGCGCGGGTGAGCGGCGGCCGCTTGGGCTCCCAGCCCGGCGTGCGCGCCTCGATCGGCCAGTCCGGGTTGCAGATCGCCGCGCGGCCCAGCGCGACGAGGTCGGCGCCGCGCTCGCGCAGCGCGATCGCATCGGCGGCGGTCCACAGCCCGCCGCAGGCGATCACGGCGACGTCGCGCGGCAGGGCGGCGCGGAGCAGCGGCACCGCGTGCTGATCGGGCCGCTTCTTGGTCATCGCGGCCGCGTTCCACAGCGACGCGTGCACGAAGTCGACGCCGTCGTCGGCCAGCCAGCTCGCGACCTGCAGGCTGTCGTCGAGGTCGAGCCCGCGCGCCGAGCCCCAGTCCTCGAGCGAGAGCCGCACGCCGACGGTGAACTGCCGGCCGACCCGCGCCCGCACCGCCCGGGTGACCTCGCGGATCAACCGCGCCCGGCCGACCAGGTCGCCGCCCCAGCCGTCGCTGCGCGGGTTCATCGTCGCCGACAGGAACTGCGACAGGAGATATCCGTGCGCGCCGTGGAGCTCGATGCCGTCGAACCCGGCGCGCTGGACGCGATGCGCCGCCGCCGCGAAGTGCTCGATCACGCGCACGAGGTCGTCCTGGGTCGCCACGCGCGGGACCTCGAACGTCGGCGCGTCCTCCTGCCAGGTGCTCGCGCTCCAGACCTGCTCGCCGCTGAGCCGCTGGGTCGCCCGCACGCCGCCGTGGAACAGCTGGACCAGCGCCAGCGCGCCGCCGCGCCGGATCCGCGCCGCGAGCCGGGTCAGCCCCGGGACATCGTCGTCGCGATCGACGCCGAGCTCGCCGTCCCAGGCCTTGCCGTCGAGCGAGACGTACGACGCGCAGGTCTCGATCAGCCCGAAGCCGCCGTCGGCGCAGCGCGCCAGCCAGGCGAGCTCGTCGTCGCCGAGCCGGCCATCGGGCAGCGACTGGCCGTTGGTCATCGGCGCGAGCGCGATGCGGTTGGGGACCACGGCTCCGGAACGCAGGGTCAGCGGTTCGAACAGCACGGCCGGACCATAGCCTGCCGCCGCCCCGGCCCGCCATGACACCGGCGAGCCGCTGCACCTTCGTCCTCGGCTGTCGCACGCGGTCGCAGGCGCATGGCGCCCGGCCGTTTGCTACCGTCGCCGCCATGCGCCTCGCTGTCCTCCTCGCTGCTGCCGCCGCCGCCTGCTCGGGGGGCTCGCCGTCGCCGGCCTCGCCGTCGTCACCGGCTCCGTCATCTCCGTCGTCGTCGCCGTCCGGTGCCACCGCGGCCGCGCCCCCGGCCCCTGCCGCGCCGAAGTCGCAGACCCGCTGGGCGCCGAGCAACATGACGCTCGCCCAGTCCGGCATCGTCCCGGACTGGATCGACACGGCCGCCGACCCGTGCACCGACTTCTACGCGTTCTCGTGCGGCGGGTTCCTCAAGACCGCGACGATCCCGCCGGACCGCTCGTCGTGGGGCGCGATCGAGCTCGTCGTCAAGGACGCCGAGGACGTGCTCCACCAGGTCCTCGAGGGCGCCGCGAAGGGTGCGTCGGGCGATCCGGTGCTCGACAAGATCGGCGCCTACTACGCCGCGTGCATGGACGAGGCGGCGATCGAGCGCGCCAGCGTCGCGCCGATCCAGCCGCTGCTCGACGCGGCCGCCAGGGTCACGGACCCGCGGTCCGCCGCCGCCGCGGTGATCACGCTGCACGCCGCGGCCGTGTTCCCGCTGTTCGCGATCGGCCCGCAGCAGGACTTCGCCGATGCCAGCCTGGTGATCGCCGGCATGGACCAGGCCGGCCTCGGCCTGCCCGATCGCAAGTACTACCTCGAGAACAAGGGCAACATCGCGAAGACCCGCGCGACCTACGTCGCCCACCTCGGCCGGCTGTTCCGCCTGCTCGGCCAGGACGACAAGACCGCCGCGGCGTCGGCCGCCGACGCGATGCGGATCGAGACCCGGCTCGCCCGGCTGCAGCAGGACGACGTCGTGCGCCGCGACCCGCACGCGATCTATCACCGCGTCGACCGCGCGGGCCTCGAGACCAAGCTCGCGCCGAGCTTCCCCTGGGGCGACTACCTCGCGGCGCTCGGCATCCCGAAGGTCACCGCGATCAGCGTCCACGATCCGGCGTACTACACCGCGATCACCGCCCTGCTCCGGACCGAGAAGCCGGCCGCGTTGCGGAGCTACCTGACCGAGGTCGTGCTGCGCGACCAGGCCGACACTCTCGGCAAGGCCTGGGTCGACGAGGCGTTCACCATGCGCAAGGCGCTGATCGGCGTCAAGGAGCTGCCGCCGCGCTGGCGGCGCTGCCTCAACAACACCGACCGCGACCTCGGCGAGCTGCTCGGCCAGTCCTACGTCAAGGCGCGGTTCGCCGGCGACGCCAAGGCCCGCGCGGTCGATCTGACCCGGGCCGTGCTCGCCGCGATGCGGATCGAGCTCGATCAGCTGCCGTGGATGGACGACCCGACCCGCGTCGCGGCCAAGCAGAAGCTCGACAAGATGGCGTACCTGGTCGGCTTTCCCGACCAGTGGCGCAAGTACGACTTCGAGATCAAGCGCACCGACTTCGCCGGCAACGTCCGCGCCGCGACCCACGCCGAGCTCGTCCGCCAGCTCGCCAAGATCGGCAAGCCGGTCGACCGCTTCGAGTGGGGCATGACCCCGCCGACGGTCAACGCCTACTACAACCCGTCGCTCAACGAGATCGCCCTGCCCGCCGGCCAGCTCCAGCCGCCGTTCTTCGGCGCGACCTTCCACCCCGCCGTCAACTTCGGCTCGACCGGCGGCGGCACGATCGGCCACGAGATGACCCACGGCTTCGACGACGAGGGCAGCCAGTTCGACGCCGACGGCAACCTGCGCGAGTGGTGGAGCAAGCCGACCCGGGCCAAGTTTACCGAGGCGACCAGGTGCGTCGTCGACCAGTACGCCCACTACGAGGCGGTCCCCAAGGTCCACCTCGACGGCAAGCTCACCGCCGGCGAGAACATCGCCGACAACGGCGGCGTCAAGCTCGCCTACCAGGCCTACCAGGCGTGGAAGGCCCAGCAGAAGCCCCCGCCGCAGCAGCTGGTCGAGGGCTACACCGACGACCAGCTCTACTTCATGGCCTATGCCCAGTCGTGGTGCGACAAGATGACGCCCGAGGTCCTCGAGACCCGCGCCCACTCCAACCCGCACTCGCCGCCGATGTGGCGGGTCAACGGCGTGATCGTCAACCAGCCCGGCTTCGGCCCCGCCTTCAAGTGCGCCGCCGGCACGCCGATGAACCCGGGCAAGCAGTGCGCCGTCTGGTGAGCCGCACCGAGGCGGACGCGGCCTGCTCGTCCACGAGTAGCGCGCGGCCGGGCACGGCGCGGTCGCGGACGTGCGAGTGCAGTGCTTCGTGAGTGCGCGGGCAGCTCCACTATGCAAACCTTGGCTTCGCCATGGACGTCGATCTGCTTCGGACGCGACTCGCGGGAGCCCTCGAAGCGCATGGCGAGGTCGAGCTGGCGCTGCTGTTCGGGTCGCGCGCACGGGGCGAGGCGGGACCAGGTTCGGATATCGATGTCGCGGTGGTCGGGCGCGCGATCGACAGCATCGGCCTCGCGATCAGGCTGAGTGACGCGACTGGATTACCCGTCGATGTCGTCGATGTGTCCGACGACCCGCCATTTGCACTGCTCCTCGCCGTGCTGCGCGATGGGGTCAAGATCCGCGAGAGCCGGCCCGGCGCGTACGGGCGGTTCCTGTCGCATTCCTTGATGGTGCTCGAGACCGACCTTCCCGCGTACCGCGCCATGCAGCGCGCGTTCGTGGAGCGTGTCGCCGCCCGGGGCCTCTCTGGCGAGCGTTGAGCCATGGTTCAGCTGGAGATCGTGCAACGCAAGCTGGCCGAGCTCGATGCTCGTGTCGCCCGCGTTCGCGCACATCGTCGCGCAAGTCCGGCCGCGCTCGCGTCCGAACGCGACGCGCTGGACCTTGTCGCCTTCAACCTGATGCTCGCGGTGCAAGCGGCTTGCGATCTCGCAACGCACTTGATCGCAGATGAAGGCTGGACCGCTCCTCCTACCACCGCCGACTCCTTCCAGCGGCTTGCGGAGCATCAGGTCATCACGACGAACACCGCCACGGCGCTGCGGAGAGCCGTCGGCTTCCGCGACGTCGTCGCCCATGGCGATGCCGGGATCGACGTGGCTGCGACGTACGCAGCATCCACGCTGGGCCTCGATGACCTCGATCGCTTCGCCCGCGAGATCGCGAGCTGGCTCGTCAGCCGGCCGGGATAGCTTCGACCGAAGGTCTCGGTCGCCATGGGTCGCGGCCTGCGGGTCCGCGAATAGCGCGCGGCCGGCACGCCGGGGTCGCGGACGCGCGAGCGCAGTGCTCCTGCATGCGCGGGCGGCTATTGTTGTCAACGAAGCGCGACAACTTGCGACCAGAAAGTACGACAGGGCGGGCGCGAAGGCGCGTTACAGCGGCATGAGAGCCATCACGATCGCGTTACTCGGAGCGCTGGCCGTTGTCTCGTGCAGCAAGAAGGACCGCTCGGCGAGCGTCGGAGCCGCCGACGGCGTGACCGCAAAAGCCACCACGCCGGCTGCCCCGCCGGCTGGCTCAGCGGCCGCCGCCGGATCGGCCGCCGCGGGGCCGGCGCAGTCCGTCTCGGCCGCCCAGCCCGCCGATCACCGCAAGGTGATCCGCACCGGCCGCATCGAGCTGGTGGTCGCCGGCTACGATGAGGCGCGCGGCAAGCTCGATGCGCTGCTCCACGACGCCGGCGGCTACGTCGATTCGACGCGCGTGGGCCGCCACCGCGGCGCGGTCAGCTCGGCAACGCTGATCGTGCGGATCCCGTCCGGGGCGTTCGCCGGCCTCTTGCCCCGGCTCGCCCAGCTCGGCGAGGTGACCAGCGAGACCACCGACGCGGCCGACATCACCGCGCAGTACGTCGACCTCGAGGCGCGGCTGGCCAGCGATCGGCAGCTCGAGAACCGCCTGCTCGAGCTCGCCACCGCGCGCGGCGGCACGATCGACCAGGTGCTCGCGGTCGAGCGTGAGCTGGCGCGGGTGCGCGGCGAGATCGAGGGCTACCAGGGCCAGCTCAAGCAGTGGGGCGACCAGGTCGCGCTGTCGACCCTGACGATCGAGCTGACGACGCGGCGGGCCGAGCTGGTCGACGCGGCGCGCCCGTCGCTCGGCTCGCAGTCGTCAAGCGTGCTGCGCGCATCGCTGACCGCGATGTGCGACTTCGCCGGCTGGCTGGCCATCGCGCTGATCGCGCTGTTGCCGTGGCTGATCGTCGCGACGCCCGTCTTGCTGGCGGTGCGCTGGAGTGTCCGCCGCGCCCGCCGCCCGCTGCCGGCCGCGATCGCCAGGCCGCCAACTGCGGAGCGGTAGCCGCACCGCCGAACATCGTGACCGCGACAGCAACGGCTCGACCCGTGGGTCCTCATGGCCATTCCCTCGCGTCCCGCGTGCCCCCCACCTGCACAGCCTACGATGCGAGCCGACCCGACGCGAGCTCCCAGGCTGTGGCCGGAGGCCCGCCGGCCGAGCAGCGCTTGCCTGCCCGCTGGACCGGATCCTCGCGAGCGTCGACGCGGACGCGACCGGGATCGATCTTCTCAAGATGAGCGGAGGGCGCGAGTGGGCTCAGTCGACCACGTGCGGGAGCCGCGCCTGCAGCAGGTGCGTCGCCACCACGAGCGCGGTCGCGAGGCCAAAGTAGACCAGCGCGGCGACGCGCTGCTGCGCCGGGCTGACCACCCCCGGCAGCGCGGCCCGGCTGGCGTTCATCGGATCGAGCTGCTCGAGCGCGGTCGCCGTGCGCGGCCGGCGCTCGTGCCACCACGCGCGCGCGACCTGGAAGATCCCGAGCGCGACGACGAACACGGTGACCGGGTTCAGCGCGCCACCGGCGATCGCCGTCGCGATCACGACCGCGAGCAGCCAGGCATTACCGAGCGCGGCGTCGCGGCGCCGGACCGGCGCACACATGCGCGCGCCGTCGAGCTGCCATACGTTGATCAGGTTGAACAGGTTCATCACGAGCGCGAAGTAGCCAATCGCGAACAACAGCCCAGCACCGGTGAACGAGCCGACCAGGCACAGCGCGCCACCCGCGCTGCCCGCGATCGGCCCACCGGCGCCGATCACGAAGTCCTCCCAGGTCGAGCGCGGCCGCGTGCGCAGCGCAATCATCGCGCCGAAGAACGGGATGAACACTGGCGCGCCGACCGGCAGGCCCATGCGCCGTGCCGCGGTGCCGTGGCCGAGCTCGTGGATCAGCGTCAGCACGACCAAGCCGATCGCGAACCCGGCGCCGTAGTAGCGCGAGTAGATCGCCGCGACCAGGACCATCGTCCACGCGGTCGCGCCGACCTTGCCGAGCTGGAGCAAGCCGAGCAGCAGCTTGCCCTTGGTGAGCAGCACGAGCAAGGCGCCCTTGAACTTGGCGAGCACGAGCCCGATCGCGACGAGCGCGCTCGCGATCACCCCACGCTGCTTCGTCGGCGAGGGCGGGCCCGCGCTCGGGGGTGGCCGATCGATCGCCTGCAACCGGTCGAGCATCGACGGCATGGCTAGCGGATCAGCTGGAGCTGGACGGGCCGGACCTGGCGGGCCGCGGCGCCGACCGCGAGAAACAGCCACAGCGCGTCGAACGCGGTCAGCGTCTCCGGGAACGCCGTCCAGAACACCTTGAACCAGAGCGGATCGAGGTAGGGCACGTCGATGCCGTTCTTCTGGGCCACGAAGGTCGCCACGACGTGCACGACGATGATGAACTTCGCGAGCAGGAGACCGATCACCGCGCAGCCGATCGCGATCCACCGCACGAGCGGCGTGCGCGCGCGCCCGACGCCACGGCGTACGCCGTACCCGGCGAGGAACCCGACGAGCACCGCGATGTAGCCGATCGCGAAATCCGTCGCGATCACGATCCCGGCCCAGACCACAGCCCCGGCGACCGCGCCGGCGAGCCCGAGCGCGAACGCGGGCGCGATGCGCGCGTTTCGCTGCTGCTCCTCGAAGTCGCGCTCGACCTGCTGCGTGCACGCGCCGCACAGCGGCTTGCCGTTCGCGAACGCTCCCGTGCCGGCGGCGAACGGCGCCTGGCACAGCGCACACGTGTGCGGCGGCGGCAGCTCGGTGCTCGCCGCGGACTTGCCGCACTGCTTGCAGCGACCGTCATCCCCGAGCACGCCGGTGCACGACCCATCGGGACACACTGCGCGCTGCAGATCGTCCTTGGCTTCGCCCGCGACTTCGACCACCTCGCTCATCGCTCCCACCTCGCTCATCGCTCGCACCTCGCTCACGGATATATCACGACTCGGATCTCCCGGCACAGAACCCGCGGCCAGCAGAGCGGGCTCGTGACGCTGGCCGATCGTGACGTTCCCGCGTAACCGCGCGCTGCACTGGGACGGGGCCTACGCCAGCGGCCGCGGCCTGCTCGTCCACGAGTAGCCGCGCCGCATCGATGCCGGCGCTTACCAGCTCCCGCCCGAGTTCCCGGCGAGGGATGGCTCGACAAGGCATTGGGCCATGGCCATTGTGGGCGCATGCGACAGAACTGGGGAGTCGACACCGCGGCACGCTATGACACACCGGGCACGGGGATGTCCGCGCCCGAGGTCCTGGGCCCGACCGTGGACCGCCTCGCCGCGCTCGCCGGTGGCGGCCGGGTGCTCGAGCTCGCGATCGGAACCGGCCGCGTGGCCATTCCGCTCCGCGAGCGCGGGGTGCGAGTCACCGGGATCGAGCTGTCGACCGCGATGATCGACCTGCTGCGCGCGAAGGTGGACGAGGCCACGATCCCGGTGATCGCCGGCGACATGGTGACCACTGTCGCCCCGGGCGAGTACTCGCTCGTCTACCTCGTGTTCAATACGATCTCGAACCTGCTCACGCAGGCCGAACAGGTCGCGTGCTTCCGCAACGCCGCCCGCCATCTCGTCGCCGGCGGCCGGTTCGTCATCGAGCTCTGGATCCCCGAGCTGCGCAAGCTCCCGCCCGGTCAAGAAGCCACCGTCTGGCGCTCCGAGCCGGGTTACATCGGACTGGACACCTACAACGTCCTGCAGCAACAGATCGTCTCGCACCATTTTACCTTTGACGAGAGCGAGCACGCCCGGCTGGTATGCAGTCCGCACCGCTACATCTGGCCGGCCGAGCTCGACCTCATGGGCCAGCTGGCCGGGTTCGAGCTCGAGAGCAGGCACGCGGACTGGTCCGGATCGGAGCTCACCGCCGACTCACGGTCCCATGTGTCCGTCTACCGGATTCCGCCCCGCCCCCGAGGACCCGCGCCGGCCGAGTAGGTCCGAGGCGGCAAGCCCGCAGGTGACTCGACCGGCGTGGAGGCTCGTCAGTCGCGCGACCAGCGGCGCGACGCCAGCACGCTGCTGGCGACGACGTCCGGGCTGGTGCGGTCGACGATCGCGAGCCAGTCGGCGAGGCTTCCGGCGGCGAGGGCAATGGGCCAGATGCGCGCGGTGCCGTCGCCGCTGGCGGTGACGACGCAGGTGCCGTCGGGGCTGAACGCGGCGCTCCAGACGACGTCGCGATGCTGGAGCGGCGGCGATAGCGGCTTGCCGGTCACCGCGTCCCAGAGGCCGGCGGTGTGGTCGTTGCTGGCGGTGACGACGAGGGCGCCGTCGAAGCTGAACGCGGCGCTCCAGACGGTGTCCCGATGTTCGAGCGGCGGTGACAGCGGCTCGCCGGTGGCGGCGTCCCAGATCCGCGCGGTGTGGTCGCCGCTGGCCGTGACGGCGCGGGTCCCGTCGCGGCTGAAGCCGGCGCTCCAGACGGCGCGCTGATGCTCCAGCGGACGCGACAGCGGCTCGCCGGTGACAGCGTCCCAGATCCGCGCGGTGTTGTCCCAGCTGGTGGTGATGACACGGGTGCCTTCGGGGCTGAACGCCGCGCTGCGGACCAGGCCGCGATGCGGCAGCGGCGGTGACAGCGGCAGCCCGGTCGCGGCGTCCCAGATCCGCGCGGTATAGTCGCCGCTCGCCGTGACGATCCGCGCGCCGTCGGGGGAGAATTCGGCGCTCTCGACGCTGCGCTCGTGCCGCATCGAGGGAGTGACCGGACTGCCGGTCGCCACGTCCCACACGCGCGCGGTGCCGTCGCGGCTCGCGGTGAGGACGCGAGCGCCGTCGGGGCTGAACACTGCGCTCACCACGTTGCGCGTGTGGTCCAGCGGGCGCGTCAGCGGCTCCGCCGTGACGAGCTTCCAGACCCGCGCGCTGCGGCCCTCGCCGGCGGTGACGACGAGGCGGCCGTCGGGGCTGAACGCGGCGCTGGCGACCGCGGCCTGGTGCTCGAGGGGACCTGCCAGCGGTTCGCCGGTTGCGGGGTCCCACACGCGCGCGGTGTGATCGACGCTGCGGTGACGACGCGGCGGCCGTCGGGGCTGAACACCGCGGACTTCACCGCCTGGCGATGACGCAGCGGCGGAACACGGAGCGTGTCGGTGATCGCATCCCAGATCCGTGCGGTGCGATCCTCGCTGGCGGTGACGACCCGCGCGCCGTCGAGGCTGAACGCGGCGCTCACGACGCCGCCCTGGTGCGCGAGCGGCGGCGACAGCGGCTCCCCGGTCGCGGCGTCCCAGATCCGTGCGGTCTTGTCGGCGGAGGCGGTGACGACGCGTGCACCGTCGAAGGCGAACGCGGCGCTGGTCACGCGATCGCGATGGCGGAGCGGCGGCGCGAGCGGCTGACCGGTCGCGGCGTTCCAGATCCGTGCGGTGCGGTCGTCGCCGGCAGTGATGACGCGGGTGCCGTCGGGGCTGAACGCGGCGCCGGTCACGCGATCGCCGTGCGGCAGCCGCGGCGTGACCGGCTGACCGGTCGCGGCACGCCAGATCCGCGCGGTCTCGTCGTCGCTGGCGGTCACGACGCGCGCGCCGGTGACGTCGAACACGACGGTCACCACGGCGCCCCGATGCTCGAGCGGCGTGGAACGTGGTTCCCCGGTGATCGAGTCCCAGACCTGCGCGATGCCGTCCTCGCCGCCCGTGACGACGCGGGCTCCGTCGGGGCCGAAGGCCGCGCACAGCACGGGTGCCTGGTGCGTCATGGACACGAGCTGCAACCCGGTGCTGGCGTCCCAGATCCGGGCGGTCCGGTCGCGGCCGGCGGTGATGACGCGGCGGCCGTCGAGGCTGAACGCGGCGGCCTCGACGGCGTTGTGATGCCGGAGCGGCGCGCCGATCGGCTCGCGGGTCGCCGCGTCCCAGATCTGCGCGGTCCAGTCGCAGCTCGCCGTGACGATCCGGGCGCCGTCGGGGCTGAACGCAGCGCTGACCACGGCGCCGCGATGCTCGAGCGGCAGTGGCAGGGCACATCCGGTTGCGGCGCACCACAGCCGAGCCGTCTGGTCGGCGCTGGCGGTCAGGACGCGGCTGCCGTCGGGGCTGAACGCAGCGCTCACCACGGCGCCCTGATGCTCGAGCGGGGGCGCGACGGGAAGGTTGCGGGTCGCCGCGGCGAACAGCATCCGCAGCGACGTACCGGGCGGCTCACCGCTGGCTTCCATGGCCTGCCGCGCCTCGACCAGGTAGCTCAGCGCCTCGAGCGGACGCTGGGCCTTGACGACGAGCTCGCGCCCGAGCTCCTGATGCAGCTGCGACGACCTTGCGAGCACGCGATCGAGCTCGTTGCGCTGCTCGCGCTCGCGCCGGCTCGCATCGGCCCGCGCGACCTCGCTGGCCGCCAGCAGCGCGGCGAGATCGGCCGTGTACCCGAGCGCGTCGATGGCCCTGGCTCGCCATGACCGCGCGGCGGCGATCTCGTCGGCATCGAGCAGCCCGCCGTCGCCGCTGCCCCGCGCACGCCAGGCCGCGGCCGCCGCCTCGAGCTCGCGCCGTTGCTGTTCCGGTGCTCGCCAGGTCCGGATCCAGCCGGCGAAGCTCGGCCAGGCCTGGATCAAGACCTCGTGCGCGAGGTCGACGCGGACATCGCCGCGGCCGTCGTCCCCGGTGACGGTCACCAGGCGGTCATCGACGAGGTGCTGGAGGACCGCGTCGAGCTCGGCCGGGGCATCGCCCTCGGAGTGCAGCGCGCTGCGCGGCTGCTGTCGACGAGTGTCGGCGCGACCTTCGCCGAAGTTGACCAGGCGAAGCATGATGCGAGCCGCGAGCAGCTTGCGGGACGCGGTCAGCGCGCCGAGCACGTCGTCGGCGTGCTCCTTGACGGCGAAGGCCAGGCCGGTCCGCGTGCCGTCGCTCATCGCGTGGTAGTCGGCGAGGGCCAGCAGGCGGTGCCGGCGCTTGCGCCAGAGCTGACGCAATGCCTCCTGCAGCAACGGAAGCGCACCGGGCTCGTCGGCGACGTCGTCGAGGAGCCGCGATACCAGCTCGGCCTGGACATGGACGCCGAGCCCTCGCGCAGGATGCTCGATCGCGGCGCGGAGGCTGTCGCTGTGCGGCGGCCCGAGGTCGATGCGCGAGATCCGGCCCTGGCGATCGGTCCACAGCGAGCTGTCCATGAGGCTGCCGTAGAAGTCGGCGCGCAGCGCGAACACCAGCACGCAGCGCGGGTCGGCCCGGAGCACGCGCAGCGCCTCGAGGAAGCCGCGGCGCGCGTCATGACCGGCGATCGCGAACAGCTCCTCGAGCTGGTCGATGACGAGCAGCAGCGACGCGGCAGGCGCGTGGCGCGCGAGCAACGCGCCGACGCGATCGGGCGCGGTGAGCGGGCCCTCGAGGGCCGCGGCGAGCCGATCGAGCGGCCGCTCGCCCGGCCGGAAGCTCGCGACGTGGAACCGCGGCAGCCCGTCGACACGGCGCGTCAGCCGCGGCAGCAGGCCGGCGGCGAGCAGCGACGACTTGCCCGACCCCGAGGCACCGATGACGTAGATCTCGCGCTCGCCGCGGCGCAGCCGGCGGACGATGCGATCGAGCTCGGTGTTGCGGCCGAAGAATCGCCCCGCGTCGCCCTCGGTGAACGGCCGCATGCCCGGATACGGGCACGGCAGCTCCGGCTCCGGCTGCGCGGGTCGCTCGAGGTAGGCGCGGAGTCGCTCGACCTCGGCTTCCCACGCCTCCCGGCTCGAGTCGCGGAAGTCGAGCGGCACGAGCATCTGGACGTGATCGGACAGCGCGCAGTCCTCGAGCAGCAGCGGCAGCAGCCTGCCGTGCGCGCGCCGGGCGATGCGTGCATGCGCCGCGAGCTGCTCGCCGAGAGCCGCCCAGGGATCGTCCATGCAGGCCAACGACAGCACCACGATCGTCACGCGGCTCGACCGCACGCCGCGCTCGATCTGCTCGGCGATCCGCTCGCCGAGCGGCAGCGTCTGGAGACGGAGCACCCGCTCGGGCGCAAGGCCCAACCGGGCGAGCAGATAGCCCTGGACGAACGGCTCGTCCGCGGCGGCGTGGACGATGAAGACGTCATAGACGAACTGCGCCGTCGCCGGCCGTAGCCGCGTCACGTGCAGGTCTCGCGAGAGGTCCCGGGCATCACCTGGTTGGCGACGCGGCAAGCGCAATCACGACATCGAGCACTGCACACACCAACACCTCCAGAGTGGCAATATCGATCTGACTACCGGCTGACTACCGGCCTGCCGTGCGCGCGCGGACCAGATCCTCGGCGCGGCCGAGCGCGACGTTGGCGGCGACCTCGTCGTGGGTCTCGACCAGGACCTCGATCTGGCCATTGTGGACCGAGACCGTGGTGGTCGCGCCGGGCACGAGCGTCGGATCGTCGGACAGGTAGGTCGGCGGCTCGCCCAGGCGCTCGTAGCGCGCGCGGTGGCAGGCGATCGCCTGCTGCATCCACTCGGGGCTGAGCCCGAGCACCGACTTGAACACGATCCGGACGCCGCGGACCGCGCTGCCCTCGCGATGCGGGACCACCTCGGCGATCGCCTTGCGGTGCGCGAACGGCGAGTGCTCGACCTCGTCCGGCGAGATCCCGCGGCACGCGGCGAGCTCGGCCTCGACCAGGCCGGCGGCGGCGCGGCGCTCGCGGCGGGCGCGGTCCTGCTCGCGGGCGGCGACGACGCGGTGGCGTTCGGCGGCCTCGTCGGTGGGATCCCAGCACGGCACCTGGGGGACGAGGCGCTCCCCGCCGCTGGTCAGCTGGTCGTTCCAGCCCGGCGGGCCGGAATTGCCACACTGGTAATCGTCGGGGTTGTGGGCGTGAGGCGAAGTGGCGGCCTGGCGGTGGGCGTCGGCACGCCGGCTGTGCTCGTCTGCAGCGGCCATGTGTGCGGCATAGCCTCGGGGCGGCGCGGCAGGGTGCGAGCATCCGCCCGCGGCCACCGTGATCAACGTGAGCGCAAGCTTGGAGATGGTTCGCATACCAGCGGATCGTGCATCCGGCGGGCCGAGTCGCGGGTGGCCCGCTACCCCGCCGGCCGCACGGTGTCGACATCGACGACGTGGGTTGCGCGCTCGAAGTTCTTGCGAGCGCGCTCGAACGGCGCCCTGGCGACCTGCCAGTCGCCGGCGAAGGCGTCGTCGAGGTCGCGGATGAGAAACAGGATGTGCGCGATCGCCCCGGCGAGCGCGGCTGTCACGATCGCGTGCAGCCACAGCTGCTCGAACGCCAGCAGGTAGACCGAGCCCACGGTCAGCATCGCGCCGTTGTAGAGCAGGATGGTCATCGCCACCGGGATCCGCGCCCGGGCGGCGCCGAGCCGGCTGGTCCGCAGGTCGGTGAGCTGGTTGAACCGCGACAGCACCTCGCCATAGACGGTGTGCTGGCAATCGTTGCACGGCTTGCAGGCGTGGATCGCGATCCAGACCTGATCGAGCAGCTCGCCGATGCGGTCGATCGTCGCCTCGTCGCCCTCGGCCATCGCCGGCCACTCGTCGCGCAGCACGGCATCGACGTAGCCGCGCAGGCCACGCTGGATGTCGGTGCGCGAGCGCGACGGCAGGCCGCTCGAGGTCCGGTGCAGGTCGACCAGCGCGGTGGCCTCGCGATCGACGTAGCTGCGCGCGTCGTTGAACTGGCCCCACACGACGTAGACCACGAACGCGAGCAGCACGGCGTAGATGCCGCCCACGGTCTGCAGGTAGTTGCCGATCTCGTTGGACGCCTTCTCGAGCGCGGCCAGCGGCACGACGGCGCGGAACGCCAGGAGCCCCAGGACGCTGGCCATGGACACCAGCGCGACGGTCGGCGCGAGATGAAGGAAGGTACGAACCCAGCGCGGCATCGCGCGCGATTGTACGCGACCCCGGCGCCGGCCGGGCCTGTAGGGCGGTTCAGGGACCGCCGGCGATCAGCCGGAGGCCGAGCGACACGCAGGTGTGGCTCGAGTCCGCCATGTCCGAGGACGCAAAGGTCTGGCCGACCGAGCCGAACCACAACAGGTGCTCGCTGATGCCGCCGATCACGCCGACGTTGGCCTTGAAGTAGCGCTCGCGCACGTCTTCCATGTTGCGGCGGACCGCCTGCTCGGTCGAGGTCTCGACCATCAGCGCCACGCTGGACAGCACCGGGAAGCCGACGCCAACCGCGGCGGCGACGTAGTCCTCGCTCCCCGGGACGGTCGAGTGGTTGTAGCCGAGGTTGGCGGTGACCATCACCGGGCCCTTGCTGGTCTCGCCGATCCGGGTGGACAGCAGCAGCGGCAGCTTGGTGGTCGTGCCGACGCCCTGATCGCCCTCCGCCGCTGCCGTGCCCGGGATCGCGAACTCGAGCTGGGGATAGACCGCGATCGACAGCCCGCGGCTGTCGTCCTCGTAGAACCGGTACTTGAGGCCGAGCTCGCCGCGGCCGAGCCCGGTGTGCGACACGCCGTCGATCCGGGTGAACTCGTACGGGACTTCGGCCTTGAGCTGGAGGTTGTCGCCGACTCCGTAGTTGATGTCGAACAGCGGAGTCTCGCCGGTCATCGCCTTGCCGAACTCGCCGGTGGTGACGATGTTGATCTCCCAGCCGTTGCAGCCGGGCGTCGCCGGATCATCGACGTCGAGCGGCGGCGAGCCGGGCGTGGTCTCGAGGCCGGGTTCCTCCTCCGCCTTGCACTCCATGCCGAGCAGGGAGAACTTGCCTCCGGCCTTCTCGGTGACCTTGTCGTCTTCGCCCTTGGGGTCGACCTTCGCCTCGCCGGCGCCGTCGGCAAGCACCGGCGACGCCCACAGCAGCGCGCTCAGACACATAAACCTCTTCATCGTCGAACTTCCTCGCGAGTGGTTACCTCCTTTCAAACTCGGCACGATCGGCGGCCGGTTCCAGTGAGCGGTGGGGATGTCGCTCGGCCAGGGTGGCGAGCGCCTCGCGCAGCTCGCGGTACGAGCTCGGCCGATCGCCGGGGTCGTGCGCGACCATCCAGGTCACGATCGGGGCGAGCGCGGCGGGCAGCAGCGAGGCCGGGCGCTCGTCGCGGCGGCGGCTCTGGGGCGGCGGCTCGGCCGTGGCCGCCTCGCGCAGGGTCACGCCGAGCGAGTAGATGTCGGACCGGAAGTCGACCGAGCGCGGATCGGCGATCTGCTCGGGCGACATGTAGCCGCGGGTCCCGACCAGCGTGGAGCCGCGCAGCGGGCCTTCGTCGCGGTCGTGGATCGGGTTGGCCAGGCCGAGGTCGACGATCCGCGCCGTGCCGTCGCTGCCGAGCAGGATGTTCGGCGGCTTGATGTCCCTGTGGATCAAGCCCTGCGACAGCCCCGCCTGCAGGCCATCGACGGTGTCGAGGCCGATCCGCGCGAGCTCGGAGATCGCCAGCGGCCCGCGCTCGGCGATCACGCGCGCCAGGCTCGGGCCGCGGATCAGCTCCATGACGATGTAGGTGATCGCGTCGGTGTGGGTGACATCGAACACGCGGACGACGTTGCGGTGCTCGATCCGGGCGGCGAACCGCGCCTCCTGGAGCAGTTGCACGGCCAGGTCCGGCCGGCGTGCGAGGACGTCGGGGCGCAGCAGCTTGAGCGCCACGGCCGAGCGCAGCAACAGGTGGGTGGCGCGGTACACCGCCGCGAAGCCACCGACGCCGAGCAACTCCTCGATCCGGTACTTGTCGATGATCGTGCCCGGCCGCAGCGTGGCGAGCCCGGCGCCGCCGCTGTCGGCCCGCGGCCGTACGCTCGGCGACGCGCGGATCGGCGGCGAGCGCACCGGCGCGAACGCCTCGACCGGCAGCTCGGGCGACAGCGCCGGGGCCGCCGGCGCGAACACGCCCGGCAGCTCGGGCGACAGCGGCTCGCGGCTCACGGCACCGCCTCGTCGATCAGCGTGACCACGCGGGTGTCCGACGGCGCCTGGCCCCAGGCCCGGATGCCGCGCGCGATCAGGCCGCGGAGCTCGTCAGAGCTCTGGCCCAGGACCCCGACCGCAAACTCCTGGGCGTCGGCGTGGCACGCGAGGTCGCGCAGCGCGCTCTCCTGCTGGATCGACGGGTTGCCGACGACCAGCAGCACCTGCGGCCGGAACTTCCGCAGCAGGTTCTCGAGCGCGATCCGCGTCCGCAGCCCGAGCCCCATCACGTCACCGCTCGGCAGCGCGATGATCACCAGCGACGGCGTGCGCTTGAGCGAGGCCTCGAACGCGTCGGGCTGCGCGATGTCGAGCAGCACGATATCGACGGTGCGCTCGCGGCGCAGGAAGAACGTCACCCCGAACGCCTTGCGCCCGTCCTGCAGGTTGCTCAGCACCCAGCGCTCGCTCGGCGAGCCGCACAGCGGCAGGATCGCGGACACCCCGGCGGCGAGATCGGCGATCAGGTGGACGTGCAGGCGCTCCTCGCCGATCGCCCGGCGGGTCCAGCGCGCGAGGTCGGCCGGCGTCCACGAGCACATCTCGCCGAGCGCGAACGGATCCTCGATCTCGCTGGCGAGCTGGTTGCCCAGGCCCGGGCTCGCGGTCGGCGCCGGCTCGAGCTCGGCGATCGGCACCGGCAAGACGATGGTCTCGACCGGCCGGGCCGGCGCGCGGCCGTTGGCCCGCTCGTGGTCGAGCAGGCGCGCCCCGTCGAGGATCAGCGAGGTCGCCGACTCG
The DNA here is from genome assembly GCA_036403075.1 of Kofleriaceae bacterium. Taxonomy (GTDB): domain Bacteria; phylum Myxococcota_A; class Polyangia; order Haliangiales; family Haliangiaceae; genus JABFXX01. The sequence goes on from DASWRS010000245.1 coordinate 18,954, forward strand.
TGGATCGTCCACTGGTCGGCCGGGATGTCGCACTCGCCGGGCGCGAACTCGAACGACCCGGCCGACTCGTCGACCAGGCGATGCACCGCGGCCGCGCCGACCAGGTTGCCGTAGACGGCGTGGACGATCCGGCCGCCGGAGAAGAACACCTGGCCAAAGCCCGACGACAGCACCAGCGACAGCACGCCGCTGCGCCGCGCCATCTCGATCGTGTTCACCAGGTCGGGGAAGCCCATCGCGAGCAGGTCGCCCGCCAGCAGGTAGTTGCGCCGGCGCGCGGCGGCGCGGGCCCGGCGCTCGCGCTCGACCAGCGACACCGCGCGCGCCACGAACTCACCGCCGTGGCACGGCTTGATCAGGTAGTCGGCGACGCCGGCGCGCAGCGCGGCGATCTTGGCCTCGGGCCGGCGGTCCGCGGACAGGAACACGAACGGGATGCCGCGCAGCCGGCTCTCCTGGGATAGCCCGCGATAGAACTGCAGGCCGTTGGCATCGGACAGATCGGTGTCGGCGATGATCAGCTCGACGGTCTGGACCCGGAGGATCTCGACCGCCGCGGCCGCGCTCTCCGCCGCCTCGACCGCGAACTCGCCGTTCTTGCCCAGCGCCAGCTCGACGAACCGCCGCGACACCGGATCGCCATCGATGACCAGCGCCGTGCCCGGCTGCCACGCGGCGACCGGCGCGGGCTGCGGGCGCTCGATCACCGGCGGCTTCGATTCGCGAGCCGCCATGCTCACCGCTCACCACGCCGCGCCGCGGCCAGCGCCGGTGCGCCGATCAGCCGCAGCGGATCGACCCGGAGGCCGAGGTGGCCGGCACCGCGCTCGCGCAGCACCGCGTCGGTCGCGAACACGCCGGCGACCGCGGCGAACGGCGCGGCGATCACGCCCGGCGGCAGCGGCGAGATGCCGTGGTGCGACGACACCGAGATGCACGGTCCGGTGCCCACGGCGATCTCGGGTGCGCCCGGCTCGTCGCCGGTCGCCATGATCAGCCACGCCGCGGGCGGCTCGGAGAACCCGAGCAGCTTACCGAGATCCCACGCCGGCAGCACGGCGCCACCGATCTGCACGCTCGGCGTCGCGCCCGGCGCCGGCACGGCCTCGTCGGCCATCACGATCCGCGCCACGCGCTGCGCCGCGATCGCCACGACCAGCTCGCCGAACTGCACCATCACGGCGAGCTCGGAGATCGCGGCGTTGCGCGGCCGGGCCGGGGTGCGCGGCGCCGCAGAGCGCGGCGTCACGAGGTGCCCTCGCCGCCCGCGGTCGCGGCCGCCGCGAGGTCACGCGCCCGCGCACCGCCGAACTTGAGCAGCGCGGCGGCGAGGCTGCGCGACGTGAACGGCTTGGTCAGGTACTCGCTGGCGCCGAGCGCGTGGGCCTCGTCGCGGTGCTTCTTGCCCGACCGGCTGGTCACCACCACGACCGGCATCGCGCGGTACGCCGGCAGGAACCGGAGCTCGCGGATCAGCTCGTAGCCGTGCATGCGCGGCATCTCGAGGTCGGTGAACACCAGGTCGAACTGGCCGTTCCGCAGCTTGTCGAGGGCGTCGACCCCGTCGGTCGCGAGCGTGACCTGGACGCCGAGCTCCTTGAGCGCGCGCTCGGCGACCTTGCGCACCGAGACCGAGTCGTCGACGAACAGGACGTGGAGCGGGCGGGACGGATCGAAGCCTAGCGCGAGCTCGGCGGGCGGCGCGAACGCGACCGGTGCCGGCGCGCCACGCGCGGGAGCGACGGCGGCCCGGATCACCGCGTCGCGGCCGAGCGCGCGGTCGACCATGCTCGGCACGTCGAGGATCAGCACGGCCTCGCCGGTGCCGCGGAACGTGACCCCGGCGAACATCGGGTGCCCGCGCAGCAGCGCGCCGAGGCTCTTGACCACCACCTCCTCCTGGGTGAGCACCTCGTCGACCTGGACGACCAGGCGCTGGCCGCCGACCTGGAGCACCAGGATCGGACCGCCGGGCGCCGTCGCGCCGGACACGAACTCGCCGAGCGGACGGACCGGGACGAAGCCGCCGTCGAGATCGATCCGGCGCTGGTGGGCCGATTCGACCAGCTCGACGTCCTGCGCGTCGATGATCCGCTCGGTGAAGTACAGCGGCACCGCGAAGGTCTCGCCGGCGTGGCGCACGAGCAGCGCACGGCTGATCGCGAGCGTCACCGGCAGCGTGATCGAGAACACCGTGCGCTCGTGGCGCACGCTGTCGACCCGCAGCGAGCCGTTGAGCCGATCGATCGCGCGCCGCACGACGTCGCAGCCGACCCCGCGGCCGGCGACCGCGTCGGCCGCGAGGTGCGTGCTGAGGCCGTGCACGAAGATCAGCTCGCGGATCCGCGGATCGTCGAGCGGCGTGTCGTGGGCGACGAGGCCGAGCGCCGCGCCGCGCTCGCGCAGCCGCTCGAGGTCCAGGCCGGCGCCGTCGTCGATGACCTCGACGACGATCTGGCCGAGCTCCTGGCGGGCGCGGACCGTCACCGTGCCGTGCGCGGGCTTGCCCGCGGCGAGCCGGACGTGCGGCGCCTCGATGCCGTGCGACACGGCGTTGCGCACCAGGTGCAGCATCGGCTGGAACAGCGCATCGACGATGGTCTTGTCGAGGTGGACGTCGGCCCCGCTGGTCTCGATGCGGACCTCGCGGGCTTCGCGCTGCGCGGCGTCACGCACCGGCAGCTGGAGCCGCGAGAACAGGACCTCGAGCGGCACCATGCGGGTCCGCGTCACCTCGCTCTGGATGCCCGAGACGATCGTCCCGAGCGTGTCGGAGTCCTCGGCGAGCGAGCCGAGGCCGCCCGCGAGCTGGCCGAACAGCTCCTGCAGGTCGGTCGAGCCCTCGGTCAGGCTGCGCGCGAGGATGTTGACGTCCTCGTAGCGGTCGAGCTCGAGCTCGCTGAACCCCGACCACCGGGTCACGCGGTCCTTGCTGCCGCGCGCCAGCGTCGAGAACTCGTGGTCGTCGCGGAACTGCTCGACGATGTCGAGCACGTGCCGGCTGCTGCGCCCGAGCTCGACCTGCAGGCCGCGCAACCAGTCGATCCGGCTGAGCAGGCGCGAGCGGTTGATCACGAGCTCGCCGGCGAGGTTCATCAGCGCGTCGAGCCGGTCGATCGATACCCGGATGCTCTGGCGATCCGGTGCGGCGGCCGCGCCGCCGCCGCTCGCCTCGCTGCCCGCGCCCAGCGACTGGCCTCCCGACCGCGCCCGGACGGCGCTCGCCGAGACCGACGCCGAGCCCGAGCGCGATGGGTCGGTGAGCACGCGCGCGAGCCGCGCCGCCATCCGACCGGGCACGAGCTCGACATAGCCCAGCCGCACGGTGCGCAGCTGGCGCCGGAGCTCGCCGTGCGTCACCAGCAGCGCGCCGGCGATCGCGCGCGGCGGCGGCAAGATCGCCGACGTCGCCAGGCGCTCGAGCAGGTCCTCGACCTCGTGCAGCTGGTCGCCGACCGGCCGCAGCCCGAGCGCATTCACCACGCCCTTGAGCGTGTGGTAGCTGCGGAGCAGCTCGCCGAGCTGTTCGTGGGGCCGCTCCGAGCGCTCCAGCGCCAGCGCGGTCCGGTCGAGCGCCTCGAGCAGATCGGCGCACTCCTGCTGGAAGCTCGGATCGACCTCGGGATCGGGCACCGGCACCGCGACCCGCGCCGAGCCGGCGGGCGCGTCGCTCGCCGGGGTCTCGCGCGCCATGCCGGCCGCGGCCTCGTCGAACAGGTCCGGGGTCGGCGGTGCCGCCACGGCGACCCGGCGCGCGGGGATCCCGGCCAGGCGCCGCAGCGCCGCGGCGTCGTCGACCAGCGCGGCGAGCTCGTCGTCGGTCACCGCACGGCCGGCGTCGACCAGCGCCTCCGCGCGGTCCTGGAGATCGGCGGCGGCGGCGCTCACCGCGGCGAGCCCGACCGTCGCGGCCGCGCCCTTGAGCGTGTGGAACCCGCGCTCGATCGACTTGATCAGCCCGCGATCGCCGCGCGCCGTGCGCAGCGCCGCGAGCGCGTGATCGAGCGTGTCCAGCGTGCTGCGCGCCTCGTCGGCGAACACCGCCGCGAGATCGGGATCGATCGGCGAGCCGTGGTCGAACGCCGGCTCGATCACCGAGGTCGCGAACGAGTACGCGGCCTCGGTCGCCGGCGCCGCCGCCATCGCCCGGATCGAGACCACCGGAGGCGCGGGTGCCTCGTCGAAGTCGCCCCAGCCGTTGTCGACCGCGGCCGGACCCGCGGCATCGGCCGCCGCCTCGCCCGCCTCGCCCGGCGGCACCGGCTCGGCCGCGGGCTCCGAGCTCGGCGCCACGACCCGGAGCTTGCCGGCCGTGGACTCGGCGCCGGCGATCACCATCGAGCTGCCGTGCAGCACGTCGTCGACGCGCAGCCGCCAGCTGTCGGCGATCACCTGGGCCTCGTGGCGCTGGCCATCGAGCTCGAGCGACAGCATCGCCAGCATGTCGGTCGCCCCGCCGGTCATCGCCGCGGCGATGTCGCGGACGATCGCGAGGTGGCGCAGCGCCCGGCCGAGGTGATCTCGGCCATGGTGGGCGAGCGCCTCCATCCGCGCCGAGCTGTCGGCCAGCGACTGCGCGGCGACCAGCCGCGACGTGCCGTGGATCGCGTGGCTCTGGTCGCCGATCGCCAGGAGCCGCGGCAAGCTCGCCGGCTCGCCATCGATCGCCAGCTCGCGATCGTCGAGGATCTCGCGGGCGGCGCGTTCGATCCGACCCAGGGAACGCGTGACGTCCCGGGTCAGCGTCTCGCGTACGTCATCGATGGTGAATCCGGTCTCCATGCCATGCTCCTCGCGTCGATCAGGCGACCTTGAACTTCGCGACGCTCTTGCGCAGGTCCTGTGCGACCTGCGCGAGGCGCTGCACCGTCGATGCCGTGCCGGTCGCGCCGTTCTCGGTCTCGCGGGCGATCGACGTGATCCTCATGATCGCGTCGACCACGCTGCCGGTGCGCTGGGCCTGCTCGCGGGCGATCGACGAGATGTCGACCACGACCGCCGACGACTCGGACGACGCGCCCTGGATCTTGCGCAGCGAGTGCCCGGCCTCGCCGACCGCCTCGGCCTCCTGCTCCACGACGTGGGTCTGCTGCTCGATCGCGGTCACCGTCTCGGTGGTCTCGACGTGGATCGCGCGGACCAGCCGGTCGATGTCGCGGGTCGCCGTCGCCGTGCGCTCGGCGAGCTTGCGGACTTCCTCGGCGACGACCGCGAAGCCGCGGCCGTGCTCGCCGGCGCGCGCGGCCTCGATCGCGGCGTTGAGCGCGAGCATGTTGGTCTGCTCGGAGATCCGGCTGATCGTCGATACGATGCCGGTGATCTCCATGCTGCGATCGCCGAGGTTCTTCATCTTCTTGGCGCCGGCCTGGACGTTGGCGCGCAGCGTGCCCATGCCGGTGATCACGTCCTCGACGGCCTTCGTGCCCTCGGCCGCGGACACCTCGGTGCGCTTGGTCGCGGCGACCGCGACCTCGGCGCCGGCCGACACCTTCGTGATGTCGGCGCTCATCCGCTGGATCAGCTGGCTGGCGTCGAGCAGCTCGGCGGACTGGCTGGTCGCGCCGGCCGCCATCTTGACCGACGCGTCCTTGACCGTCGTGACGATGGTCTCGGTCATCCGGATCTGACCGGACACGATGCCGAGCAGGTCCTGGAGCGACTCGAGCAGCGAGTTGAACGCGTCGGACACGTTGCCGAGCGCGCCGGCCGAGACCGGGGCGCGGACCGTGAGATCGCCGTCCGACGCCCGCGCGACCGCGCGCAGCAGCTCGGTGATGCTGGCCTGGAGCTCGCGGTTGTCCTGCTCGACCTTGTCCTTGACCTGGCGGGTCTCGACCAGCAGGTCGCGAACGCCCTCGAACGCCTGACCGACCTGGCCGAGCTCCTCGGGCGCATCGATCGTGAACCGGCCCTGGGCGACCGCGCGGGCGCCGGCCACGGCGGCGGCGAGCGGGCGCCGGATGCTGCGCGCGAGCAGGTAGACGATCGCGAACGACCCGGCGAGCGCGACGATCGTCATCACGAACGTGAACAGCAGCGCGCTCGACATCGCGCTCTCGATCGCCGTGCCGTCGCCGGCGAGCCGGGTCTCGTGCGCCTCGTAGAACTTGGTGATCGCCTCGTCGAGCTCGTCGATCGCCTCCGCGCTCGGCGCGAGCGCCGCGCGCGCCGCGGCCGCCGTGGTGATCGTGCCCGCGCGGATCCCGGCGACCAGCTTGCGCATGTCGATGCCATAGGCGACCTGGACCTTGCGGATCGCGACGAGCGCCTCGTGATCGGCCGGCGTGACCACGGTCTTGTCGAGCAGGTCGAGCGTGCCGATCTGCTCGGTGTAGCGCGTGGTCCACTTGGCCTCGTACTCGGCGATCTTCGCGGCTCCCTCGTCGGCGTGGAGCACGATGTCCTTCTCGTGCTGCCGCATCTCGAGCAGCACGGCGCGCGCGTCCGCGCCCTCCGCGGCGAGCACGGCCTCGACGTGGACCATGCGGTCCAGGCCCGGCAAGTGCGATCGGGTGGTCCCCAGGTTGACCACCGAGGCGGCGGCCATGAGGACAATGACGAGCACGAAGCCCGCTGTGAGCTTGCGGCTCACGCGCATCGATCCTAGAAAACTTTCGAAACGGAACATGCTGATCTCCTTGGATGTGCGCCGCTTCACTCGTCGGCGTCGGTCAGGTAACGCAGGGCTTGCAGGCGCTCGAGCAGGAGCTCGGAGTCGAGGATGGTGACGATCCGGCCGCCCGAGGCCCGGTCGTCGAGCAGGCCGAGCACCGCGCGGTGCTCGCCGTCGCTGCGCGGCGCGAGCTCGCCGCGGCCGGCCGGGATGATCGATTCGACGCGCTCGACAGCAACGACCGCGGCGATGTCGCCGATCCGCAGGACCAGGCCGAGCTTGCCGCCGGGCTGGCCGCGGTCGCCGAGCTCGAGGACCTCGGACAGATCGATCACGACGACAGGCTCGCCGCGCAGGTTGAACAGGCCGCGGATCGCGGGCCGGGCGTTGGGCACCCGGGTCATCGCCTCGAGCGCGACGACCTCGCCGAGGAACCGGACGTCGAGGCCGAAGCACCGGCCGGCGAGCCAGAACGCGCACACACCGCCGGTGTGCACCGCGGCCGGGGCCGTGGCGCCGGAGGGTTGTATCGGCTGTATCCCACTAGCGATCATGACTACCTCGCATACAACCGGAGGCAGTCCAGCAGGCTGTCGGGCGTGAACGGCTTGCCGATGTGATCGGCGGCGCCCTGCTTCTGGCTCCAGAACCGGTCGCTCTCGGTGTTCTTCGACGTGATCATCACGACCGGGATCGCGGTGGTGTCCGGATCCTTCTTGAGCAGCCGGCAGGTCTTGTAGCCGTCCTGCACTGGCATCACGACGTCGAGGAAGATCAGCGACGGCCGCAGCTCCCGGGCCTTGATGATCGCCTCGGTGCCGTCTGCCGCGTACGCGACGCGATGACCCGCGCGCGTCATCACCATGCCGATCAGCTCGCGATCGGTCTGGACATCATCGACTACTAGAATCGTGTACATGGGTGTTCCTTGGGCATTTCTGGGTCAGCGGAGGTCTGCGGGAATCAGGAAGCGTTCGAGCTCGTCGACGATCACCGGCTTGGCGAGCACCGCGTCGAACCCGGCGGCGAGCAAGTCGGGAGGCCGGCCGACCCGGGCCTCGAGCACGGCGATCATCGCGAGGTCCGACAGCGCGGGATCGGCGCGCAGCGCCTGGGCGACCGCGCAGACCTCGGCGACCCGCGAGGTCGCGTTGACCAGGACCAGGCACGGCTGCCGCCGGCGGGTCACCCCGATGACCTCGTCGATGCGCTCGACGGCGATCAGCTCGCGCGACGTGGCGCGCTGGGCGAGCCGCGTGCGCAGCGGCTCCTGGAACGCCTCGACGTCGGGGTCGCAGACCACGACCGGCCGGTGCCGCGGCCGCGGATCGTGCGCCGCGGTCGGGGCCGGCGTGGCGTCCGCGATCCGCGACGGCGCCTCGGCCGCCGCGAGCTCGTCGTACAGCGGGCGCAGATCGGCGAGGATGCCCTCGACGACCTGCGGCGTGAGCAGCCGGCGCGCGAGCTGCGGCGCGATCGGGCCGGGCTCGAGCGCCCGGAGCTGCGACGGCAGCAGCGCGAGGCCGTCGCGCAACCGGGTGAACAGCAGCTTGGCGGCGCGCTCGGTCGGATCGCGGCGCGGCTCCACGGGTCGGCTCACGGTGCCCGAGACCACCCCGGCGATCGCGCGATCGATCCGCGCGATCAGGTCCGGCGCCGTGAACGGCTTGGGGATGAAGTCGACCACCGCCGGGAACGGCTGGAACTCGCGGCGGGTGCGCTCGTGCTTGGCGGTCACCACGAGGATCGGGATGGTCTGGGTCCGGGCATCGGCGGCGAGCGCGCGGCAGACGTCCACGCCGGTCATGTCGGGCAAGACGAAGTCGAGCAGGATCGCCGACGGCGCGAGCGCGGCCGCGTAGCGGATCCCCTCCTTGCCGCTCTCCGCGAAGTGCGGCCGCAGCGGCCTGCCGCGCAGCGAGATCTCGATCAGCTTGCGCGCCGTCGCGCTGTCGTCGATCACGAGCAGATCGCGCGTCATCGAATCTCCACGATGACCCCCGACGGGACCGAGCGCCGATCCGCGGCGGTGGCCTCGAGCTCGTCGAGGAACGCCGCGCCGCCGTCGCCGGCTACCGGGCCGCGATGGCGCAGCGCGGGTGATGACGACAGGCCGATCACGGCATCGCCCGGGCTCGCCGCGAGGTGGAGCACCTGCGCGTCGGCCTGGGCGGCGAGGTTACACACCGCGGGCAGGCGGTGGACCGAGCACAGCAGCACCGGGTACGCCGACGACGGCCAGTACAGCGTCCACTCGAGCGTGTCGCGCGACAGGTGCACCATGCCCGCGACGCTGCCGAACAGCTCGCGCAACCGGATCTGGCGCTCCTCGTCGTCGATCTTGACGCTGGCGCACGCGATCTGGTGGGCCTCGACCGACAGCGGCTCGGCGCCCGACCAGTCCGGGTTGAACGGAAACACCGCGGTCACCGCGCCGTCGTCGTCCTGGTGCAGCGCGGGGGCCTGGACACCGCCGGCGCCAAACGTCGCCGTCCAGACGTGCGGGTGCAGCTGCTCGCGGGCGAACCCGCCGCGGCGCGCGAGCAGCATGCGGATCGTCCCGCGCAGCCGGGCGCGCGACGCCGACGCCGCGATCAGCGTGACGCGGCCGCCGTGCGTCGGAACCACCGGGCGGACCAGTGGGTCGTCGCTGAGCAGCAGCAGCGCGGCGCCGCGCGCGTTGGCGGCCTCGAGCAGCGCCGCCGGGATCTGGCGCTCGCCGCGGTTCAGCGCTCCCACGATCAGCACCGGCTTGCTGGTGGCGAGCAGGCGCCACGGCAGCACCTCGGCCGCGGCGCGCGCACACACCGCGCCGAGCTCGGCGACCACCGCGCGATCGAGCCGCTCGGTGTCGGCGACGACGTGCGCGGTCGCGCCGGCGGCGCCGGTCACGCCGGTCAGGCCGGTCATGGCCATCAGGCCGCTCCGCCGATATCGGCGATCATCAGCGCGACGTCGAGGTGCGCGAGCGTCCGGCCGTCCTGGCTGCGCGCCCGGCCCAGCCAGCGCGGCAGCCGCGGATCGTTCACCGCCGCGCGCGCGACGAGCGGCACCACGCCATGGACCTGATCGGCGCACAGCGCCCACGCCACCGGGCCGCCGCCGGTGAGCAGCACCGCCGTGATCTGCTGCGGCGCGCGGTCGCTGGGCTTGGTGCTCAGCACCACGCACACGATCGGCCGCTGATCGTCGAAGCCGATCCCGCGGACCAGCCGGTGCGCCATCGGCATCGGCGTGCAGACCGTCTCGACGATGCGATCGATATGATCGAGGCCGAGGACCACGCGAGCTTTCCCGATCTGGAGCTCGAGCGCGCGGGCAACGTGAGGCTCGAACGTGCTGATGTCCACCGCCGAGCGAACGAGCAACCGCCGCGCCAGCGCCCGGCGGCGTCGCAAGACCGGTGCGCGTGATCGATCGCGTTGCCGATCACGGCGTTGCGCCGCGCGAGAACCACGCAGTCACGCCCAGACCAAGGTTTTGCTGGTCTGGATTCTAGACTTCGCATGTCCAGGATCGAGATTGGCGCGGCCTGTGGTGATGTCGTGGCCCGTGCGATGACGAACGACGTACGCGCCATCTCGCGTCCCTCACCGAGGGTAGCGGACGGGTATCGTCGAGGTATCCGCGGCCCGATCCGCCGGCTTTACTCGAGCCGTCGCTCGCATTCCTGACACAATGTGAAGACGGTGGACGCGGCAACGATTCTGGTGGTCGACGACGATCCGCTCGTCCGGTTGTCGATCCGGGACCTGTTGCAGCGCTGCGGGTTCGCCGTGCGCGAGGCCGACAGCTGCGAGTCCGGGATCGCGGCGTTCCGCAGCCATCGGCCCGACATCGTGCTGATCGAGCACCGCCTGCCCGACGGCGACGGCGTGCACCTGATCGGCCAGCTCCGCGCCACCGATCCCGACATCCCGTGCATCGTGCTCAGCAGCCACGGCACGATCGATCTCGCCGTCCAGGCGGTCAAGGAAGGCGCCGAGAACTTCGTCACCAAGCCGATCAAGAGCGGCCTGCTCGAGGCGCTGATCCCGCGCCTGCTCCAGCAGCAGGCGAGCCGCAAGCGGACGATCGTGCAGGACGTCCGCGAGGCGCGCGCCGATCTCGATCCGTTCGTCGGTGAAAGCCCGGCGATCCGGCGGCTCGCCGACGACGCCCGCCGGATGGTCGCCGCCGACGGTCCGCTGCTCCTGCTCGGCGAGACCGGCTCGGGCAAGGGCGTGCTCGCGCGCTGGTGCCACCGCAACGGCCCGCGCCGCGCCGAGGCGTTCGTCGATCTCAACTGCGCCTCGCTGTCGCGCGAGTTCCTCGAGAGCGAGCTGTTCGGCCACGACCGCGGCGCGTTCACCGGCGCGATCGCGGCCAAGCCCGGCCTGCTCGAGATCGCGCACCGCGGGATCCTGTTCCTCGACGAGATCGGCGACATGGATCTCGCGATCCAGCCCAAGCTGCTCAAGGTCCTCGAGGACAAGCGGTTTCGCCGGCTCGGCGAGGTCCGCGAGCGCGAGGTCTCGGTGCGGCTGATCGCCGCGACCCACCACGAGCTGCGCGACCTGGTCTCGGCCCACAAGTTCCGCCGCGATCTGTACTTCCGGATCGGCACCCTGCCGCTCGCCGTGCCGCCGCTGCGCGAGCGCGCCGAGGACATCCCCGCGCTGGTCGACAGCCTGCTCGTGCGCGTCGGCGCCGAGCTCGGCCGGCCCGGCATGCGGGTCTCGGGCGACGCGCTCGACGCGCTGATCGACTATCCGTGGCCCGGCAACCTGCGCGAGCTGCGCAACCTGCTCGAGCGCGCCGTGCTGCTCAGCGACGGCCACGCGATCGGCGTCCGCGAGCTCCGGCTCCACGCCCGCGCCGAGACCGTGAGCCGGTCCGCCTCGGCGTCGGCCGGCGACGACCTCTCCCTCGACCTCACGCTCGCCGAGCTCGAGCGCCGTCACATCGAGCGGATCTACGAGGCCGAGCACCAGAACGTGCAGCGCGCCGCGGTCCGGCTCGGCATCCCGCGCAGCTCGCTGTACCAGAAGCTCGCGCGGCTCGGCCTGCTGCGCAAGAGCCGCGAGGCCGGCTGACCGTCACTCGGGCAAGACGTCGAGCGTCGCGCCGAGCTGGGTCACCTGGCCGCCGATCGCGATCGAGCCGCCCACGGTGTCGCGGTTGAACTGCACCGCGACGGTCTGGCCGCCGACCGACAGCGTCACGCTGTTCGTCCCCGGCGTCACCGCACCGACCGCGCCGCCGATCCACAGCACGTGGAGCGAGCGGTTGTCGCCGGCGGGGGAGGTCTCGTCGAGCCGGAAGCCCGCCGAGAAGTCGGAGTCGGTCGTGAAGTCGAACACCGACGGCACGGTGCCGCCGGGCACGATCGCGCTCTCGACGTTGAGCGTGTGCGACCCCGCGGTCAGCGTGGTGCGGGTCCCGGCGGTCGCGGGGCGCGCCGGGCTGACCAGCTGGAACACCTGCGAGCCGCCGGTGGTCGCGACCCGGTCGTAGACCACGATCGCGTCGGGCTCGATGTAGACGATCTCGCGCTGGACCTTCTGGACCAGCGCGACGCCCTTGTACGCCGGGGTCAGGTCGGCGGCGGCGTGGAGGAAGCCCGTGCCGCGGTGCAGCGCGACCAGCTTGGACACGGTGGGCGACTTCTGGGACACGGTCTTGCCGCTGCCGTCGACGATGCGGACCAGGCTGTGCGCCGTGGTCTCCTGCGGCAGGCCCGAGTGCGACTCGATCACCGCGTCGTAGGCGAGCCAGCCGTCCTTGTAGATCATCAGCGAGCCCTGGTCCTGGTGGGCGTGAGATTGGGTGTACGGGCCGGCGATCAGGTTGATCCAGGTCGCGTGCTTGTCCCAGCCCGAGCGAGCATAGAGCTCGCCGATGCCGGGCGCGTAGTACGCCTTGCCCAGGCCGTCGAGCGAGGTCGCCGGCACGTTGCTGTTGGCGTACAGGAAGTCGCCGACGAACATGAACTGGTTGTCCATCTTCGGCAGCGATGAATTGGCCAGCAGCGCCTGGGCGTGCGGCGACACCGGATCCGTGGGGAACAGCCCGATCAGCTCCTGCAGGTAGCTGCGGTGGTAATCGAACAGGGTCGCCGTCGAGTCGCGCGATTGATCGCCGGTCGGCGCGATCCGATCGAGCGTCGGCACGACCTGGTGGATGAACGACACCATCGACGACCGGGTGTGCTTGGTCAGATCGGCGATCCGCTGGCCGGTCGAGCCCTCCCAGAAGTCGTAGAGCTCGAACACGTCGCGCATCGCGACGCCGTAGCCGGTGCCCTCGCGCGAGCCGCCGCCGACCAGGTCCATGTCGAACGTCGGGACCAGCTCGTCGTGGATCTTGGACTGGAACTGGGTCAGCCAGCCGCCGGCCTTGCTGGTCTCGTCGTGCGCGGCCAGGCCGAGCAGCATGGTCGCGCGCAGGAACGAGTAGTAGTAGTTGTCGGACGGGTCATCGACCGCCCAGCCCGACCACTGCATGGTCTTGCCGCCCCACTGCGCGATGTCGGGGTTCCAGACGTTGTAGACCGCCTGGTCGGCGTACGACAGCCACGCGGCGCGGCGCTCGCCGGACAGCGAGGCGGCGCACCAGTCGTAGACCAGCGCGAGGTCGCCGATCTGGCCGCCGACACCGAGGTAGCTGTCGCTCGCGACCTCGGGCGCGTTGCCGCTGCCGATCGCCGCGGTCGCGGCGTTGACCTGCGCATCGATCGCCTTGACCGCCGCGGCGCAGTACTTCGGATCGCCGGTGATCTGGCCGATCAGCGCGGCGTTCCACGCCGAGAAGTTGTAGACGTCGTCACCGCCGACCCACCGGTCCACCAGGTCCTTGAACCGCGTCGCCGCCGGCTGGTGCGCGGTCAGCGCCGCGGCGAGCGTGTCCTTGCGGCGCTGCATGTAGATCCGTGGATGGTCCGCGGCGAAGGTCACGGTATCGCCGCCGTCGCCACCCCCGCACGCCGCGCAGACCACGCCCCCGAGCACCACGACACCCCAGGTTGTCTTCATGGATGCGCAGGGGTAGCACGAACCGGACCTATTCCGGAAGTGCGTCGACGCCGGCAGCGAGTGACTTCGTCGTGCCGTCGAGCACGAGCGTCGCGCCGGTCGTGTCACGATTGAACGTGATCGTCGCGGTGTGACCGTTCGACAACCGCACCGTCACCCCAGGGTGCGTCGCATCACCCGCGGAAGAGGTGGAGGACACACTCCCGTCGATCGACAGCACGTGCAGGTAGCGGTTATCGCCACCCGACAGGGTCTCGTCGAGCCGGAACCCGCCGGCGTAGTCCGACGACACGCCGGTCATCGCGGTGACCGCCATCGTGCCGCCGGAGATCTCCTGCACCTTCAAGCTGTGGCCGCTGCTCGAGATCGTGGCGAGCGCGCCGCTGATCGTGGCCGCGGCCGGCGAGGCAAGCTGCCAGGTCTGGGTGGTGCCGCCCGCGCTCTGGACCCGATCGAACACGACCACCGCGTCGGGCTGCAAGTACAGGATCTCGCGATGAACCTTCTGCACTGCGCTGTTGCCATTGTAGGCAGGTGTCAGGTCAGATGCGGCATAGGTATACCCGGCCCCCGTGTGCAGCGCGGTCAGCTTGGACATCGTGTTGGCGATCTGGCGCACCGGCTGGCCGCCGCTGTCGATCCGGACCAGACCGTGGGCGGTGGTCTCCTGGGTCAGGCCCGAGTGCGAGTCGATCACGCTGTCGAACGCGAGCCAGCCGTCCTTGTAGATCATCAGCGAGCCCTGGTCCTGGTGCGCGTGCGACTGGGTGTACGGGCCGGCGATCAGGTTGATCCAGGTCGCGTGCGTGTCCCAGCCCGATCGCGCGTACAGCTCGCCGATGCCCGGCGCGTAGTACGTGGTGTTCATGCCGTCGACCGCCTGCGCCGTGACCATCGAATCGTCGTAGAGGAAGTCGTACGCGACCATGAAGCCGCTGCTCATCGTCGGCAGGCTCGACGCCATGAGCTGGGTCTTGGCGCGCCGGGCCAGCGTGTCACTCGGATACTGCTGGATCAACTCCTGCATATAGTTGCGGTGGTAATCGAAGAATGCCGCGGTTGAATCGCGCGACAGATCGCCGGTCGGCGCGACCCGGTCGCGGGTCGGCACCAGCTGGTGCATCATCGTGAGCAACGATTGCCGGGTGTGCGGCGTCGCGTTGGCGAGGATCTCGCCGGTGGTCGACTGCCACAGGTCGTAGAGCTCGAACATCCGCCGCATCGCCACGCCGTAGCCGGTGCCCTCGCGCGAGCCGCCGCCGACCAGGTCGGCGTTGAACTCCGGCACGAGCTGGTTGGCGACCTTGGTCGTGCGGAACTCGGTGATCCAGCCGTCGGCCTGCGCGTCCTCGCCCTTGGTCGCGAGCCCGAGCAGCATCGTCGCGCGCAGGAACGAGTAGTAGTAGTTGTCCGACGGATCGTTGGTCGCCCAGCCGCTCCACGGCAGGGTCGCGCTGCCCCACTTCGCGGTCGACGCATGCCACACGTTCCACACCGCCTGGTCGGCGTACTTGAGCCAGCGCGTGCGCTGGGCCGAGCTGGTCTGCGCGAAGCACCAGTCGTAGACCAGCGCGAGGTCGCCGATCTGGTCGCCGATGCCGAGGTAGCTGTCGGCCGCGACCTCGGGCGCCTGGTTGGCGTTGATCTGCGACTCGGCGGTCACGACCTGGGTCTCGATCGCCGCGACGGCCTTGGTGCAATACGTGGTCGAGCCGGTGAGCTGGCCGATCAGCGCCGCGTTCCACGCCGAGAACCCCCAGATGTCCGCCCCCGCGACCCACTGATCGACCTGGCCCTTGAACCGGGTAGCGGCCGGGGTCGCTGCAGTCAATGCCGACTTGAGTCGAGCGCGATTTGGCGTCAGATAAATTCTGGGATGTGCCGTGGGGAATACCGGCGCAGGCCCGGTCCCCATCGGGGTCACGCCGCCGCCCACGAGCCCGCCACCGTCCGTCGCTCCGCCCGCTCCGTCCCCCATGTCAGTTCCAGGATCCGCCGCGCACCCGATCAGCAAACCGAGCAGCAACGCACTTGTGCGGTTGTTCTGTAGTGCCATTGGGCACCAGGTATCAAAGCCGCACGAAGAGCGCCGCCATTTTTTTATCCCACAACTGGGCACGTTTTGGTCGATCAGGTAAAATCGTAGTGCGGTTTCTCCTCGGCGCAATGCTTCTTCGTGTTAATTAGCTGTGTGCGGTATTACAGTTTTAATCTGTCAAGAGCACCCGGTTATTTCCTGGACTCGAGTGTCATTCGCCTCATGAGCGTGGCAGCCTATTGGTCCCCGCGGCGAGTTGCTCGGCGACCTGCCGGATCTCGGCGAGAATTCGCGCCGGCGAACCCGAGAATCCGAAGTCCACCAGCTCCGAAACGTCGGTTACCGTCTGACCGATCTCGACCGTCGGGATTCCCTCCTGCTTGGCCAGCAGGAGCGGGCGCGCGAGATAGGGAAACATCGTGACCACGCCGATCGCGAACACGATATCGAAGCCGATGTCGAGCTCGGCCTGGAGCCGGGTGAACGGATCGGCCGGCAGCGACTCGCCGAACAGCGGCATGTCGGGCCGCAGCACCGTGCCGCAATCGGCGCACAGCGGCGGGACCGGCAGCGCGGCGTAGCCGTCGTGGCGGCTCGAGATCTCGCAGCGCGGACACAGCAGGTCGTGCAGCGCGCCGTGCATCTCGATCACGTTGCGCGACCCGGCGCGCTGGTGCAGCCGGTCGACGTTGACCGTCAGGATCGCGACGCGCGGCAGCCGGCGCTCGAGCGCGACCAGCGCGTCGTGGCCGCGGTTGGGCCGCGCCGCGCAGACCTGGCGATCGATCTCGAGCAGGTAGCGCCAGGTCAGCTTCGGCTTGCGCTGCAGCGCCTCGAGCGACAGCGCGGTCTCGATCAGCCGCGCGTCGTGCGCGGTCTTGCGCACCAGGCCGGGGATGCCGCGGTAGTGCGGCAGTCCGGACTCGATGTTCAGGCCCGGGCCGGTGATGAACAGCGCGCTCTGCGCCTGGGCCAGGAGCGCGCCGACCGCGTCGACGAGCTCGCGCCGGAGCCCCGCCCGTGTGCTCGATCGAGCCCGCGTCATTGCCGCTGGTTCGCGACGATCGCAGCCGCGGCCGGCCGCACCACGACGCGGGCGCCCCACAGCCGGTACGACAGCACCAGCCCGATCGCCGCCATCGGCACCATCGCGATCGGCCACGCCCGCCAGCTATCGGGGTGACTGGCGAGCGCATGGCCCTTCTCGGGCAAGAGGCTCCCGTAGCCGCCGTAGACCTGGTCCTGGAGCGCCGAGCCGAGGTAGACGAAGCCATCGATCAGCCCGACCGCGACCCCGGTGTTCAGCCGGCCCCCGAAGTCCTGGCTCGCGACCCCCGACAGCATCCCGTGGACACCGATGATCGCCATCGCCATGACGGCGATGATCCAGCTCACCGCGACCGGCGCGCCGAGCAGCGGCACCATCGCGATCGCGCCGCCCAGCATGACCAGGTACAGCACCGTCGACACCGGCGGCCGCCGCGAGTGGAACAGGTGATCCGAGATCACGCCGGCGAACATCCCACCCGTGATCCCGGCGATGCACGACACCATGCCCCAGTGCTTGTTGACGTAGCTGGCTCCCGCGCCGACGCTCTTGGCGAAGTCGGGCGACCACTTGAGGATGCCCTGGCGCAGGAACCCCGAGCACAGCTCGATGATCGCGATCGTGAGGATCACCGGATTCCTCAGCATCCGCAGGATCACCTGGACGGCGGTCTCGCGGGCCTCGCCCCGGCCGCTCGACGCGTCCTCGACGTCGAAGTCCTCGAGGCCGGCCTTGGACGGCGTGTCGCGCACGAACGCGAACGACAGCGCCCAGAACACCGCCAGGATCGCGGCCGGGATCAGGAACAGCCAGGCCAGGCCCTGGCTCTCGACCGGAGACGGCAGCGGCAGCGCCGCGTTGTGGGCGTGGGCGTTGCACGCCGGGCACGCGACGGCAGCGATCCGGCCGCCCCAGTCGAATGCGAAGTACAGGCCGAGCGAGATCAGGATGCCGAAGATCCCGCCGAACGTGCCGCGCTCGCGCAGGTGGAACCACGACGCGTTGACCTTGACGATCGACACCGCGCCGAAGCTCTGGAAGTACATGTTGAGCGTGAACAGCAGCGCGAGCGCCGCCGTCGAGTGCTCGCCGACCGCCCCCGCCATCCACAGCGCGCCGATCAGCGCGTTGCTGGCGAGCGCCCCGCCGGCCGAGATCAGGATCGTCCGCCGGCCGCCGAGCCGGTCGGCGAGCGGGCCGTTGATCAGGAACGACAGGCCGTAGGTCAACGAGCCCCAGAAGTCGATGTTGCCGAAGTCGTGCTGGCTGATGCCCTGCACGTTCTTCAGCACCGTCATGTTGTAGCGGCCCATGTAGAGGAACGCGTAGGTCAGCCCGAGCGGCAGCCAGTTCAGCGTCCGGCGGTTCCGGAACGCCTGGGTGTGACCGACCTCGACCTTCGGCAGCCGAGCGACCACCACGGCAATGACGGCGCACAGGACCAGGATGGGCACGATCTCGTCCGTGAACTTGTCCATCGCCGGGCCATCGTACACGACGTGTTACGCTCGCGTGCGATGCGCATCTCGCCGTGTTTGCCCGCGCTCGCCACGATCCTCGCGCTCGGCGCCTGCAGCCGCGACAAGCCTTCGCCGCCGCCCGCCGCGGGCTCCGCGTCGTCGGCCGGCGCCGGTTCGGCCGCGCCCGCCGCCGGGCTCGAGCTGTTCCTCGACGACGTCTCGATCGGGCAGGTCCTGCCGGCGCAGATCGCGAGCTGGACCCGGCTCGACTCGCTGGTGCCGGGCGACGCGCGCAAGCTCGGGACCTGGGACCGGGTGTCGCTGCAGAGCGCCGGCGTCCAGCCGGTCGAGCTCGCCCATCCGTCGTCGCGCTACCCCGACATGGTCCCGGCGATCTTCCCCGGCGAAGGCGGCGCGCCCGCGTTCGGCATGTTCGACACCGTCGAGCTGGCGAGGAAGGGCAAGCCGGCGATGCGCGCGGACCGGGTCACGGCGATCCGGATCGCGCTCAAGCAGGGCGGCAACCGCGGCCAGAACGACGACGGCGGCGGCGCGGCCGCCGATCCGACCAAGCTCGTGGTCACCGTCAAGACCCCGTCCGGCACCACCCGCCTCACCGGCGATCAGCTGCTCGGCCTGCCGCGCGAGGCGCAGCCCGGCAACCCCGACCAGAAGGGCTGGCGGCTCCAGGCGCTGCTCGACGCCGCCGGCGTCAAGACCTACGACCACCTGGTGCTCAGCGACGCCGCCGGCACCAACCTGACGCTCGACCGCAAGGACCTCGACGCCGGCCTGGTGCCGTTCCTCAAGCTCAACAAGCAGGGCGCGCTGCGGCTCCGCGTGCTCAAGAAGGCCGGCGAGGGCTGGAACCCGGCCGGCGACCTCCGCGGGCTGGTCGCGATCGAGGCCAGATAGCCGCGGCGTCGCGGCGACCAGCGCCGAGGTCGCTACTTCGTCGGCTGCTCGACGTCGACGAGCGCCGGCATGCCGTGCGCCGGGATCCGGATCTCCTGGCCGAGGTCGGGCCGCCGCGGCCGCGGCACCGGATCGATCGGCACCGCGCGGCCGAACCGCGCCGAGGCCTGGATCGCCTGGAGGATGCGGACGTCGGCCAGGCCCTCCCAGCCGCTCGGCTCGGGGTCGAGGTCGTCGCGCACGCAGCGCGCGAAGTACTCGATCTCGGCGGCGATCTGGTCGCGCCGCGGGAACGTCCGGGTCTTGACCCCGTGCTTGCCCTCGACGTGCAGCCGCATCTCGTCGGCGGCGTACTCGTACGCGTTGTCGAGCGTCAGGAAGCCCTCGGTGCCGACCACCTGGTAGTGCGCGCGGTCGCTCGCGCCGAAGCTGCAGGTGAACTGCGCGACGCGATCGACCGGGAACCGGAGCGTGACCGCGAACGCCTCGTCGACCGCGGCGAACCGCGGGTCGCGGCCGGCGAGCTTCATCGCGATCACCTCGATCGGCTCGTTGCGGAACAGGTAGCGCGCCGCGTTCAGGCAGTACGTGCCGATGTCGTACAGCGGGCCGGCGCCGCGCCGCGGCTGGGTCCGGATGTTGCCGTTGCGGACCTGCATCGAGAACACCGACGAGAACAGCCGGGGCTCGCCGATCTCGCCGCCGCGCGCGATCTCGACCGCGACCAGGTTGGCGGCCTCGAAGTGCAGCCGGTACGCGATCATCAGCTTGACCCGGCGCTGCTCGCACGACCGGATCATCTGCATGCACTCGGCCTCGGTCGGAGCCATCGGCTTCTCGCACAGCACGTGGACGCCGTGGCGCGCGGCGATCACCGTGAGCTCGCAGTGCAGGTCGTTGGGCACGGCGATGTAGACCGCGTCGACCGCGCCGGTCGCGAGCAGCTCGTCGAGCCGATCGTACGAGCGCAGCACGCGGACGCCGTAGCGCCGGCCGAGCTCATCGAGCTTGTGGGCCGAGCCCGAGACCAGCGCGGTCAGCTCGACGTCGGGTAGCTGTTCGATCGCCGGGAGCACCGCGGCCTGCGCGAAGTGGCCGAGCCCGACGACTGCGATCCGGACACGTGAGGACGAACGACTCATGCTCGAGCTGACAGCAAGGTGCATTCCAACCGGAGCCGAAATCCGACCGCGTGCCTGCGGTGCCCGGCGCATGGCTTGCAGCCGGGCCAGCCATGGCGATGCGAAATTGCGAGTGCTGCGGTAACACCTACGACAAGGCGTTCGAGCTCACGATCGGAGGAACCACCCACATCTTCGATTCGTTGCAGTGCGCGATCCACGTCCTGGCACCACGCTGCGCCCATTGCAAGGTGCCGATCATCGGTCACGGCCTCGAAGCGCGCGGCCAGTACTTCTGTTGCGCGCACTGCGCCCGCCAGGTCGGGATCGAGGACGTCACCGACCGTGCGCAAGATCGCGGCGCGGCCCCGCCCTGAGCGAGCGCCGCTGCGCGCCGCCGCCACCGTGCCGGCACGCGCGGCGTGCGCCGTCGCCCATCGCTTGACCGGCGCACTACGTCCAGTACGGCGTCGCGCCCCACTGCCGGTACACGCCCTGGGCGTACTCGAGATCGCCCAGATCCGGCCAGTGGTCCTTGTCGAAGCCCGGCATCTGGTCGAGCGACTCGCGGGTCACGTTGACCACGAACCGCTTCTTGGCCTCGTCGACGGTGACCGCCGACCACGGCAGGGCGAACAGCTTGTTACCGATCCCCATGAACCCGCCGAACGACAGCACGGCGTAGGCGACGCGCCCGGTCGTCACGTCAATCATCAGCTCCTCGATCCGGCCGATGTCCTGCCCCGCGAGGTTGACCACCTTGTCGTGGATCAGCGACGTCGCCCCGAGCGTTCTACGAAATTTGTGCATGGCCTGGCGCTCCTTCTCCTCGGAGCACAGCAAGCCGCGTTCCAGCGCTCGCCCGGCGTCACCGCCAGCGCGGCGCGATCAGGCGGCGCTTGCCGTCGCTGGCGAGCGTGACGTCGGGCGCGTCGAGCTCGTCGCGATCCCACAGCTTGCAGGTGACCTGCTTGTGCTGCTGATCGAGCGCCTCGCAGTAGTTGGTGAACTCGCAGCGCCGGATCTCGCCGCCGCGGCCCTGCCGGATCTTGAGGAACCAGTCCGGATCCGCCAGGCTCTGGCGCGCCGAGGCGACGAGGTCGGCCTCGCCGCGCGCGAGGATCGCCTCGGCCTGCGCGAACTCGCAGATCCCGCCCGCGGTCACGACCGGCGTGGTCAGCCCGGCGCCGCGCACCGCCGCGCGGATCGCCGCCGCGAGCGAGACGTTGCGGCCGAACGGCCCGGCCGCGTCGCTGTAGATCGTCGGCATGCACTCGTAGCCCGACCGGCCGGTGTACGGGTACGCCGCCCAGCCGACCTTGGGCTGCTTGGCGTCCTCGAACTTGCCGCCCTTGGAGATCGACAGGAAGTCGAGCCCGGCGCGCGCGAGCTCGACGCCGAACCAGGCCGCGTCGTCGAGGTGGCTGCCGCCTTCGATCACGTCGTCGCCGAGGTAGCGGCAGCCCACGACGCCGCGCCCCGCGACCCGCGCGCGGACCGCGGCCACGACCTCGCGCGGCAGCCGGATGCGGTGCTCGCGCGACCCGCCGTAGCCGTCGTCGCGGGTGTTCCACGCCGACAGGAACGACGCCATCGTGTAGGCGTGCGCGAAGTGGAGCTCGACGCCGTCGAACCCGGCGCGCATCGCTCGCTCGGCGGCGCCGGCGAACAGCCCGGGCAGGACGTCGGGCAAGGACCGGATGTGCGGCAGCTCGGTGTCGGTGACGCGCTCGCGGTAGCCGCGCGCGAGGTCCTCGAGCTCGCGGGCGGACAGCACGCGCGGCAGCTCGGCGTCGGATAGCGCGGCGAGCCGGGCGCGGAGCTCGTCGTCGCCCGCCGCCGCGGCCGCGGGATCACCGGTCAGCGCCGCGAGCGCCTCGCGGTGGCGGTCGGTGACCGCGAGGAACCGGGCGAAGTACTTGTCGCGCGCCGGCCGGCGGCGGATCGCCAGGAAGTCGATCAGCTGGATCAGGAACAGGGTCTCGCCGCCCGAGGCCTCGCGCACCGCATCGACCAGGCGGGCCAGGCCGTCGCCGAACCGGTCGTGGCCGATCCGGAGCAGCGGCCCCGACGGGATGTCGCGGATCCCGGTGGCCTCGACGACCAGCACGCCGGGCCGGCCCTCGGCGAACCGGCGGTACCAGTCGATCACGTCGGGCGTGACCTGGCCGTCCTCGGTGGCGCGCCACGGCACCATCGCCGGGATCCAGGTCCGCGTCGCCGCCGTGCGCGGGCCGATCGCGATCGGCTGGAACAGCCGTGCCCCGGCGGCCTCGTCGCGGCTCGGCCACACCGCGGCCGGAGGCTCGTGCTTGATCCGCTCGGAGGGCTGCCACATGGTCGAGATCCCTACCATAGTCGATCACGAGGCCGCCGGTCCGCTGGCAGTCGGCGCCGCGGTCGTCTAATGATCGCCGCCATGGCGAAACTCGGTCCCGGCGACCCGATGCCCGAATCCACCCTGGTGGGCCCGGACGGCTCGACCCAGCTGCGCGACAAGCTCGGCAAGCCGCTCGTGGTCTACTTCTATCCCAAGGACGAGACCTACGGCTGCACCAAGGAGGCGTGCCAGTTCCGCGACCAGTACGAGGACTTCGTCGCGGCCGGCGCCGAGGTGATCGGCGTGTCGCGCGACGACGCCGCGTCGCACGCGAAGTTTCGCGACCACCACCGGCTGCCGTTCACGCTGCTGAGCGACCCGGGCGGCAAGGTCGCCGCGAGCTGGGGCGTCAAGACCACGCTCGGGATCCCCGGCCGCGCCACGTTCGTGTTCGACAAGGCCGGCGTGGTCCGCCACCGCTTCGACTCCGCGCTGCGGTTCGGCAAGCACGTCGACGAGGCGCTCGCGACGATCAAGACCCTGCGCTGAGCGCGCCCTGCGCCCCGCGCGGTCAGCGGGTCGCGAGCGTCACGTCGACCGCCGCGGCGGCGAGGTCGGTGTGGACCGAGAGCTCGACGGCCGCGGGGGGGCCGCGGCGAGCGAGCCCGTCGACGACGCCCTGGCGCGCGTGCTCGATCCGGCCGCGGATCGCGTCGTCACCGGCCGCGAGCGTGACCACGGCGGCGTCGCGGGCCGCGCCGCTGACCTCGATGTTCCTCAAGTGGAACATCGCGCCCGGATCGACCTCGAACGTGACGTAGGCCGCGCCGGCGGTGTCGAACGTCACCACCGCGGGCTCGACCCGCGCCGCGAGGTAGCCGAGGTCGGCGAGCGCGCGCTCCATCGCGTCGCGATCGCGCACCAGCCGCGCGGCGTCGAGCTGCGTCCCGGGGCGGGTCTCGAGCACCTCGCGCAGCCGCGCGGCCGCGAGCCTGTGACCGTCGAGCGAGACGCTGCGAACTTCCTGCAGCCGCGCGATCGGCCGGTTGACCGCGGCCTCGGCGTTCGCGGTGGTCGCCGGCCCGTGCCGGAACATGATCCAGGCGACGGCGATCACGGCGGCGAGCACGAACCCGATCGAACGCACGCTGCGACGCGGTGCAATGCCAGGACCACGCACAACCGACGGAGATCACGCGGCCGTCACGGCGCCGATCGTGTAGCCGCGGCTTCACGTTGTTGCCCCCGCGCTACGTCGGCGGGTCGCCTCCGTCGGGTAGGTGCGGGGGGAAGTGCGAGGGGGAAGGTCCAAGGGAAGATCTGCGTGGAACGTCCTGAGAAGCCCCGGGGACGTGCGCCGATCGGAATCTCGGGCCACCCTCGGGCGTTCTCGCAGGTCCGCGCACGCGGCGCCGTCGCCTGCTTCTACGCCGAGGACCTCGACGGGCCACCCTCGGGCGTTCTCGCAGGTCCGCGCGCCGGATCCTCCGGGCTGCGGCTCATCGACGCGAGCTGCGGGTCCGCACCTCGCCGTCGCGCGGCGTGGCGTCAGCGGTCGAGGCCGCGGACCAGCGCCTCGCGCACCGCCGCGTACTGCTCGGGCAGCTCGACCGGCACGTTGCGGTGGCGCGGCTCGGGCACGCCGGGCAGCGTGCCGTCGTGATAGCCGACCTTGAAGTCGGCGAACTTGAGCCCGCTCGCGGTCGAGATCACCACCACCCGCTGGTCGCGCGTGACCGCGCCGCGCGCGGCGAGCTTGGCGAGCGCGGCCAGCGCGACCCCGGTATGCGGGCAGGTGAACAGGCCGTCGCGATCCGCGAGCGCCGAGGCGTCGGCGAGCTCGGCCTCGGTCGCGGCCTCGACGACGCCGTCGAACGCGCGCAGCGCGCGCACCGCCTTGGCGAAGCTGACCGGGTTGCCGATCTGGATCGCCGACGCCAGCGTGGTCTGCGCCTTGACCGGGACCAGATCGGCCCACCCGGCGCGGTAGCTGGCGTGCAGCGGGCTGGCATGCGCGGCCTGCGCGACGCAGATCCGCGGCCGGCGATCGACCAGGCCGAGCGCGAGCAGCAGCTCGAACCCCGCGCCCAGCGCCGAGACATTGCCGAGGTTGCCGCCGGGGATCACGACCCAGTCGGGCACCTTCCAGCCGAGCTGCTGGCACAGCTCGATCGCCACGGTCTTCTGGCCCTCGACGCGCAGCGAGTTCATCGAGTTCGCCAGGTACACGCCCTCGCGCTCGGCGAGGTCCTGGACCAGCCGCATGCAGCCGTCGAAGTCGGTGTCGATCGCCAGCACCAGCGCGCCGGCGGCCAGCGGCTGCACCAGCTGCGCGGTCGAGATCTTGCCACGCGGCAGGATCACCACCGCGCGGATCCCCGCCGCGGCGGCGTACGCGGCGAGCGCCGCCGACGTGTCGCCGGTCGAGGCGCATGCGACCGCGCGGATCGGGCGCCCGGCGGCGACCATGTGCGCGACCATCGACACCAGCACCGTCATCCCGAGGTCCTTGAACGAGCCGGTGTGCGACGTGCCGCAGTGCTTGATCCGGACGTCGCCCAGCCCGAGCGCGGCCGCGAACCGCGGCGCCCGCGTCATCGGCGTCGCGCCCTCGAACATCGTGACGACGTGGCGCGGATCGAGCCCGGGCGCGACCCACTCGTGCTTGCCCCACACCCCCGAGCCCCAGGGCTCGTCGGTCGAGCGCCACCGCATCGCGAACAGCTGCTTCCACTCGTCCGCGCTGCGCGTGCGAAGCGCCACGAGATCGTGCACCACCTCGAGCAGGCCGCCGCACGTCGGGCAGCGGTAGATCACCTGGTCGAGCGGATATCCGCCCCCGCAGCCCGCGACGCAGCGAAATTCGGCCGAGAAACTCATGGCCCATCGTAGCGGGCGCCGGGCATGCGGCCAATCGGACCCGCGGCCGCCGTGAGCCGTCGGCGCGCACATCGCCCGCGACGGTGACCACCGGCGCGCGAGACTCGGCGGCGCGTCCGCGCTCGCGGGGCTCCGGCGCCGAGGTCCAGGCGGCGCTGGCCTCGAGCCGTCACCGGAAGTGCGCGGCCCGGGTGCAACGCGTATCGCTCCACGGCGATGAGTCGAAGCACGCCCCGTGCCGGCGACCCGCTCCGCGGGCCCACCGCATGCCGGGTGCCATGGAACGCGGCATGCACCCGAGATCGTCATGCGTACCTCGTCCACTGCACTCGAACACGGCACCGAGATCTCCACGAAGTGCTGGAAACGGGCGCGGTGACGTCATGCAGGACCCGCTGTCCGTGGTGTCGCTGCCCTCGCCTCCGCTCGCGCTGATCGTGCGAGCGGGCGTGAAACATCGCCACGCGATGTGCGGTTTCGGGACCGCCGCGCTGCTCGCGATGGGTTTTCTGACCGCCGGCCTGCCGGTGGTCGCCATGTTCCTGCTCGCGTTTGCGGCGGTGTCGAGCCTGGCGCTCGGCTCGACCGCGGACGGCGACGGCCGCGCGCGCGATGACGCGCCCGGCCAGCGCGTGGACCCCGAGGCGATCGTGTCGCCCGAGGCCCACGCGAGCTACTGCGCGATCCTGATCGCCTTCGCCGACGTCGAGCGCGTGCTCGCCGACGCGCCGCGGCTCCGGACCTCGCTCGCCTCGGTGATGGAGCGCTGCAGCGCCGCGGTCGTGCTGTCGGGCCGCATCGCGCTGCTCGCCAACCCGCTGCAGCGCTACCTTGATACCCACGACCCCGCCGCGATCCGGTCGGCGCTCGAGCGGCTGCGCGCGCGCGCCGAGGCCGCGAACGACGAGGTCGCGGTCGCCGCCCTGGGCCACGCCGCGTCCGCCCGCGTCCGCCAGCTCGTCCTGTTCGGGCAGATCTCGGCGCAGCGCGACCGGATCTGCGCTCGCCTCGCCCTCGTCCACGCCGCCCTCGAGGCGTTCGCCGCGACGATCGTCAGGCTGCAGTCGCTCGACGACGAGCAGATCGTGCTCGCCGGTGAATCGCTCGCCGACGAGCTCGCCGGCATCGGCGAGGACCTCGACCTGCTCGAATCCGCGCTCGAGCCCGACCTCGCCGCGTGACCCGCGGG
>DASWRS010000246.1:0-25272 GCA_036403075.1 Kofleriaceae bacterium
GCGGTTGTCGTGGTTTCCGGCAAGAACTTCATCGCCGCGGGCGGCAGCTTCTTGCCGAACAGGATCCGGAAGAAGCACAGGAACGCGAGGAACAGGCGCGACATCGCCTGGGGATCTAATGAGGGGACGGGCCACCGCACAAGCCGCAGGTCCCAAGAAACCACGGGAACGAACGGTTTCGCGCGGTCCTGCGCGCCGCGGCGCCGCGGCGGCACGCGGTAGCACGCGATGGATCGAGCGCCGGCGCCCGCCTGGCCGGGTGCTTGCTCGACGAGCAATCATGCGAATCACCGCGCTCGTCGTGCTCGCGTCGACCGCCTGCGTGCCCCGGGACAGCGACTGCTTCGACGACAGCCCGGAGCTGGTGCGCGATCCGCGGACGGGCTCGTGCATCGAGGTCGGCGACACCGCCGCGCTGGACTTCGATCACTGCGCCGACGAGCCGGCGCGTTGACCGGTCCGGTGTTCTGCCCGGCGATGCCGCGGTGCGACGAGCGGCGGGTTTTCATCGGCGATCGGCCACCGCGTCCTGGGCGAGGGTTATGCTGTGCAGCGTGGCGGACCTCCCCGACGACGATCGCCGGACGGTGGAGCTTGCCGTGCGCCCGCCCGATCCGGAGGAGTTTGCCGAGGAGCCGCGGACCGTCCTCGACGACACCCGCGCGATGGCCGACCCGCAGTCCGGCGATGCCCCCGCCGGCGGCTCCGCCGAGACCCCCCTGACCGGGCTCGATGCCTGGACCTCCGGCGGCCCGGTCGAGCTCGAGACCTCGACGACCTCGACCTCGACCGACACAGACGCCGGCGATGGCCTCCCCGCCGATCCGATCCACGTCCTGCCGACCCAGCAGCTCGGCGCGCCGCGCCGGGCGTCGAGCTCGGTCAGCAGGGCGGCGGCCTCGGTGACCACCGCCTCGCCGGTGGACGCGATGAAGTTCGACGAGCTCGCGCGGCTCCGGATCTTTCTCAAGTTCGTGCTGGCGATCACCGGCGGCGGGATCATCGTCGCGCTCAGCACCGACGGCGACCCGGTCGCCAAGCTGGTCGTGCTGATCGGCTCGATCGCGGCCGCGATCGCGGCGCTGGCGACCCTGGCGTTCATCCGGGACCCGGCGGCGTACGATCCGAGGCGGCTGATCCTGCCGGCGATCCCGGTCGTGTTCGGCTCGATGTCGGGGGTCTATTACTGGGGCGCCGGCTCGCCGGTCGCCGCGATGCTGGTCTACGGCATCTACTTCTTCAGCCTGGGCGCCGATCGCCGGGTCACGACCGGCCTCTACGCCCTGGTCTCCGTGATCCACGGCGTGCTCGGGTTCGGCATCATGGCCGGCGTGCTCGCCGATCACGGCGTGGTCCAGATTGGCCATCTCCGGGTCCGCGAGCAGCTCGCGATCGTGTGCATCATCGAGGCGCTGTACTTCGTCGCGTACTACACGGCGCGGGTCAGCCAGCGGGTCACCCTGGACGCCATGTCCAGGCTCGAGCAGGCGGTGCGCGGCAACGCCCAGCGCGACGCGCTGCTCGCCGAGGCCCGCGCCGAGCTCGACCGCGCGCTCAAGATCGGCGGCCCGGGGCGGTTCACCGACCAGGTGATCGGCTCGTTCCGCCTCGGCGTGCTGATCGGCCGCGGCGGCATGGGCGAGGTCTACGAGGCCCACGCGGTCACCGACCGGCGCGAGGCCGCAGTCAAGCTGCTCCACGCCGGCACGCTCGGCGAGCCCGTCCACCTGCAGCGGTTCCTGCGCGAGGCCCGGACCGCGGCGCGGCTCGACTGCCCGCACATCGTCCGCGTGCTCGAGGTCGGCACCACCGCGGGCGAGATCCCGTTCCTGGCGATGGAGCGGCTGCGCGGCACCGACCTGGCCCACCAGCTGCGCCGCCAGCGCCGGCTGACGTTGCCGCCGACCAAGGTCCTGGTCGACCAGCTCGCGATCGGCCTCGAGGCCGCCCGCGTCGCCGGCATCGTCCACCGCGACCTCAAGCCCCACAACGTGTTCCACGCCGAGGACGGCGGCCTGCGGCGCTGGAAGATCCTCGACTTCGGGGTCTCCAAGTCCGGCGGCTCCGGCACCCTGACCCAGGGGCATGTCGTCGGCACACCGGCGTACATGGCACCCGAGCAGGCCCGCGGCGAGGACGTCGACCACCGCGCCGACGTCTACGCGCTCGCCGCGATCATCTACCGCGCGATCACCGGCCACCCGGTGTTCAGCGGCAAGGACGTCCCGTCCACGCTCTACGAGGTCGTCTACCGCGCCGCGACCCGGCCGTCGTTGCTTGCCGAGCTGCCCGCCGACGTCGATCGCGTCCTCGCGATCGGCCTGGCCAAGGATCCGCGCGACCGGTTCGCGTTCGCCCTCGAGCTGTCCCGCTGGTTCTCGGCCGCGGTCGCCCAGGGACTCGATCCCGATCAGCGCCGCCGGGCGGACGAGCTGATCGCGCGCCAGCCGTGGGGCGTGTCCACCGGCTAACGAGATCGGCGCACAACTGCGGACGATCATCGACATCCCGCGCGTGTGATGGTACGTGTGAAGAAGCGGCGCTCGGCATGGCACGGGTCCTCATCCTCTGGAACCAAATCGACGACGATGTGTACGAGCACTTTCGTCGCGATAACCGTCGAGCCCCCGACTGGGATCCGACGCTCGAGGTCGAGCCGTGGGAGACCGTCGAGCAGGAGATCGAGCTGATCGAGCGCGCGCTCCGCGACGGCGGCCACGCCGCCTACCACATCAACATCCGCGACCGGTTCGAGAACCTGCTCGAGGCGGTCCGCCGCGACCCGCCCGACTGCGTGGTCAACCTCGTCGAGTTCTTCCACGACGATCCCGAGCAGGAGCACAACGTCCCGGCGCTGTTCGAGCTGCTCAACATCCCCTACACCGGCAACCGCCCCCTCGCGCTGTCCTTGTGCCAGAAGAAGCCCCAGGCCAAGGCGCTGCTGACCGCGGCCGGCCTGCCCACGCCGCGCGGCATCGTGATCGACGGCACCCTGCCGCGCCAGATCGACCTGCGCTACCCGCTGATCGTCAAGCCGGCCCACGACGACGCGTCCGGCGGCATCGACGCCGGCTCGGTGGTCTACGATCGCGCCCAGCTCGAGGCCCGGGTCAAGCACCTGCTCGCCGAGCACCCGATGGCGGCGCTGGTCGAGGAATACATCGCCGGCCGCGAGCTGCACTGCGCGATCCTCGGCACCGAGGCGCTGCCGCTCTACGAGATGCGGTTCAAGGGCGGCGTCGACGACCAGGGCCGGCCGCTGCCCCACATCATCACGTACCGCGCCAAGTGGGACCCCTACAGCCGCGACCACTACGCGGTCGAGAGCAAGTGCCCGGCCGACAACCTCGCCCCCGAGCTCGTCGCCCATATCCAGGACGTCGCCTTGCGCGCGTTCCGCGCCGTCGGCTGCCGCGACTACGCCCGCGTCGACATGCGGCTCGACGAGACCACCGGCACGCCGTACATCCTCGAGGTCAACCCCAACCCCGACCTCGCCGACAGCTGCGCATTCGCGCAGTCGGTCCGCGCCAGCGGCCGGACCTACGGCCAGGCGATGAACGAGCTGGTCCACTACGCGCTCGAGCGCAGC
The DNA here is from genome assembly GCA_036403075.1 of Kofleriaceae bacterium. Lineage (GTDB taxonomy): Bacteria > Myxococcota_A > Polyangia > Haliangiales > Haliangiaceae > JABFXX01. The sequence continues at coordinate 3,593 of DASWRS010000246.1, forward strand.
AAGATCCAGCCCCGGCGCTACATCGGCCCCACCGACACCATGCTCAGCGAGTACCTGGCCCGCCGCGCGGCGACCAAGTAACCGGCGGCAGCGGCCGGCGCGGCGCGCCTACGCCAGGAGCGCCTCGGCGTCGTGCCAGAGCCGGCGGAGGACGTCGGCGGCCGGCTCGGCGCGCGCCATGGCCGCGGACTGGCCGGCCCAGACCTGCATGCGGTGGACGTCGCCGGCCCTGGCGCCGGCTTCGCGCAGGGCGGCGGTCAGGCCGCGCTGGACCGGATACGGGGCGGGTGCCGGGGCGTCGGGTGCGGTCGCGGCGCGGACGTAGTCCGTGGCGATGCTCCGGCCGGCGCGGCCGCTGAAGGCGCGGGTGAGCTGCGTGGCCTCGGGGGCCGTGGTCGCGAGGGCATCGGCCCACGCCGGGTGGGTGCGGGCTTCGGGGCAGCGCAGGAAGCCGGTGCCGACCTGGGCGGCGCTGGCGCCGAGCAGCAGCGCCGCCGCGACGCCGCGGCCGTCGGCGATGCCGCCGGTGGCGACGACCGGGATGCGCACGGCGTCGACCACGGCGGGCACCAGGGCAAACAGGCCGACCAGCGCGCGCTCGGCGGTGGCGGCGTCGAAGCAGCCGCGGTGGCCGCCGGCCTCCATGCCCTGGGCGACGATGACGTCGGCACCGGCGGCCTCGGCGGCGCGGGCCTCGGCGACGGTGGAGATGTTGGCGAACCACGCGATGCCCTGGGCCTTGAGCCGCGCGACGAACGCCGGCGGGTAGAGCCCCATGACCGAGGACACGATCGGCGGCGCGGCGGCGAGCAACGCCTCGCACTGGGCGGCGAAGTCCGGCGGGGTGGCATCGCCGGCGGTGCTCGGCACCTCGGGGCCCCACTGCGCGAGGAACCGCCGGACCTCGGCCTCGTGGGCCGGATCGCGCGCGGGGGGCGGATCGGGCACCCACAGGTTGAGCTGGAACGGGCCGGGGCTGCCGCCGCGGACCTCGGCGGCCCAGTCGACGATCGCCCGGGGCTGCATCAGCAGCGCGCCGCACGCGCCGAGGCTGCCGGCGTTCATGACGGCGATCGACAGCGACGGCGGGCTGGCACCCGCCATCGGCGCGAGCAGGATCGGCAGGCGCAGCCCCAAGCGCTCGGAGAACGCCTGGGCGCGGACGATGGCGGCATGCGTCTTGGTCATGACGGCACGCTACCGCCGGGCCGCGATGCGTCAACCGGGCGGCGGTGGATCGGCACGGGAGCGGCCGCGTGCGCGGCGTCACCGCCGTGGGGTAACGACAGGGTAGGGACGGATCTCGATGCTTGAGGTCGGGCAAGCACCCACGTACGGTGATCAGGCGTGACGGTGTTCGGGTCGCGTACCGGCAGGCCGGTGCGCCGCCCGCCCGCGGGCGCCCGCTGGCGCGGCGTGGACGCTGGTCGTCCGGATTCCGGATAAGGAGCAAAGCTGATGTGGCAGGCGGTACCCCTCGAGGCTCGCACGGTCGGGATGTCGGCGGTGATGGCGGTGATGATGCTGGCCGGCGACGTGGCCGCGCGGCCCGGCGACCCGGCGACGCCCGGCCGGGTGATCGCCGGCCTCGAGGAGCCGCTGGTCGCGACCGCGCCGACCTCGCCGCAGGACGACCGCGCGCTCGATCTCGCGATCGCCGCGTTCCGGATCGCGGTCGCGAAGACGCCGGCCGATGCCGCGGCCCAGCTCGCTCCGCTCGCCGGCTTCGTCGAGGCCCACCCGCACTCGGGATGGAACGCGGCCGTGCTCGCCAACCTCGGGCTGGCGTATCTCCGCAGCGGCTACTTCGCCCGGGCGCTCGACTGCTGGCATGGGGCGTGGCGCGAGGCCCGCGACGCGACCGAGATCGGGGCGCGCGAGCTGGCCGATCGCGCCGTCGGCGAGCTCGCCCGGCTGCATGCGCAGCTCGGGCACCTGGAGGACCTCGACAAGCTGTTCAAGGAGATCGGCAATCGGCCGCTCGGTGCTCGGGCGGCCGAGGCGGTGAGCGGCGCGCGCGATGCCGCGTGGAGCATGCGTCACGACCCGGGCGCGGCGTACCGCTGCGGGACGAGCGCGCTCCGGACCGTGGTGGTCGCGCGCGGCGCGACGATCGACTCGGTCGCGTTCCTCGATCACGAGCGCTCCGGGCAGCGCGGGTTCTCGCTGGCGCAGCTCGCCGGGCTGGCGGAGCGCACCGGGCGCCACTACCGGCTGATCCATCGCCAGCCGGGCGAGGCGGTCCCGGTGCCGTCGGTGGTCCACTGGAACGCGAACCACTTCGCTGCGATCGTCGGTGAGCGCGACGGCGGCTACGTGATCAAGGACGCGGCGGCCGGCGCGGCGAGCGGCGAGCTGTGGGTCCGCCAGGCGGCGATCGATAGCCAGACCAGCGGCTTCTTCCTGGCGCCCGGTGACGTGGCGCAGGATCCGAGGTGGCGCGACGTCACCGCCGCCGAGGCGAGCCGGATCTTCGGGATGGGGTTCACGGGGCTGGGCCGCGCGGCGGCCTCGAGCGTCATGCGGGCGCGCTCGATGCGCGCGGTTCGGGGGTCGTGACCGGCCAGCGACCGGACGCGCGCAGGGCGGCGTGGACCGCGTCGGTTCGCTTGTCGAGGCGGCGGTGCGCGGCGGCGCGGTTGCCGGTGGGCCGGGCGGACAGCGCGGCGCCGACGACGTAGAACCCGGCCTTGACGCACACCCTCGGATCGCCGTCGAGGTTGCCGTCCTGGTGGCGGCGGACCCCGAGGTTTCCGCTAGAGTAGGGACATGGCGCCGGCGCCGGATCGATGCGCGGCTCGATGATCCGCGGCTCGTCGGCGCTGCCGGCTCGGTTCGCGGCCCTGGCGCTGGCGCTGGCAGGCGCATGCGCGCACCCGACCGCGCCGGGGCCCACGGCCGACGCCGCGCCGGCGCGGTTGTGGATCGGCGGCGACGTGTACCTCGGGACCGGTGGCAACGGCGCGCTCGCGGGCGTGGCTTCGATCGTCGGCGGCGCACCGGGGGTGATCAACCTCGAGGGACCGGTCGGCGAGGTCGCCGCGCCCGGCGACACGGCCAGCGCTGGCCCGCCGGCGATCCGCCTGGTGCAGGCTCGGGGTGCGCTCGCCGAGCTGCGCGCCGCCGGCGTCGCGGTCGCCGGCATCGCCAACAACCATGCGCGCGACGCGGGGCCCGGTGGTGGCGCCGCGACGCTGCGCGCCCTGGTCGCCGCCGGTGTGCAGGCCGCGGGGGGGCCGGCCGGCGCCGCGACGATCACGCTCGGGCGGCTGCGCATCGTCGTGACCGCGCACGACCTCGAGGCCGGCGTGCCGGCGACGCTCGGCGCCGAGCTCGCGGCGGCGCGGCGCCGCGGCGACGTGCTGGTCGCGACGTTCCACGTCACCGGGCCGCCGAGCTACCTGCCGCGCCCCGAGCTCGTCGACGCGGTGGCGATCGCGCTCGACGCGGGCGCGGCGGTGATCGCCGCCCACGGCACGCACGAGCTGGCGCGGGTCGAGCGCCGCGGCCGCGCGGTGATCGCCTGGGGCCTGGGCAACCTCGCGTTCGCGTGCGCGTGCACCGACGAGCCGAGCGGCGCGTTGCTCGACGTCACGCTCGGCCCCGATGGCGCCGGCGAGGCCGCGGTCATCCCCATCGACGCCGGCCTGGGCGGCACCGCCGCGCGCGCCGCCGGCGATCCGGCGCTCACGTTCGAGCTGCTCGAGGCGCTCGGCTCGACCAAGCTCCGCCGCCGCGGCGATCGCGCCGCGCTCTGAGCTTCCCGGGTCGACTGCGCGCCCGCCCGGGGCGCGTCGAGCTCATCAGGCCTCGGACATGCTGTCTTCGGCGCGCTGCTCGTCCTCGGTCATCGCCCCGCCCAGCGTGCCCTCGACGCTCTTGATCAGCCGGATGTTGGTGGTGTCGACGCGGGTCAGCCGCTTCTCGGTGAACGCCGGGTCGCGCTTGTACCAGTCCATCGTATCGAAGTACGCCTGCAGCAGCCCGGACTTGAACCGGCGGCCGTGGCGCGCATAGATCGTGTTGCGCAGGATCCGCAGATCGCGGCGCGACAGGTTCGACAGCTGCTCGACGGTGATCAGGTGATCGAGCTGGGCCGGGTCCTCGAGGGGCGAGACGTCCGCGGGCGGCCTGGCATCGGGCTGCGCCGCCGCCCACTGGCCCAGGCGGGTGTTGAGCAGGGTGAGCTCGACGTCGTCCTCGGGGCTCGCCTTGCCGGCCTTCTGACGGGCGAGGATCTCGTCGCGGCGCTGCTTGAGCTCGGGCCGCTTCTGGCCCTCCTCGGCCTGCGCGATCAGCGCGGCGTTGGCGCGATCGAGCCTGGTGACCTTGGTGGGGTCGTCCTTGGCGAGCGGCTTGTACCAGGGCTGCGCGGTGAAGTGGTCGCGCAGCCACTTCTTGCGGAAGCTGTGGCCGGCGCGGGCGTAGATCGTGTTGCGCATCAGCGTCAGCTCGCGCAGTGTCCGGCCCTCGAGATCGGCAGGCGCCAGCGCGCGCTCGTAGTACAGCGGACGGGCAGGTTCGGCCGCGGCGTCGCGCGCCACGCCCCCCACGCCTATGAGACACATCACGACAGCGAGGACGATCAGCCGCATCCGGCGATGGTATCGCGGCTTGCCGTCGGCCGGCTACTTCGCGGTGAGATAGCCTTCGCTCGACAGCAGCTCGGCGGTCAGCACCGCGCCGCCGGCCGCGCCGCGCACCGTGTTGTGCGACAGCGCGACGAACCGCCAGTCGAAGATCGGATCGGGCCGGAGCCGGCCGAGCGTGATCGCCTGGCCGTTGCCGGCGTCGCGATCGAGCCGGGTCTGCGGCCGGTCATCTTGCTCGAAGTAGTGCAGGAACGGCCGCGGCGCACTCGGCAGCGCGAGCTGCTGCGGCTTGCCGCCGAACTCCTTCCACGCCGACAGGATCGAGTCGCGGCTCGGCTTGCGCTCGAACGCGACGAACACGGCCGCCATGTGGCCGTCGCTGACCGGCACGCGGATGCATTGCGCGCTGATCACCGGGACGGTCGCGTCCTGGATCTTGCCGCCCGACACCGTGCCCCAGATCTTGCGCGGCTCGTTCTCGGACTTGGCCTCCTCGTCCTTGATGAACGGGATGACGTTGTCGATCATCTCGGGCCAGGTCTCGAAGGTCTTGCCCGCGCCGGAGATCGCCTGGTAGGTGCACACCGCGATCTTCGTCGGCCCGAACCCGAGCAGCGGATGGATCGCCGGGACGTAGCTCTGGATCGAGCAGTTCGGCTTGACCGCGATGAAGCCGCGCCGCGCGCCGAGCCGCTTGCGCTGGGCGTCGATCACCCGCGCGTGGTCGGCGTTGATCTCGGGGATCATCATCGGCACATCGGGCGTCCAGCGGTGCGCCGAGTTGTTGGAGATCACCGGGGTCTCGGCCCGGGCGTAGTCCTCCTCGAGCCGGGCGGTCGCATCCTTGGGCATGTCGACCGCGCAGAACACGAAGTCGACCTGGCCGGCGATCGCGGCGACGTCGGAGGCGTTGCCGACGGTGAGCCGGCTGGTCGCGGCGGGGACCGCGGTCGGCAGCGTCCAGCGGCCGGACACGGCGTCGGCGTACGACTTGCCGGCCGAGGCCGCGCTCGCCGCGACCGCGGTGACGTCGAACCAGGGGTGACCATCGAGCAACGCGACGAACCTCTGGCCGACCATGCCGGTCGCACCGAGGACGCCTACCTTGAGCTTGTTGGGCATCGCGCGCTGACTGTAACAAATCCGGCGCGATCGTCGAGATCCACGTACTACGGCGGCGCCGGCCGCGCCGAGATCCGATCGAGGGCCTCGATCCGGATCCGCTCCGGGACGGTGAACGACTGCTCGAGCAGCGCGTCGATCCGGCGGCGGCGCTCGGCGTCGTCGAGCCCGGGATCGGCGAGCACGACGTCGCGCGCGGCGCGGAACCGGGCGAGCCGGTCGTTCCACGCGGCCCGGGAGCGATCGAGCTCGGCCAGGCGCCCGGCGGCCGCGGCGCCGAGGTTCGCGGTCCGGACGGCGGCGATCTGATCGTCGGTGGCGCCGGCGGCGCGCAGCGCGGCTTCGCGGTGGATCTCGTCGAGCGGCGCGGTCGCGGCGGCGCGGGCCTCGCGCACCGCGGCCGGCAGCCGCGCGTCGATCTCGGCGAGCCGGCGCTCGCGCTCGGCGGCCGGCCGCGCGGGATCGGACATCACGTCGCGGCGGTCGAGCGCGGCGTAGGTCGCCGCCTCCTCGTCGGCGAAGAACGCCTGGACCACCTGCGGCGAGAACATCGCCGCGCGCAGCGCGTGGACCTGGGCGAGCCCGGCCCGCGGCTCGGCCGGCGGCGCGAGCCGGCGCGCGGCGTCGCGGTAGGCGAGGTAGCGATCGAGCAGATCGATCGCCTCGGCGGCGGCGCCGGCCGGCAGCCGGGCGCGGAGCACGGCGATGATGCGGGCGCGGATCGCCGCCGGCGACTCCTCCCCGGTGGCCGCCAGGAAGTGGTCGAACAGCCGGCGGAGCTCGAGGTCGATCACCAGGTGGCCGCCGGCGTCGGCGGTGACCGCGCCGTCGGCCTCGGTGCCCTCGAGTGATCCGGGGAGCGGCCCGGGAGCCGCGGCGCCCGGTGGCGTCGCGAGCGCGGGCACCGGCGTGCGGCCGCTCGCCGCCGCGCCGCCGAGGTCCGGCGTCCGGACATCGCGCCCCGGGCCGGGCGCGGGATCGGCGGGCGAGGGCGCGTGCGTCGCGCGCCAGGCGATCAGCGCAGCCAGGACGAGACCACCGCCGAGGATCGCGAGGCCCGCGAGGCTCCGGCGGCGCACCGGACGGATCACAAGCCCGCGTTCTTGAGCCGGTTGGCGTGCGAGCGGAACACCGAGACCGGGCTGGTCTCGAAGATCGACGTCAGGCCGAACAGCTGGTTGACCTCGTCGAGGTGGTTCATGGAGAAGTTGTCGCGCACGACCTTGCCGAAGTGGCCGCTGCAGCGGCCGACCAGGCCGTCGTTGTCCTCGGAGTAGAACAGCGAGGTCAGGCCGAGCGCCGGATCGGAGACGTCGAGGAGGTTGGTCAAGACGCTCGAGCCGGCCCACGAGAACAGCGCGATGCCGCCGGCCGTGCTCGGGGTGGCGCCGCACCGCGTGGCGGCGAGCCCCGCCGGGAACCGCTGGTTGAACACCGCGGCGCCCGACGACGACAGCGACCGCAGCGCGCCGATCGCGTCCTGCGGCTCGGACGTGCCGGTCAGGAGGTCGATCACGGTGCCGAGCGCGTTGCCGAACGCGGCGAGCACGGTCTCGTTGAACCCGCCGGGCGTGACGTTGTCGGCGAGGAAGTCGGCGAGATCGGCGCCGAGGTGCGGCGTGGCGACCGTGGTCAGCGATGCGATCAGGTCGGGCCGGACGCCCATGACGTAGCGCGCGTCGAGGCCGCCCTCGGAGTGGCCGATCAGGTTGACCTTGCCCGCGCCGGTCGACGCGGCGATGAACTCGATCTGGTGGAGCAACTGCTCGCCGCGCTGCTCGGCGGACGCGACCGCGCTGACCTGGGTGACGAACACCTGCGCGCCGCCGGCCTGCAGGTCGCTCGGGATGCCGTGGAAGTAATCGACGACGCCGAACAGCTGGCGAAACCCGGTCAGGCCGTGTGCGAGGACGATCGGATACTTCGTCCGGGTGAACGTCGACGCGGTGCTGCCGAGCTGGGCGGCACCGGAGTCTCCCGCGCTGCTCGCCGCCTCCTCGGAGGCGTCGCTCGCCGAGGCGCAGGACGGAACGACGGACGCACTGGCCAGTGCCAGCGCGAGACCCAGCGCGAGACCCAGACTCGACATAGCGACCTTCGGCATGCGCGATATATAAGTCGCTCGGCGGTGCGGTGTCTCCACAAAACCGCAATGCACTGCTGTCCGGAACGATAGGTATCGACGCCTACCAAGATCACATCGGCAGCCAAGCCGAGCACAGCGTCGGGTGCGCGCCGACGCCCGACACTGCATGCCGCGAGATGCTGCAGAGGACGAAACCGCTGCCGGTCGGCGCCTGTCAGGTGTTGTTCATGGCGTAGCGTAGAGCTGGTGGATGGAGCACCGCGAAACCCGGTCATGACGAGCGCGCGTGGGTACGGTCGTGACGCGGCGATCGAGGCGCTGCTCCGGGCCGCGCAGCGCGAGATCCTGGCCGTGGCGGTCGCGACCTGCGCCATGGATGAGGACGCGGTGGCGATCGCGTCGGCGCGCCTGCGCTGGGCGATCGACTCGGCGCGGCCGCTGATCCTCGCGCTGGGCACCGGCGCGCGCCGCGAGCGCCACGCCTGCCGGCTCGACCGGATCGCCAACGGCGCCCAGCGCTGGCTCGCGGCCGAGCCGCCGCGGACGCTGCACGAGATCGCCCGCCTGGTCGGCCGCGTGTCGGCGCGGCGCGGCCGGCAGGGCTGGCGCGGACCGGCGATCGTCGCCGACCACGCGGCGCTGGTCGACCTCGATCTCGACGATCTCGATCTGATCCGGATCTCGCTGCGCGGCGCGAGCCTGACCGAGGTCACGCTGCGGCGCACCGGCTGCGTCGCGGCCGATGCCCGGTCGAGCCGGTGGCTGCGCTGTCAGCTCGAGGATGGCTCGCTGGCGATGGCCGTGCTCGCCGGCGCCCGGCTCGAGCGCTGCGACCTGTCGCGCGCCAGCCTCGACGGCACGAGCTGGCACCGCGCACTGCTCGTGCACTGCGTGCTGCGCCGGGCCTCGCTGATCGACGCCCGGCTCGATCGCGCCGACGTCCGCGACTGCGATCTGCGCGGCGCGGACCTCTCGATCGCGCGCTCGCCGGAGGTCGCGACCCTGGCCGGCACCCGGTTCGTGCGCTGCGATCTGCGAGATACGCGGTGGAACGGCCGCGAGCTCGGCGGCGCGGTGTTCGTCGACTGCAAGCTGTTCGGGGCGCGGGGCGCGTCGGCGCTGGCCGGCGTGGTGATCGAGCGCCCGGACCTGTCGCGGCTCGGCGACGGCTCGCAGATCGCGACGCAGACCGACGTGGTCGCCGGCTGGCCGCCCGCCTGATCTTGCGCCGCGCGCACGGGGGCCCGCGTGGCGGTTCGGTGCGCGCATCCCCGCGTTTGGACACGCTGCGCGCCCGCGCGCGCCGGCACTCGACGCACACCGAGAGCGAACCGTGCAGAACGATTGTCGTCGGCACTGGCATGGCGCGCGCACCACCGAAGGCATGCACAAGCTTGGACTTCTCGTGATCATCGCGGCGAGCGTCGCGTGCCGGTCGAAGGACGCGCCGCCGCGCGAGCGGGCGGGCTCGGCGGTCGCCACCTGGCCGGGGGCCGCTGCGGCGGCCGGATCGGGATCCGCCGCGACCCGCCCGGGGGAGCCGGTGGGGACGACCGCGATCGACCGGGCCGGGCGCAACATGACCGGGCTCCGGCCGCACCAGGGCGGGAACTGCCCGTCGTCGCTGCCGCGCACCACGACGCGGATCGCGATGACGCCGCGCGGGGTCGACGTCACCGTGACCTCGACGGACCGGAGCGTCGTGCGCGGGATCGTCGCGCTCGCCGAGCGCCACGTCCGCGATCGCACCGCGGAGGTGTCGCGGCCGCACGATCAGAAGCACGGCGGGCCGGGCTCGATCGGCTACTGTCCGGTGATCGCCAGCGAGCTGACCAGCGTCACGGTGACGCCGTTGCCCGACGGCGTGACGGTGCACGTCGACGCCCGGGCGCCGAGCCGGGTCGGCGAGCTGCAGGACATGGTCAAGCAACGCGCGGCGCGGATGCCCGGCTACGAGTCGTCGTGACCCGAGCGCGCCGGATCGCGCCACGCCGTGGGCTCGGGCTCGACGTGTAGCCAGTCCTCGTGCCACATCAGCGCGCACGCCCGGTCGCACGGGCCGTGCGCCGCCATGACCGCGCCGGTGCAGTGCAGGCCCTCGAGGATGTAGATCGGCGCGCGGGTCGAGATCCAGGCGTCGTACTCGAACACGGTGGTGAGCTTGCTCGCGATCGCGAAGCGCTTGCCGGCGTGGGCCCGCATCTCGGGCATGAACGTCAGGCCGTCGCGGCGGCCGCGCAGGTCGAGACCGGCGACGATCTCGTCGAGATCGCGGACCCGGGCGTGGCGCACGGTGCGAGCCGGGGGCGGGCCGCGGCGCGGCGGCGGGGCTGGCTCGAGCCACTCGTCGCGGTACATCATCGGGCAGTGACGGCCGCAGCCCACGGGCGTGGGCTCGCCGCCGGCGCAGTCGACGCCGTCGAGCAGCACGGTGCGCGATACCGGACGGAACGTGCCGTGGTCGTCGCGCAGCCGGCGGACCTGGCGCGCGGTGCGGAAGACCTGGCCGGCGGTCTTCCACTGCGCCTCGGTGAACAGCAGGCCGCGGGTCCGGTCGCGCGCGTCGAGCGTCGCGCGCAGCTCGTCGACCGTCTTGACGCGCACCCACGATCCGGGCGCGAACATCGACGGCTCGCCGACCGGCGGGCGCGGCGGCGCTGGCTCGATCATGCGCCGGATGCCGGCCTGGACGCCCGACTTGATGCCGAGGCCGCGATCGAGCCGGCCGCGGACCCGCTCGATCAGGGTGTGGGCACCGACGATGTCGGAGCGCTGGCAGCTGCGCGGCAGCGGGCTGCGCAGGCCGTCGCGCAGCGTCTCGGGCAGGTGCGGCCGGACCAGCACGGACAGCGCGTAGCGCGCGAGCCCGCGCGGGTTGTCGCGGTAGATCACGATCGTGACCTGCTCGCGGCCCCGGGTCGTCCACCTGCGCTTCCAGTCGTCGTCGCGGCCGATGAAGTCGAGGTTGGCCAGGCCGCGGGCCTCGGCGTCGGCCGCGACCTTCCAGATCAGCAGGTGGCCGGGGCTCAGGCTCGCGGCGGCCGGGTCGTAGCCGATCTTGAGCGCGTACAGCGTGCTGCGGTCCTCCACGGCGACCAGCGTGGCGATCCGGCGACCGCCGGCCCGCAGGAAGTACAGCGCGCCCTGGCCGCGTCGCCCGACCAGCATCGCCAGCGCCCGGTAGAGGTACGCCGCGCGCGGGTCGGCATCGATGCTCGTGCCGGCCGCGCCCTTCCACGCCATCGCCTCGATCGCGAGCGCGTCGTCGAACGCGGCGCGGTCCGGGACGGCGATCCGCTCGAGGACGACGCCGCCGGCCTTGCGCTCGCAGCGCTGCAGGTTGCTCAGGAACTTCGGCGCCAGCCGGGCCTCGAACCCGGCGAGCTCGAAGTACGGGCGCGCCCGCTCGCGGCGGATCACCGCCGGACAGCCGTCGTCGACCGCGAGCGCCGGCAGCCGCGTGGCGAGCGGCGAATCGACCAGGATCCGCCCCAGCACGAGCTCGGACCAGCTCCGGTCGCCGTGCAGCGCCCGCCAGATCGCGTCGACGCCGTCCGGTTTGCCGCAGTAGTCGTAGCCGGGCGAGTGATCGCAGCGCAGCGCGAGCAGGCGGTGGCGATCGCGGACCAGCGGCAGGGCACCGACCATGGTGCCGCCGTCCCACGCCGACGCGACGATCGGATCCGTGCCGGCGGTCAGCGGCGCGGCCAGGGTGAAGAACTCCGGGCCCAGGAACGGCGGCGCGTCGGCGGTGAGGCGCTGCCAGTGCTTCCATCCCGGCTGGTGTCGGACCTCGGTGAGCCCGACGAGCGAACCCTGCATGGCGCGAGGCACGAGCAAGCCACATGCCCCCGCGCATCGGCGCGCGGCGCGCGGGTCAGGCACGCCATGCCCCCGGGTTACCAGCCGTTCTCGGAGTGCGGACCCCCGACCGGCGGTCACCGACGTGGCGAGGCGAACCGGTGTGGCCGCGCGGCACGCTCGCCGACGCGCATCGCCGCAGCGCCCATGGGGCGGCCCCGGACCGATCACCGGCTGAACAGACGACGAGATATGGTGCATCGCGTCGAACGCCGCGCCTCCGGCCCGGCCGAGGTGGTCAGAGATACGCACATGTACGCTTCAGCGCGGCGCTCTCGTTGCGCAGCGCCGACGGACGCTGCGGGTTTGTCCGCCGGTGCGGTCGTTCCGCGGGAGACACGCGCCGGCGCCTGCGGACAGCGCGCGTCGGTCATGGAGCCCGCTCCGCGCCGGCTCCGCGCCGCGCGCGATCGACGGCATCCCCGACACCGTTCAGGCACGCTGTTCAGGCACGCTGTTCAGGCACTCGATTTTTCGTCGCGGCATTCGGCCGGCGAGAAGCGCGCCTTCGCGCGGCGATCCCGGGGCTGCGCGACCGCGTTCGCAAACATCATAGTTGCATTCCCTGTCCAGGCCGGTTACCGGTTCGAGCGGCTCTGCTCGATTCCTGGTTCTCCAGGCACGCTATCTGTGAACGCCGAGGGCACGAGTCCTCGGCTCGGCTCGCTCGCCGGCTTCGCCGGTTCAACGTCACCGGGACCGCACGCGCAACTCGTGTTCTGACGCAAAGGACAGTCATGGCCACAGAACCCACCAGCAAGCAGATCGGCGCCGAAGAGCGCAAGGTCATCTTCGCGTCGTCCCTCGGCACCGTGTTCGAGTGGTACGACTTCTATCTCTACGCCACGCTGACGCCGTTCTTCGCGGCGACGTTCTTTCCGCCGGGCAATGACACGGCGCAGCTCTTGTCGGCGCTCGCGACCTACGCCGCCGGGTTCCTGGTCCGGCCGTTCGGCGCGCTGGTGTTCGGCCGGGTCGGCGATCTCGTCGGCCGAAAGTACACGTTCCTCGTCACCATCACGGTCATGGGCATATCGACCTTCGCGGTCGGCCTGTTGCCGTCGTACGCGTCCGTCGGTGTCCTCGCGCCGATCTTGCTGACGCTGTTGCGCATGTTGCAAGGCCTGGCGCTCGGCGGTGAGTACGGCGGCGCGGCGATCTACGTCGCGGAGCACTCGCGCCCCGACCGGCGCGGTTACTCCACCAGCTGGATCCAGACCACCGCGACCCTGGGGTTCTTCCTGTCGCTGGCGGTGATCCTGATCTGTCGCCAGACGTTCAGCGAGGCCGCGTTCAAGGACTGGGGCTGGCGGATCCCGTTCTGGGTGTCGCTGGTGCTCCTGGTGTTCTCGATCTACATCCGCCTCAAGCTCTACGAGTCGCCGGTGTTCCTGCGGATGAAGGAGGAGGGCCGGGTCAGCAAGCAGCCGCTGACCGAGAGCTTCCTGCGCTACCCCAACAACAAGTACGTGCTCCTGGCGCTGTTCGGCGCCGTCGCCGGGCAGGGCGTGGTCTGGTACACGGGCCAGTTCTACGCGCTGTTCTTCCTGACCGGCACGCTCAAGCTCGACTACACCACCGCGTACATCCTGATCGGCATCGCGCTGTTGATCGGCACACCGCTGTTCCTGGTGTTCGGCAAGCTGTCGGATCGGATCGGCAGGCGCAAGATCATCCTCGCGGGCTGTCTGATCGCCGCGGTCACGTACTTCCCGGTGTTCAAGATGCTCACGCACTACACCAACCCCGCGCTCGAGGAGTTCTCGGAGAAGACGCCGATCGTCGTGTCCGCGGATGACTGCGTGTTCCATCTCCTCACCTTCCCCGGAACCGAGTTCACGCAGTGCGACCGGGTGAAGAACTTCCTGACCAGCGCGGGGCTGTCCTTCAAGTCCGAGCCCCCGGTCGCGGGCAAGGCGGTGGTCACCAAGATCGGCGAGACCACGATCGAGGGCTGGCAGCTGGCGGGCGGCAAGGAGGCGCCCAAGCGTGGCGCGAGCGCGACGGACCCGAGGTTCCTCCATGCCCTGGCCGACAAGGGCTATCCCGGCGCGACCAAGAAGGTCGTCGACGGCAAGGAGACCGTGACGCTCGGCGGCGCCGACCGGGGTCAGATCAACTACGTCATGGTGCTGTTGATCCTCGTGTTCCTGATCGTGCTCGTGACGATGGTCTACGGGCCGATCGCGGCGCTGCTCGTCGAGCTGTTCCCGGCCAAGATCCGCTACACCTCGATGTCACTGCCGTACCACCTCGCCAATGGCTGGATCGGCGGCATGCTCCCGTTCGTCGCCACGGCGATGGCGGCCGCGTCCGGCAACATCTACCGCGGCCTGTGGTACCCGGTGGTGGTCGCGGTGCTCACCGTGGTCATCGGCGGCCTGTTCCTGCACGATCCCAAGCCGGACTTCGACATCCACGCCTGAGTCGCCGGCGCTCGCCGAGCGTCAGGCCCACACGGAGGCAGCGGTGCACGCTGCCTCCGCCGCGTTTCGGTGACCGGAGGTCGTGGTGGCGCCGCCAAAAACGGCGGCGCGGTGCAACGCGCAGCGAAGGATCGCGGTCCCACCGGCCACAGATTTCCGAGGTACACAGAATGAAGCCACAACGCTTGCCGATGTCCGCGGTGTGCAGCGGCTGCTCGCGGCGCGACGTGCTCCAGGGGCTCGGGTTCGCAGCGGTCGGGGTGCTCGTCGCCGCGGGTTGCCAGCAACAAGGATCGTCGCTCTCGACCGCAACCAGCGCGAGCTGCGGCACGGGCCAGTGCATCGATCTCACCGACGCCGCGAACAAGGATCTCACCACCGCGGGCGGCGCGATGCTGGTCGACATGCGCAGCGACACGATCATGGTGATCCGGCTCTCGGACACCGAGGTCATCGCGCTGTCGGCGATCTGCACCCACGCCTCGTGCTCGATGGACTACAACGCGGCCCAGCACCTGCTCGACTGCGGCTGCCACGGCTCGCAGTTCTCGACCGACGGAGCGGTCGTGCGCGGGCCGGCGAACCGGCCGCTGCGGGTCTATGGCGTGACGCTCGCGAACAACATGATCACCGTCACCTGATGTCCGCGCTGGGCCGCGGGCCTGGTGCATCCCTGCCCGCGCAGATCGCGCTCAGGCGTCGGCCGCGGGCTCGCGCATCCGGTAGCCGACGCCGGCTTCGGTCAGGAGCCACCGCGGCCGCGCCGGATCGGCCTCGACCTTGCGGCGCAATGCCGCCATGTGGACGCGCAGGTAGTGGACCTCCTCGACGGCGTTCGGCCCCCAGATCTCGCGCAGCAGCTGGCGGTGGGTGAGCACGCGGCCGGGGTGGCGCGCGAGCTCGAGCAGCAGCCGGAACTCGATCGGGGTCAGGTGGACCTCGTGCGCGTCGACGGTCACGCTGTGGCGCGGCTGGTCGATCCGGATCGGGCCGACCTCGAGCACGTCGGGCGCCGGCGCGCCGCCGGCCCGGCGCAGCACGACGCGGATCCGCGCGAGCAGCTCGCTGGCGCCGAACGGCTTGGTCAGGTAGTCCTCGGCTCCCGCGTCGAGCGCGGTGACCTTGTCGCCCTCCTGACCGCGCGCCGACAGCACGATCACGGGCGGCCGGGTCTCGGCCGGGATCCGGTGCAGCACGGTCAACCCGTCGCCGTCGGGCAGGCCGAGGTCGAGCAGGATCACCTGCGGCTGGACCCGCGCGATCGCGTCGATCGCCTCGGCGACCGAGCCGGCCTCCGCGACGCTGTGGCCGTGGCCGGTGAGCGTGGTGCGCAGGAACCGGCGCAGCTGCAGATCGTCGTCGACGACGAGGATCGTGCTCATGGCGCGGCCTCCTTGGCAGGCCCAATGGGAGCGATGGGAGCGATGGGAGCGATCGGAGCGATCGGAGTGGTCGGCGCGAGCGACAGCTCGTCGACGGCCGGGGGCCGCACGGCCGGGTGCTCGGCGGGCAGCTCGACGCGGAACCGCGCGCCGCCCGAAGCCGCGTGGTCGACGCTGACCCGCCCGCCGTGCGCGAACACGATCGCGCGGACCACCGCGAGGCCGAGGCCCGCGCCCGGCGCGGTCGAGGATCGCACGAACTTGTCGAACACGGTCGCGGCGATCTCGGATGGCACGCCGCGGCCGTGGTCGATGACCTCGAACACGGCGCTGGCCGCCTCGCGGCGTGCACGCAGGGCGATCGGCGGCGCGCCGTGCTTGAGCGCATTGTCGATCAGGTTGATCAGGACCTGCTCGAACAGCACCGGATCGACCGGCACCACCAGCTCGGACGCGACGTCGAGCTCGACCTTCCAGCCTCCGATCGCGCCTTCCATCCGGGTCAACGCGGCCCCCACCAGCTCCTCGGCCGGGATCAGCGCGCGGTTCGGGGTGAGCCCGCTCTCGACCCGCGTCAGCTGGAGCAAGTTGGCCAGCACGCGCTCGAGGCGGCGGGCGTCGTCGACGATCTGCGACAGGAGCTCGTGGCGGGCCGAGGCGGCGAGCCGGCCGTCGTCGTCGCGCAGCGTGGTCGCCGCCCCGGTGATCACCGAGAGCGGCGTGCGCAGATCGTGCGACACCGCCGAGAGCAGCGCGTTGCGCATCTCCTCGGTGCGCGCGCGCAGCATGGCCTCGCGGGCCTGGTCGGCGAACTTGACGCGGCCGAGCGCCAGGCCGGCCTGGCGCGCGATCGTCTCGATCAGCGGCACCGCCGCGCCGCCGCGCCGCCGCGGATCCTCCCGGGCCTGGACCGCGATCACGCCGACCGCGTCGTCGCCCGACACCAGCGGCACCGCGAGGATCCGCGCGCCCGGGAGCGTGTCGGTGCCGCGCCCGGCCGCCTGCTTGTGCTCGAACGTCCAGCGCACCACGGCGAGCTCCTGCGGCGCGAGCGGCATCAGGCCGGCCACCGCGGTCAGCGCGCCGGGATCCTCCGGATCCGGAACCAGCACCGACGCCGATACCGGGAACGAGGCCTCGAGGTGCTCGACCGTCACGGCGGCGGCGTCCGCGGGTGCGAGCGCGGCCGCGATGTCGCGGGTGAACGCGAGCAGCGCCGCGGTGTGGCGCTCGCGGATCAGCGCGTCGCGCTCCTGACGCCGCAGCCGGGTGGTCAGCGTGCTGATCGCGAGCCCCGCCCCGAACATGACCGCGAACGTCAGCACGAACCGGACGTCGGTGACCGCGAACGTGAACCGCGGCGCGATGAAGCAGAAGTCGAACGCGATCACGGCGAGCGACGCGGCGACCAGCGACGGGCCGCGGCCGGCGAGCGACGCCAGCGTGATCGCGATCAGGTAGAGCATCGTGATCTCGGCGATCGTCACGTAGTCGAACAGCGCCAGGCCGAGCGCGGTCGTGGCCGCGATCGCGAACCCCGCCCAGCCGTAGGCCCAGGGGCTCGCGCGCTCGCGCGGGATCGGCGACGGCGGCGGAGGCCGGCCATCGTCGAGCGGCGCGATCACGTGGATCTCGATCGTCCCCGAGCCCCGGATCAGCGCGTCGAGCAGGCTGCCGCGGATCAGGTCGCGCCAGCGCGCGTGCGTCGGCTTGCCGGCGACGATCCGCGTGACGTTGGTCTTCTGGGCGTGGTCGAGCAGCACCCGCGCCACGCTGTGCCCCGCGAGCCGGATGACCTCGCCGCCGAGCGCCTCGGCGAGGCGTAAATGCGCCTCGACGCGCTCGCGGTCCTTGTCGCCCAGCGGCGCCGCGCCGAGCACCTCGACGTACGCCGCGGCCCACCCGGCGTGCAGCCCCTCGGCGATCCGCTTGGTCGCGCGGATCAGCCGCTCGGAGCCGGGGCTCGGCCCGACGCACACGAGGATCCGATCGGCGGTGGGCCACGGCGACGAGATCCCGTGCTGCTTTCTGTACGCGATGACCTCGGCATCGACGCGCTCTGCCGTGCGCCGCAGCGCGAGCTCGCGCAGCGCGAGCAGGTTGCCCTTCTGGAAGAAGTTGCCGACCGCGCGCTGGGCCTGCTCGGGGACGTAGACCTTGCCCTCGGCGAGCCGCGCGAGCAGCTCGTCGGGCGAGATGTCGACCAGCTCGATCTGGTCGGCGCGCTCGATCAGCGCGTCCGGCACGGTCTCGCGCACGCGAACCCCGGTGATCTGCTGGATCACGTCGGACAGGCTCTCGATGTGCTGGACGTTGACCGTGGTGTGGACCTCGATGCCGGCGGCGAGCAGCTCGAGCACGTCCTGCCAGCGCTTGACGTGCTTGCTGCCGGGCGCGTTGCTGTGCCCGAGCTCGTCGACCAGGATCCGCGCCGGCTGGCGCAGCAGCGCGGCGTCGAGATCGAGCTCGGATAGCCGGACACCGCGGTGAACGATCGCGCGGTGCGGGATCACGGGCAGGCCGGCGACCAGCGCCTCGGTCTCGGGCCGGCCATGGGTCTCGACCACGCCGATCACGACATCGTCGCCGTCGGCGCGCGCGCGCCGCGCCTCCTGCAGCATCGCGTAGGTCTTGCCGACGCCCGGCGCCGCGCCGAAGAAGATCTTCAGCCGCGCCCGGCCCGCACGGCGGTCCTCGGCCTTGACCGTGGCGAGCAAGGCGTCGGGATCCGGGCGGTCGTCGCGGTCGTCATCCATTCGGTGTGGCAGGCCCGAGCTTGTCGTCCAGGTCCCGGTTCAAGAGTAGGACATTCACCCGCGGTTCGCCCAGGATCCCGAGCGTACGGGCCTCGACATGGGCGTCGACGATGCGCTGGATCGCGTCGACTGGCTGGCCGCGCAGCCGCGCGACCCGCCCGACCTGATAGTACGCCGCGGCCGGCGAGATGTGCGGATCGAGCCCCGAGCCCGACGCCGTGACCAGGTCGACCGGGACCGGCGCGGGGTTGTCGGGATCCGCGGCGCGGAGTGCATCGATCCGAGCCCGGGCGTTTCCGGCCAGGGTCGGGTTCGGCCCCAGGTGGCCCTTGTCGTCGACGAAGCTCGACGGGCCCTGGTTGGTGCCGGTCGAATTCGACGCATCGTAGCCGGCCTCGGCGGTCGGCCGGCTCCAGAAGTACGCCGGGTTGTCGAACGGCTGGCCGATCAGCTCGGAGCCCACGACGTGGCCGGCCCGGTCGTGGATCAGCGAGCCGGTGGCCTGGTGCGGGAACGCCACGGCGGCGATCCCGTCGATCACCAGCGGATAGACGAGGCCGCACAGCACGGTGAAGGCGAGCAGCGAGACGAGGGCGGGACGGATGGTTTGCTTCATGGGGCTACCTCGATGTGCCGGGGTCGATCGAGCCGGCTCAGGCCAGGCCCAGGCCCGACAGCAGGACGTCGATGAGCTTGATGAACGGGAACGGCAGCAGCAGGCCGCCGACGCCGTACACGAGGAGGTTGCGGCGCAAGGTCACCGCCGCGGGAGCCGCGTGGATCCGGAGGCCGCGCAGCGCCAGCGGGATCAGCGCGATGATGATCAGCGCGTTGAAGATCACCGCCGACAGCACCGCGCTGGCCGGCGAGTGCAGCCGCATGAGGTTGAGCGCCTCGAGCTGCGGGTAGGTGCCGACGAACGCGGCGGGGATGATCGCGAAGTACTTCGCGAGGTCGTTGGCGATCGAGAACGTGGTCAGCGCGCCGCGCGTCATCAGCATCTGCTTGCCGACGGTGACGACCTCCAGCAGCTTGGTCGGGTTCGAGTCGAGGTCGACCATGTTGCCGGCTTCCTTGGCTGCCTGCGTCCCGCTGTTCATCGCGACCGCGACGTCGGCCTGGGCGAGCGCCGGAGCGTCGTTGGTGCCGTCGCCGGTCATCGCGACCAGGTGACCCCGGTCCTGGTAGTCGCGGATCATCGCCAGCTTGTTCTCGGGCGTGGCCTCGGCCAGGAAGTCGTCGACCCCGGCCGCGGCGGCGATCGCGGCCGCGGTCACCGGGTTGTCACCGGTGATCATCACGGTCTTGATCCCCATGCGGCGCAGCTCGCCGAACCGCTCGCGGATCCCGTCCTTGACGACGTCGGCGAGCTGGACGACGCCGAGGACGGTGCCGCCGTCGGCGACGACCAGCGGGGTCGCGCCCTGCTTCGCGACGGCCTCGACCGCGGTCCGGACATCGGCCGGCAGGCCGGCGCCCGCCCGGTACGGATCGGCGGTGGTCGCGACGTGCCGGGCGATCGCGTCGCTGGCGCCCTTGCGGATCGTCCGGCCATCGAAGTCGACGCCGCTCATCCGGGTCTGGGCCGTGAACGGCACCGGCCGGGCGCCGTCCGGCAGCTTCACCGAGCGGCCGAGCGTGCCGCCGCCGAGCGCGACGATGCTCTTGCCCTCCGGCGTGTCATCGGCCAGCGACGCCATCACCGCGGCCTCGGCGAGCTGCGCCTCGGTCACGCCCCGGGCGGGGAAGAACGCGGTCGCCTGCCGGTTGCCGTACGTGATCGTGCCGGTCTTGTCGAGCAGCAGCACGTCGACGTCGCCGGCGGCCTCGACCGCGCGGCCGCTGGTCGCGATCACGTTGGCCTGGATCATCCGGTCCATACCGGCGATGCCGATCGCCGAGAGCAGCCCGCCGATCGTCGTCGGGATCAGGCAGACCAGCAGCGCGACCAGCACGGTCAGGGTCACGGTGTGGGCGGAGCCGCCCGCGGCCGCCATCTCGCGCGCCGCGAACACGCTGAACGGATACAGCGTGACGGTGACCAGGAGGAACACGATCGTCAGCCCGGCGAGCAGGATGTCGAGCGCGATCTCGTTCGGCGTCTTCTTGCGCCGGGCGCCCTCGACCATCGCGATCATCCGGTCGAGGAAGCTCTCACCCGGCTTCGCGCTGATCCGGACGATCAGCCAGTCGGACAGCACCGTGGTCCCGCCGGTCACCGCGCTGCGATCGCCGCCGCTCTCGCGGATCACCGGCGCGCTCTCCCCGGTGATCGCGCTCTCGTTGACCGACGCGACGCCCTCGAGGATCTCGCCGTCGCCGGGGATCACCTGGCCGGCCTCGACCAGCACGAGGTCGCCGGGGCGCAGCTGCGACGACGGCCGGTCCTGCCGGGGGGCATCGCGCCGGGCCTCGGCCAGGACGACGGCCGGCACGTCCTTGCGCGCCTTGCGCAGGGCGTCGGCCTGGGCCTTGCCGCGGCCCTCGGCCATCGCCTCGGCGAAGTTGGCGAACAGCACCGTGAACCACAGCGACACGCTGATCGCGGCGATGAAGCCGGCGCTCGCGTCGCCCGCCCCGGTCACCAGCGCGTGGACGACCAGGACGGTGGTGAAGGCGCTGCCGATCTCGACGACGAACATCACCGGGTTGCGGATCATGCGGCGCGGATCGAGCTTGCCGAACGCATCGCGGATCGCACGGCGGACGATCGGAACGTCGAACAGGGGGGAGCTGACACGTGGATGAGGCGACATGACGGTGGACCTCCGGCTCACGGATGGAGCACGAGGTGCTCGGCGAACGGGCCGAGCGCCAGGGCGGGGAGGAAGGACAGGGCGCCGACCAGCAGCACCACGCCGACGAGCAGGATCACGAACAGCGGGCCGGTGGTCGGCAGTGTGCCCGACGAGGGCGGCACGATCTTCTTGCCGGCCAGCGACCCGGCGATCGCGAGCGTCGGGATGATGATCCAGTAGCGCGCGACCCACATGCAGATCGCGCCGGCGGTGGCGAAGAACGTGCCGCTCGCGGTCAGCCCGGCGAACGCCGAGCCGTTGTTGTTGCCCTGCGACATGAACGCGTACAGGACCTCGGAGAACCCGTGCGGCCCGTGGTTGGCGAGCGCCGTGGTGTAGGTCTCGTCGGCGAGGCACGCGAACGCGGTGCCGAGCAGCACGGCGGCGACCGGCACCAGGATCGCCCACGACGCCATCTTCATCTCGTAGGCCTCGATCTTCTTGCCGAGGAGCTCGGGGGTGCGGCCGACCATCAGGCCGGCGATGAACACCGCGACGATCGCGAAGATCAACAGGCCGTAGAGCCCCGAGCCGACGCCGCCGAACGAGACCTCGCCGAGCGCCATCAGGAAGATCGGCGAGAACCCACCGAGCGGCGAGTAGCTGTCGTGCATCGAGTTGACCGAGCCGTTCGACGCCGCCGTGGTCGTGGTCGCC
>DASWRS010000247.1:0-2242 GCA_036403075.1 Kofleriaceae bacterium
AGGAGCCGATCAGAAACAACTTGATCACGACTCGCGGCGTCGTCGCGGGGCGATCGTGTAGTTCCATTCGCCGTGAAATGCTTCTCTGATCAGGTTGACGTCGGCGAGCTCCTCGTCGGTGACTTCGACGCCTTTTGGGAACGAGCGCTCGTCGAGCTTCGCCTTGATGCGAAGCCCGGTAGTTGTGCGTGTCGCGCCGATCAACTGCACGACGGTCTCGTGGTCGACAAGTGGACGACCGCGCCAGTTCTCGGTGATGTGGCAGAACATGCGGTGCTCGATCTTGTTCCACTTCGACGTGCCGGGCGGAAAGTGCGAGACGCCGATCGTCAAACCAGTTCGATCCGCGAGCGCCTGCAACTCCGTCTTGAACACCCTCGATCGGTACGCGTTGCTGCCGCCCGCGTCCGCGGTGATCAACAACTCGGTCGCCTTCTCGTAGACATTGCAGCCCATCTGCGTCCACCAGCGCGCGATCGACGCGACGGCGAATTCCGGCGTGTCGTGATCGACGCCGACGTTGACCCAGCCTTCATTGCGCCCCACGTCGTAGATGCCGTACGGGATCACCTTGCCGAGATCCTTGTCGATGAAGTCATGAACGCGCACGGGGACCGGCTTGCTGGTCGTGTGCCACTCGCGCCCCGCGTTCGCGAAATCTCCGATGAGCTCCTTCTTCTTGGTGTCGACCGAGATCACCGGTGCGTTTCGCGCTTGGTACGCCTCGACGCGATCGTTGATGAACTCGAACTGCTCGTTGCGGTCGGGATGCTCGTTGCCTTCGAGCGTCTTCTGGACGGCCTGAAGACGGTACCCCATCGCGAACAAGAGCTGGCCGACTTTCTGTGGACTGATCGGCTTGCCTCGCTCGGTCAACTCCGTCGCGAGCTTGCGCGTGCTCTTCGACGTCCAGCGCAGCGGCGATTCCGGATCGCCGCGCGTCACCGGCTCGACGAGCGACTCCAGGTCGGTCACCAAGCCGGGATCGAGCTCCTCCAGCCGCGGGCGACCGCCGCCGGTACGTCGCACCTGCATAACGTCCACATCGGCAACGCCGCCTCGGAGCTCGTCGCGTCCGGCTCGAATCGTCGTGCGCGACATCCCGGTCGCTCGCTCCACGATCGCGATGCCACCTTCACCGATCACATCGGCCTCAACGCCTGCCCAGTACCGCCGCATACGCTCGTCCATCAGCGGCGAGAGCGCTTCGTACTTCCTTCGGATGTCCTGCTCGATGGTGCTCACCGCTACGGTAGATCACGCCGCGATCCCGCGGTCCAGCCCAGGCGACAAGTCACGCCAACCGGTCAGGTTGTTTCTGCACAGTTCCTTAGCGGTGCTCGGTCCGGCCCGGGGCTTGCTCTCGAACGCTTCGTGTTCGGAAGGTCCAGGTGTCTACTACGTAGACCTCGAGCGCACGGCGATGCCCGAGATCAACGCGGTCATGGACCGGCTGGCGGCGGCGCCCGGCGTGGTGTTCGACATGCGGGACTAACGCAGCGCCGACCTGGGAGACCTTGCCCACGTTGCTCCCGCCGCTGCAGCCGCACATCGCGGGCCGCGTGGCGTTCGTCACCGGCCCGCGCGCGATCAGCTACGCCGAGTCGCTGATGGCCTGGTCGAGCACCACCGGCTCGGCGCGATCGTCGGCAGCCCGACGGCGGGCACCAACGGCAACGTCGCCGAGATCAGCGAGCCGACCGGCTGCCGCACCAGGTTCACCGCCCTGCGCGTCGCCAGGTACGACGGGGCGCCCCAGCACCTCGTGGGCATCCGCCCGACGATCCCGGCGACGCGGACGATCGCGGGCGTGGCCGCTGGACGCGACGAGGTGCTCGACAAGGCGCTGGTCTACGTCCGCACCGCGCCGAAGTGAGCGCCGCCGGTCACGCGCGGAACTGGGCGAGCTCGACGTGGAGCCGCCGGCACCACCGCCGGATCTGGATCGGCGCCTTGCCCATCGCCCGCCCGACCGCCGTGACGTTGCCGCCGTGCTCGCGCAAGAGCTCGATCACCCGCTCGCGCAGCACCCGGTCCTCCGGCCGCAGGTTCGCCAGGGTCGGCGGCACGTAGTTGCAGATCGCCTCGGCCAGGTGCTCGGGCCGGATCTCGCCATCCTCGGCCAGCGCCACCGCCGCGCGCAGCGCCTGCTCCAGCTCGCGGATGTTGAGCGGCCAGCCGTAGCGCAGCAGCAGCCGGGCCGACGTCCGGTGCAGCGTGATCCGCTCCGAGTGCGGCGCGA
>DASWRS010000248.1:0-4409 GCA_036403075.1 Kofleriaceae bacterium
CCCCGGCCGCTCGCGATCGACGTCGACCCGCACAGCCTCGCGGTCGCGATCCGCGGCGACCGGATCCCGCTCGGCGCGCTCGCCGCGGCGGCGCCGCATGGCCTCGAGCTCGGCGCGGCGCACGCCAGCGGCGCGCTCAGCCTGCGCCGCGAGGCCGGGCGCTTGGTCGTCGACCTCGACGGCGCGGTCGATGGGGTCTCGATCGACCACCGCGCGCTCGCCGCCGTGCCCGTGCCGCTCGCCGGCGCGGTGCGTGCGCAGATCGCGGTGTCGCCCGAGGCGATCTCGGTGCCGCACGCGGCGATCGACCTCGGCGCCGCCCGCTGGACCCTGAGCGGCTGGCTGCGCCGCGGCTCGCCGACCTCGGGCCAGCTCGACCTGGCGCTCGCCCCCGCCGCGTGCGGCGACCTCCTGGCGTCGCTGCCGGCCGAGCTGCGTGGCCCGCTCGACGGCCTGGTGCTCGGCGGCTCGTTCGGCGCCCGGCTCCGCCTCGCGGTCGACCTCGCGGCGCCCCCCGGCGACGGAGTCAGCCTCGCCGCATCGACCACCGACGGCTGCCGCGCCGAGGCCGAGCCGCCGGCGGCCGACGTGTCCCGGCTCGCCGCCGCGGGCGTCCAGGTGTTCCCCGACGGCAGCCGCGCGCGCGTCGGCAAGGGCGAGCCGGGCTGGGCCGCGCTGGCCCAGCTGCCGGCGTTCGTCGCCGCGGCGTTCGTCAGCGCCGAGGATGCGCGGTTCTACGACCACGCCGGCTTCGATCTCGACCAGATCGCCCGCAGCCTCGAGATCGACCTGCGCGAGCACCGCCTGGCTCGCGGCGGCTCGACGATCAGCCAGCAGCTGGTCAAGAACGCCTTCCTGTCGCAGCGCCGCAGCGTCGACCGCAAGCTCCAGGAGGCGATCCTGACCTGGCGGCTCGAGGCCCGGCTCGACAAGCGCCAGATCCTCGAGCGCTACCTCAACATCATCGAGCTCGGGCCGCGTGTGTTCGGCGTGTCGGCCGCGGCCCGGCACTGGTTCGGCGCGACCCCGCGCGAGCTGACGATCCGCCAGGCCGCGTTCCTGGCCGCCCTGACCTCCGAGCCGGCATCGATGAGCCGCCGGGTCCGCCGCGCCGGGGGCCTCGACCCCGACTCGGCCGCGCGGGTCGATGTCGTGCTGCGCGCGATGCGCCGCGACGGCGTGATCGACACGGACCAGTCCGAGGCGGCGCGCACCGCCGGCCTGCGCTTCGCGCCGGCCGTGCTCGAGCAGGAGCGCTAGACGCCCGCTCCACGCCGGGGATCGCTCCTCAGACGCCCAGGAACAGCCGGTTGCCGAAGTTGCGCTCGAGGTCGGCCGCGAAGATCTTCTGCGCCGCGCCGTCGATGTCGTAGGCGACGCGCTTGAACTCGAACGTCCGCTCCTCGGTGTCGTAGATCGTGTAGCTCGCGCGGTTGTCGTAGTCGCGCGGCTGGCCAACCGAGCCCACCGAGATGATGTAGCGGTGCTCGGGGCGGATCACGAACTTGGTCGCGACCACCTCGTAGACCTCGTCGCGGGTCAGCGCGAACGACTTGCAGAGGTGGGAGTGGCCGATGAACGTGACCAGGCCGAGGTCCTCCCAGATGTCGAGGCAGCGCGTCGCCTGCTCGACCGAGAAGATGTACTCGAACTCCTCGAGGTTGATCGGCGAGCCGTGGCAGAACGTGACGTCGCCTTCCCGGACCTCGTACGGCAGGTTGCGCAGCCACACCATGTTCTCGGGCGACAGCTGGCGGGCGTGGAGATCGAGCGCCTGGCGGGCGGCGTCGTAGTAGTACGAGTAGTCCATGCGGCCGGCGACCGCCGCGTCGTGGTTGCCGAGGATCGTGTAGGCCGCGGTCTGGCGGATCAGGTCGCAGCACTCGTTGGGCGACGCGCCGTAGCCGACGACGTCCCCGATGCAGACGTACTTGTCGATGCGCTCAGCCTTGTAGGCATCGATGACCGCGTTCATCGCCTCGATGTTCGCGTGCACGTCGGAGAAGATGCCGATCCGCATTACCGCACCGGGATCATACCCGAACTCCGCGGACTCGGGGCATCGCCGAGGCGCCATCTCGCCGCCGGAGCGCTGCGTTGTAGGTCCGGCTCACGATTCCACGGCCGCCGCAGCATCGCCGTCGTCGGAGGCGCCGTGCTCGAGCGCCTCGAAGAACTGCCGAGAGAACGCGTGGTTCACGCTGAGATCTCGGTCCCCGGCCTCCGGGGCGGACGCGTGGCGATCGCCGGTCACGGTCGCGAGCAGCTCCAGCGCCCGGGTCGCGACCGGCGACACGATGCTGTCGGCGACCGCCATGGTCCTGAGCGCGGGCTCGCCGCCGCGCGCCGCAACGTAGGCCATCGCCCAGGCAATCCGCTCGTCGGCCGCTGCCCCGTGCTGGCCGATGTTGCGGACCAGCCAGACCAGCGCCGGGGTGCCGATCTCGCCCACCGCACGGGCGATCTCGTGCCACAGCTCGGTCGGCTCGGACAGCAGGAGCTCGATCACGGCGTGGGTGGCATCGTCGGAGCGCCCGAGCGCGAGCGCGAGCGCGCAGCCGTGGCGCAGGTAGGCCTTGCTGCTCGCCAGGCCTTCGATCAGCGCGGGGTGCGCCGCGGGGCCGAGCTTGACCGCCTGTGCGAGCACCCGCACGGCCTCGCCGCGGCTCATCTTCAGCGCGGCGGCGACGACAGGTCGGGCCGCCCGGGCATCGCCGCGCTCGCACAGCGCCAGGGCCGCGGCGAGGCGCTGGGCCTGGCCGCCGCGTCCGGCGGCAGTGTCGTCGAGCTGCGCGAGCAGCTCCTCGATCGACCGCCACGGTGGCGCGCCGCGCGGCAGCGGCAGCGGCGCGACGATCGAGCCCGAGGTCACGGGGCTGGCGTCGCTCGCGATCGCGCCGACCTCGTTGCGCCGGCGGGCCCGGAGCTCGATGCCGAGCACGCGGGCCTGCTCGGCGATCGCCGCGGCGTTGTCCGCGGTGGCCTCGGCATCGATGTCGAACGCGCGGACGTCGTGGCGCAGCACCTCGAAGCCGCGCGCCAGCCGGACGACCAGATCGCGGCGCGAGCGCGCGAAGCCCTCGGACACCGCGATCTGCGCCAGATCGGGACCCATCCACAGGCCCCACGCCACCGCTCGGGCCAGCGCGGCGCGTCGCAGCTGGTGCCAGCGCGCCAGCGGAAAGCCCTGGGTGCACACCAGGTGGTCCTCGCGCGCCGGCCGGGTGACATGCCGGGCGATCGCGAGCGCCCGACGGAGCTGCCGCGCGGTCGCAATCTGGGCGAGCCGGTCGGCGTGGAGCTCGGTGCGGTCGGGGTGCTCGGCCCCCAGCAGGTCGAAGCCGGCGCCGAGCACGAGGTCGCGCGCGCGTGCGAAGTCGGGCTCGCCCTCAGCCGCGACGCCCTGGCGGTGCTCGTCGGCGGCGCGCACCAGGTAGCCGACGTTGTCGGTGAGCGGCGCGGTCATCCGGCAGCGCCGGATCCGGCGGCCGCCTGCCACGATCTCGACGGTGAGCTCGAATGCGCGGTCGAGCGCGCGGAGCACGCCCCGGTCGCGCTCGCCCGCGACGTCGAGCACCGCGACCGCGAACCGGCCGGGCACCGCGGCGCGCAGCGCCTCGGGCGCGCCGAGCACCAGCGCGATCACCGGCGCGGTCGGCATCCGGTGCAGCACCAGCCGGAGGTCGAGCGGCCCGGCCAGCTCGGCGACGAGCGGCTCGCCGGCGGCGATCACCAGCTCGACGCCGCCCGGACCGACGTACCAGCCGGGCTCGCGCAGCGTGGCGTCGCTGCCCTCGCTATGGCCCTCGCTGCGGCCGTCGCTGCGCGCCTCGGCGCGGCGCTCGTTGCCGCCCTCGCTGCGGCGCTCGTTACCGCCCTCGCGGCGAGCCTCGTCACCGCCCTCGCTGCGGCGCTCGTTGCCGCGCTCGCTGCGGCCCTCGTCGCGGCGCTCGCTGTGGGTCTCGTCACCACCCTCGCTGCGGACCTCGTCACGGCCTTCGCTGCGCTCGGACCCGGCGGCCTCGTGGAGCGGTAGCTCGATGACGGTGGCGGTCGGCGCATCGGCAGCGCTGCGGGCATCGTCGGACACGCCGGCGGCGGCGGCCGCGGCGACCGCGGCATCAGCGGCGGCCTCCTCCTCGATCGCGTTGTCGGCGCCCAGGGCGGCGGCCTGGGCGTCGTGCTCGGCGCCGTCGTCGAACGCACCGGCGGTGAACCCGGCGGGATCACCGTCGACACCGTCCAAGGCAGCGGCGGCGAGGTCGGTCGCGTGGCGGTGGTCGGCTCCGTCGCGGTCGGTACGGTCGTAGAATGCGGCGTCGCGGTCGGTCGCACCGCGGGCGGTTCCGGCGAGCTCGACTCCGTCGTAGAATGCCGGGTCGCGGTCGGCCGCGCCGCGGCCGGCTCCG
>DASWRS010000249.1:0-7234 GCA_036403075.1 Kofleriaceae bacterium
ACCTCGGCGCGCAACGTGGTGCGGCGCGCGCTCGGCCGCGGCGTCCGGGACAACGGGCAGCCGTATGCCCCGGCGTGACCCATTGCACATGGAATTCTCGGCCGGGACTTCGTACGATGGGAGCGAATGCTGAGGCTTGCCGGTTCCATCCTGCTCGGCGCGCTCGGCGCGCTCGCGGTCGTGGGCTGCGCCAAGCCCATGGCGACCGGTGACGGTTCGGTCCAGCCGTCCGACGGTGCCCCGACCGATTTGCCGGGCCATACCCCCGGGATGCCCGGTCTCGGCGCCCACGCGATGAGCTTCTATCACCTCGACGCGTCCACCGCGACGTCGATCGCGACCCCGGTGATGGCGACCCAGGCGTCGGGAAGCACGATCGTCGTCGGGGTCGGGCGCGGCTACAACCCGCTGTTCGCGCTGCCGGTCGACAACAAGCGCAACACGCCCTACCAGCAGATCGGCAGCTTGCGTCCCTACACGCGCTGGCCGGACTCCGGCACCGCGGTCTACGCGTTCCCCTCCGCCAGCGGCGGTCCCGACTTCCAGGTCACCACGAGGACCGGCCAGAACCAGCAAGGTCAGTTCGACGAGGTCACGCTGGCCGCGGTCGAGGTCATCGAGGGCAGCCGGATCGCGGACCAGCAGTGGAACGAGGTGCTCGCTCCGCCGCTCGTCAGCCGCAGCGTCACGACCACGGGCCCGGCGACGCTGGTCGCGTTCTGGTGGGGCGACGGCTTCCCGGGCGCGCCGCAGTCGGCCAGTCCCGGCAGTGGGTTCTCGCTGATCGACACGAACGCGCAGGAGCGCGACTCGTTCGTGCAATGCGCGGTGGCGGTCAGGAACGTCGGCGCGGCCGGCACGTACAGCGTCACGTGGACCGCAAAGCCCAGCCAGGGCGCCCAGATGTGGCTGATCGCCGTGCAGTGACCGTCCAGGGTCGAGCGTCGCGCTCGGCCGTCCGAGGCCACAGGCCCCACCGGCGATCCAGCGATGTGCCGGCGACTCCATATGATTGGCCTCACGAGCGAAGGCCGCCGCGGTACTGGCTCGATGGTGTCGCGGAGTGCCCCGCGAGCGGAGCCGGCCCATTCCCCCCACCGCGCGTCGCGTCGCGCGGATCGAGCTCCACGTGATGGGTGCACGCGGCGAACGTCGCGCTGAACCTGGACGCGTTGATAGGTGGCCATCCGGGCGGAGGATCGTGTAGTATCGGTGTGTGTTGGGGCGTTTTGTCTCGAGGGTCAAGGTGAATGGTCTGGTGGCGCAGGCACAGCAGTCAGCGCCGCCGTGGCTGCTGTTCGACAATGACGAGTTTCGCGCGGCGTACAATCAGCGCCCGTTCCTCGTCAGGCACCGGCTGATCGAGCATCCACTGCTCGAGCTCGGTGCGCTCGCGGCCCTGTGCCGGCGCATGCCCGCCGAGCAAGTTCGCTACCGCCTCGGCGTGGTCCCGCAGGATGCGGAGTTCGACACGTCGCTCCAGCGCTTCGCGGGCGACCTGACACTCGACGACGCGATCGACCACCTCGAGGCCAGGCAGGCGTACATCGCGATCTACAACGCCGAGACCGATCCCGAGTACGAGCCGGTCATCGAGGGGCTGGTCGGCGAGATCGCAGCTCGTACCGAGCGGGTCGAGCCGGGCTTGAACTGGTACTCGACGTACATCTTCATCACCGCGCGCGATTCGGTGACGCCCTATCACATGGACCGCGAGATGAACTTCCTGCTTCAGGTTCGCGGGAACAAGACGGTGAAGCTGTGGGATCCGCGTGACGACGAGATCATGACACCCGCGCAGAAGGATCAGCTGCTCTCGGAGCACGGCGAGCCGCGTCCACGCTACAAGCCGGAGCTCGAGCGCAAGGCGATGACGTACGAGCTCAGGCCCGGGTTCGGCGTGCACCATCCATTCATCGCCCCGCATCTGGTGAAGACCGGAAACGGCCTCTCGATCTCGCTCGCGATCACGTTCCGCACCCAGCGTTCCGACACGTGGACCGACGCCCACTGCTTCAACCACCGGCTGCGCAGGCGCGTGGGCGTGGCGCCCGGCGACGTGGGGCATCTCGGGGTACTCGATGCCACCAAGGCCGGTATCGTGCGGCTGAGCCGCCAGGCTCGGCGAATCCTCAAGCCGGGCTATTAGCGCAGCGCGGCGATCACCGCAGTCGCCACGTTGACCGACGGATCGGTCCACGTCCACGTCAGCTCCTGTCGGCCCTGCGCGGCGGCGACGCGATCGCACAGCTCCGACGGCACGTTATTGGCGGCATCGTCGTTGAGCCCGAGCGCGCTCCAGCCCTGGGGCGGATGGCTGAAGCCCGTGTGGTCGCGCGGCTCGACGTTATCGTAGGCCGCGAGCGCGAGGACGAGGTCGCCGAGCTCGGCCGCGCTGTCGAGCGCGACCGCGAGCTCGGGGATGCGGCTGCCCGTCAGCCGGGCCTCGCCGGTGGCGATCACGCGGCGCTCGGTCAGCCCGCGGACCTGCGCGACGTACAGCGTGCCGTCGCCCGCGGGGCCGCCGAGGTACGGCGGGACGATCGTGTGGCGGCCGGGCGCGGCGTCGAGCTCGACGTAGAGCTGCGCGAACACCGGCGGCTTCTTGCGCCCGACGATCGCCGGCCCCTGATCGAGCACGCGCTGTAGCGCTCCGTGGTCATCGGTCGGCTCGGTGCTCGAGCCGGCCACCAGGTCGCCCCAGTACGCGCCGAGCACGACGATCGCATCGCCCGCGGCGACCTCGGCCAGCGTGACCGATGCGGGCGCCCACGCGCCGATGTGCCAGGTCTGCGCGATCTGGCCCACCGCGACGACCCGCCGGCCGCTCGCCGGGGCGCTCGGATCGGGCGAGACCTCGAGCGTGGGCAGGCGAGGGCGTGGTGGCGGCGGCGGCGGATCGCAGCGCGCGCACGCGACGAGCAGCGACAGCGGCCCGGCACACCAGGCGCGAAGCCGGCGCAGCGTCATCGATGGCTCCCCCGGAACACGACGAACACGACGGCCCAGGGTATCACCTGGGCGCACCGCTCGTCGAGCGAGCGCCCGGCCGCGGCAGACGTGATACGTAGGTGCGATGGGCTTCATCGAGCTGGCCAGGCGCGTGTCACGGAACGCCTGGCGTGTCCCGCTGGTCGGCAAGGTGCTCGAGGCGGATTACGCGCACTCGTTCGCGCGGATGCCGAGGAACCAGTTCCGCGGCGTCTACGCCAGCTTCGCGGAGGCCGAGGCCTCGATCCCCGCCGGTGCCAGGAGCGGCTACGATCACGCCGAGCTGGCCGGGATGTATCGCGACCGCATGGACAAGGCCAACCAGAGCGATTATGCAGTCCTGTTCTGGCTCAAGGGCATCCTCGACGAACGCTCGTTCGTGTTCGACTTCGGCGGCCACGTCGGCGTGTCGTACCACGGCTGGCGGCGCTACCTGGACTACCGATCCGGGCTGCGCTGGCGGGTCCACGATGTCCCGGCGATCGTCGCCGTCGGCGCCGAGCTGGCCCGCGAGCGGCCGAGCCCCGGCCTCGAGTTCACCAGCGAGCTGACCAGCGCGCGCGGCTGCACGGTGTTCCTCGCGGCCGGCTCGCTCCAGTACCTCGATGAATCGCTGCCCGGCTTGCTCGCGCGCATCGGCTCGTTGCCGCGTCACCTCCTCGTCAACAAGCTGCCGCTCCACGACGGCGAGGCGTTCGTGACCGTGCAGTCCACCGGACGGGCCTACCACGCCTACCGGATCTACAACCGCGCGGCGTTCGTCGCCCAGGTCACCGCGCTCGGCTATCGCGTCGTGGATGACTGGTCCAATCGCGAGCAGCACTGCGAGATTCCATTCACCCGGGGCCGCGACATCGACGCCTACAGCGGTTACTACTTCGTGCGCGACGCCTCGCCGCCGCTCGACGCGTGCGCAGGATGATGTCGGCGGTGACGTGCGCTTCCCGGCCGAGAGGGTTACGATCGACGCTTCGCGGAAACGCGTGATCCTCCCGTTCTTCGCTCGCTTGACCGCGCGGAGAGCGGGGCGTAGCCGTTAGTCATGGCCCCACTGACCGCCTTCCGGGCCTGCTCCGGCACCATCGCCATGATGGCATCGATGACGGCGCGCACTGCCTTGGAAAGCAGCCGGTCGGACGCAAATAGCAGCTTGAGCGTGATGTCGTGGAGGGCCCACTTCGGGAGGATGCGTACGAGCGAGGCGCGCTGCTCGTAGAGGATCGCGGGCAACTCGGCGATTCCCATGCCGGAGCGCACGGCGTCGGCGATCGTGGCGTAGTCGTTGCTCGAAAAACCGGGGCGGACGTCGATGTGCACGGACGCACCGCCGCGGACGGGCATGAGGTCCCATCCTGCGAAGCGTCGGCGGCCGCCGAATACGATGATCTGGTGCGTCTCGAGGTCTGCCGGCGTCACCGGTGCGCCCGCACGGGACATGTACTCTCTCGAGGACACGAGCACGTGCGGATAGGTCACGAGCGTTCGTGCGACAAGGCGCTCGTCGGAAACCTCTCCGCCACGGACGAACAGATCGATATCGTCATTACGCTGATCGAGGCGACGCTCGGTCTCGACGAGGACCACGTGAATTTCAGGATGAGCGGTCCGGACCTTCGCGATCGCGCCGAGAAGCAGCGGTCCGATGTTCGGCGGCGAGCTGATCCGCACCGTCCCTGCGATGCGGGCCTCGCTCGAGGCCACGAGGTCGTGGGCATCGGCGAGCGTGTCGAGCCCGCGCGTGCACTGATCGTGGAATGCGCGACCGAGCTCGGTCACCCGCAGGGACCGGGTAGTGCGTTCGACGAGCCGAACGCCAAGCTCGTTCTCGAGCTCGGTGAGTCGGCGACTGATCGTCGCCGAAGAGACTCCGAGTCGCGCAGCCGCCTTTTGCAGGCTGCCCAGATTCACCACCGCCACGAAGGCTTCGGCCGCGAGCAAGTTCACGGCGACGAGTCTTGCACCAGCGCGGGGCTGGCATGCTCGAGCGAGCCATCATTCTTGCACTGCTGAAAAACTGGTCGTCATTTCGATGGATTGCGCACTCGCGTGAACGATATATTTTACCTCGCATGAAGCATCCATCGTCGGTTTCGCCGGGTTACCTGCTCTCGTTGGCCGTCGTTCTCACCGCGTGTGGCGGGACGAACGAGGGTGCAGGCACCGCACCCAGAACACACGCCGACCGCACCAGCATCGAAGCGGTCCTCGAGCGCTACGAGACGGCGTTGAACACGTCGGACACCAACGCGGCCGTTGGCATCTACGGTGACGGCGCGATCTTCATGCCCCAAGGCAGCTCGCCCGCCGTCGGCCTTGGCGCGATCCGGCAAGCCTACGACCAGATCTTCGCGGCGGTGGGGTTGCATGTGACGTTCACGATCGACGAGGTGAAGCTGCTCGGCGACACGGCATGGGTGCGCACGCACTCGATCGGCGAAATGGTCGTGCGAGGAGCCGGTATCCATGTGCCGGGAAAGAACTCCGAGCTGTTCATCTTCGAGAAGCAGAAGTCCGGCGAATGGCGCGTCGCGCGGTACCTCTTCGCGACGCAGCTTTCGCCGAAGTCGTGATCGGTAGATGGCAGCAGAGAGGACCAGAGAGGAACAGAGAGGAGCAGAGATATGACCAAGCAAGTCATTGCAGTCGTTGGTGGTACCGGCGCCGCTGCGAAGGCGCTGTGCCCCGACGGGCTCACCGGCTTTGCCGATTGGGCTCGTAGCAACTGGACGTCTCCCGAAGGAAAGGCGTGACCGTCATGAGCAAGCGTGGAACCAAGAGGATTCGGGTCGGCATCATCGGCGCGAACCCAGATCGCGGTTGGGCGGCGCAGGCGCACATCCCCGCGTTGAAGTCACTGTCGGATGACTTCGAGATCACTGCGCTGTCCGCCACCCGGCGCGCATCTGCCGACGCTGCGGGCAAGCTCTTTGGTGTGGCTCTCGCGTTCGACAACCACCAGGAGCTCGTGAACAGCGATGCCGTGGACGTCGTTGCCGTCACCGTGAAGGTGCCGCATCACCTGGAGCTCGCGACCGCAGCGCTCCGTGCCGGCAAGGCCGTGTACTGCGAATGGCCACTCGGCAACGGCTTGCAGGAAGCCGAGAGCTTGGCCGCGCTGGCGAAGAAGCAGGGCGTGCTCGCCGTGGCGGGGTTGCAGGCACGCTCCGCGCCGTCGGTGGCGTACGTGCACGATCTGATCAAGCAGGGGTACGTAGGTGAGGTGCTGTCCACCACGTTGATCGGTTCGGGGATGGGTTGGGGACCAACCGTGGAGCGCGCCAACGGCTACCTCAACGACAAGAGCAACGGCGCGACGATGCTCTCGATCCCGCTTGGCCACGCCGCGGACGCGCTGTGTCACTGCCTCGGCGAGGTGCGACAGCTCTCCGCCACGATGACCATGCGCCGCAAGTCGTTCACGATCGTGGAGACCGGCGAAGCCAAGCCCATGGCCGCAGAGGATCAGGTGTGCGTCACCGGACTGCTCGACGGCGGCGCGGCGTTCTCGATCCATTACCGCGGCGGGAGCTCGCGAGGTACAAATCTGTTGTGGGAGATCAACGGCACCGAGGGCGACCTGCAGCTCACCGCCGCCGGCGGCCACGCCCAGATCTTCGAGATGACCGTACACGGCGGCAAGGGCGCGCAGTCCTCGCTCGAGGTCCTACCTGTCCCGGCGCAGTATCGCTGGTTTCCGCTGCAAGGCCCTTCGATCAACGTCGCCCAAGCGTACGCGCGGTTCGCCAGCGACTACCGCGAGGGAACGCATCTCTGCCCGACGTTCGACGACGCAGTCACTCGGCATCGCATGCTCGCTGCGATCGACGCCGCCGGTCACTCCAGTAAGGCATGATGCTGCTGTTACGATCGAATACGTAACAGGCCACTTATAGCACTAAAGTGCGATGCACCAAGGTGCGATTGGCACGCAATACCCGCTGCCCCACCCTTCTCGAGTGAGTAATCCAATGAGCTGACAGATGACCACCGCTCCGCCAAAGAGAATGGCCACCGGCACGCCGGTCGTCGCACTCGTGTGTATTGGAATCTTCATGACGACGCTCGACGCATCGATCGTGAACATCGGCCTTCCGTCGATTGCCCGCGCGTTCGGCACGTCGCTCACCGGCACGCTCGAGTGGATCGTTATCGGCTATCTGGTAGTGATTGGCGCGCTCCTTCTCACCTTCGGGCGCCTCTCGGACATGATCGGACGTTCACCGATCTGGATCACCGGACTCGT
>DASWRS010000250.1:0-3508 GCA_036403075.1 Kofleriaceae bacterium
CATCGGGCTGCGCGGATTCTTCATCGCGCGCGCGGTGCTCCAGCTGATCGAGCGCGGCCCGGGCGGCGCCTCGGCCGAGGCGTACGCCCACGTCGTGGTCGTCCACACCGACGACGAGGAGGTCCGGCTCGAGGTCGCGCCCCGGGCGCTCGCCGCCGCGCTGCGCCACGCCGTCCCGACGTCGATCGCCCAGCGCTGACGGCGCGACGCGGCCGCGCAGCTCCGCGCGGTGCGCGCCAGCGCGACTGTCATGGCGCTTGCAGTCCATCTCAGAATGAAGCTGGGCAAGCGCTGGGTCGAACAGATCGCCTCGTCCGACGATCCGGACGCCTGGGTCCCGGTGGTCAACGAGATCTCCTCGGGGTCGTGCTGCAAGTACCGTCTCGACAAGGTCACCGGGCAGCTCGAGCTGGCGCGTGCGCTGCCGCGCAATGTGGCGTTTCCGACCAACTACGGGTTCGTGCCGCACACGCGGTGCAGCGCGGACGACGAGGAGACCGATGTCATGATCGTCTCGGGTGAGCCGCTTCTCCCGCTGACCATCGTGCGCGCGCGGGTGATCGGCGGGTTCTACGAGACCGAGAGCGATCAAGACGAGCCCGAGGAGCGGCTGCTCGCCGTGGCCGTCGACGATCCGAGCGTTGCCGAGGCCCAGAGCGTCGAGGACCTCGACCCGGGCCTGCGCGCGCAGATCGAGGCGTTCGTCCGGACCTACAAGCAGAACCAGAACGTCCAGGTCACGTTCGACGGCTGGTTCGACCGTGACACGGCGCTCGATCGGCTGCGCCGCGGGTTCAAGCGCGCGAAGAAGCGGCCGGCGAAGTGAGCCGTGGCGCACCGCTTGCTCGATCGGCGATCATGGCGCTCGAGCCCCGGATCGCGCGCGAGCTGGTCGATGTCGTGCACGGCGGCGACGCGATCCTGTTCACCGGCGCCGGGTTCTCGATCGGCGCGCTCGACCTCGCGGGCGACCCGCTGCCCGACTCCGAGCAGATGCGGCGCGAGCTGTGGCAGATCGTGTTCGGCGACGAGCCGCCCGACGGCAGCACGCTGCAGGACCTCTATGACGTCGCGCTCGGGCGCGCCCCCGACCAGCTCGCGGTCTACCTCCAGCGCCGGCTCCACGTCGGGCGGCTTCCGCCGAGCAGCCACCACGCCGCCTGGTTCGCCCGGCCGTGGCGGCGGATCTACACGCTCAACGTCGACAACCTCGAGGTCGCCGTGCAGCGCGATGCCGCCCTGCCCCGGCCGCTGCGCACCGTGTCCGCGCTGGCCGAGGCCGCCGGCCCCGCCGAGCGCGGCGACGCGATCGACGTCGTCCACCTCAACGGCGTCGCCGGCGAGGGCGCCAGGGCGCTGACGTTCTCGACCCTGCAGTACGCCGCGCGGCTGTGCGGCCGCGACCGCGAGTACGCCGCGCTCGCCGAGGACCTCGCGCGCTGGCCGTTCGTGTTCGCCGGCACCACGCTCGACGAGGTCGTGCTGTGGCAGCACCTCGAGCTCCACCGCCGCGGCGCCGGCCGCCGGATCCCGGCGCGGCCGAGCTACCTGATCGCCCGCACGCTGTCGCGCGCGCGGCAGCTGCTGCTCGAGGACCTCGGCCTGACCTGGCTCGCGGCCACGGTGGAAGACGTCGCCGCGCTGTTCGAGCCGTAGCGATTGCGTGTCGTGATCCGGGCGGATCGGTCGCCTGATCGCAAATGGCGCTGCACCGGCGGTCGCGAGGCTC
Source organism: Kofleriaceae bacterium (assembly GCA_036403075.1). Classification (GTDB taxonomy): domain Bacteria; phylum Myxococcota_A; class Polyangia; order Haliangiales; family Haliangiaceae; genus JABFXX01. The sequence continues at coordinate 1,730 of DASWRS010000250.1, forward strand.
CACGGCGACGCCGGACGGGGGCACTGCCGCCGTCCCTGCGCACCCGCCGCATCGCGCCGGCAACGCTTGGTACTAGCGAGCGACCGGGGGCCATGGCGGAGCATGTGATCCTGAAGCGCTCCCAGCGCATCGACTTTCGCATCGAGCGGGATCGCCACCAGGGCTTTGTCGGCCGCACCGCGCTGCTCGCCCGGCTCGATCAGCTGCTGGCGGCCGACCGGACGGATCGCTGGGTCGTGGTGACCGGCGGCCCGGGCATGGGCAAGAGCGCGATCCTCGCCCGGTGGCTGGCGCTGCGGGAAGCGGCGGGCGACGTGGTGCCGCATCACTTCATCCGCCGCGGCGAGTACGACTGGGACGATCCGGCCAAGCTGGTCGGCTCGCTGGTCGCGCAGATCGAGGAGCGGTACCCCGGCCAGCGTGAGCCGGCCGACGATGCACAGCTATCGCCGGCGGCCCGGCTCGCGGCGATGCTGACACTCGTCTCGCCGAGCGAGCTGGTGCCGCACAACCAGCGCCTGGTGGTGCTGATCGACGGCCTCGACGAGTACGATCCGCCGCCGGGCACCACCGGCGATCCGCTCACCGCGTTCCTGCCACACGCGCTGCCGGCCGGTGTGAGCTTCGTGTGCGCCAGCCGCCCGCATTATCCGTACCTGCCGATGCTCAAGACGCGCTCCGGTGCCCAGGTCTGGATCGACCTGGACGCCCCGGACGCTGCCGATGACAACGCTGCGACCGTTCGCAGCTTCTGGGACCGCGCCGCGCCGCCGCTCGGCCTCGATGCCAGCTTCGTGGACGAGGCAGTCGCACGCGCGGCCGGCAACCTGCAGCACGCCGTGATGTTGCAGAAGCACCTCGAGGGCGTGCCCGCGCAGCAGCGCCGCGTCGAGGACCTCCCCGAAGGCCTGGAGGCGCTTCTGGTGAAGTCCTGGGAGCGGATCGCGGCGGATCCCGTCGCCGTCGCCGGCCTCGGCATCCTGTGTGCCGCGCGCGAGGCGCTTACGCTCGACGAGATCGGCGCCGTCGCCGGGTGGACGGGCGTGCAGCCGCGCTCGATGTTCCTGCGCGGCGCCCGGGAGTTGCTCGCGGAGACCCGGCGCGGCGATCACCAGCGCGCCTACCGGCTGCACCACGAATCGATCCGCGCGCAGATCGCGCTGGCGCTGGGCGCGGCCGCACTCCGGCGCCACCACGCCGGACTGGCGCGGCAGCTCGCCACGTGGCCACTGCCCGCCGATACCGAAATGCGGCAGTACGCCCTGCGGCACGCATTGACCCACCGAGCGTCCGCCGGCGATTGGGCGGAGGCATGGCGTATCGCCTCGGACCTGGAATTTCTGGAGGTGAAGTGTCGTGAGGTCGGATCGCACGACGCCGAGGCCGACGTCGCGCGGGTGGCAGCGCGCTGTCGCACCGGCGGAGATGGCGCGTTCGCACAGCGCTTTGACGACCTGGCCCGCGCCCTGGCGCGCGAGTCGCACTGGTTTCAGCAAGCCCCGGAGGCGGCAGCCGCGCTCGTATGGAACCGACTGCGGCGCTCCGCGTGGAGTACAGATGACCTCGACAAGCAGCTGCGGGTTCCGGCCTCTGCGATGTTCTTGCGCGTGCGACACGCGGCGAGCCGGGAGAACGCGGCGCTGGTGCGGAACCTCGTGGGCCACACCGGAGGAGTGACCGCGTGCGCGGTGACGCCGGACGGCAGGCGCGTGGTCTCCGCGTCCTGGGACAAAAACCTCAAGATCTGGGACCTCGCCACCGGCGGTGTCCTGGCCACTC
>DASWRS010000251.1:0-2296 GCA_036403075.1 Kofleriaceae bacterium
GCGAGCAGGCCGAGCTCGACCAGCGTGTTGTGGAACACCTCGGGGGTGTGCTCGGTCTCGGTGCTGGTCGCGGTGATCACGAGCATCCGCCGGATCGCGGCGATCGTGCCGATGATGAGGAACGGCTCGGCGGACAGCGTGTGCGACTCGAGCGAGATCGCCACGGTGTAGACGATCTCCATGGTCATCATGACGAGCAGCACGCTGTTGAGGATCTCGATCGCGCGGTGGCCGATCTTGTCCTCGCGCATCGCATCGATCATCGACACTCCGCTGGACCAAAGCAGCAGCACGGCGAGCACGACCAGCACCACGCCGATCAGGATGAGCACGGCGCTCTCGGCGTGGTTCAAGTACTTCGCCGCGCCGGTCGGCCAGGGGCGCTTGGTCATGCGGCGAGCAAATCCTGCCGCGACGCCGCGGGCAAGTTTCTCGGCGGAAGCGAGGTAGAACGCCCCGGCGCCGGCGGCACGAACGGGTCAGAAGATCGAATACAGAAACGGCGCGACGTACGACAGGCCGCCGGTGGCGAGCAGGAGCACGCCCGCGAACAGCAGCACGACGAGCAAGGGGATCAGGAACCAGCGCCGCCGGCTCGCGAAGTGCGCCAGGATCCGGCCGATCGTGCGCAGCCGGTTGCCGATCATCGTCATGCCATCCCCCGCGTGATCACGAGGTCACCGACGACGAGCGCGTCGATCGGGTGGCTGATCAGGAAGCCGAGCGCGTCGATGCCGTGGGCGATGATCGGCTCGCCGGCGCCGTTGAACGACGTGTTGAGCGCGACCGGCATGCCGATCGTGCCGTCGAGGGCCCGCAGCACGGCCGCGAGCTCGGGGGCGCTGGCGTCGGTCACGGTCTGGACCCGCGCGGTGTCGTCGACGTGGCGCACCGCCGCCAGGCACGAGCGGTGGCGATCGACGACCGGGCACACGGTGGTCATGAACGGCGCCAGATCGTTGTCGGCGGCCTCGAAGTAGGTGGCCGCGTGGTCGCGCAGCACGGCCGGCGCGAACGGGCGAAACGGCTCGCGGCGCTTGATCGCGCGGTTGAGCCGCTCGCGGCTCTCGGGGTCGGCCGGGTTGGCGAGGATCGAGCGCTGGCCGAGCGCGCGCGGCCCCCACTCGAACCGGCCCTGGCAGAACGCGACGATCTCGCCGTCGGCGATCCGGGTCGCGACCTCGATCGCGACGTCGGACGAGGTCCGGACCGCGAGGCCGAGATCGCGGGCGAGCGCCGCGGTGCCGGCGACGTCGATCGGCAGGCCGAGCGCGGCGCTGGCGAGCGCGGGCGGCCGCGGATCGCCGAGCTCGAGCGCGCCGAGGATCGCCGCGCCGAGCGCGCCGCCGGCGTCGCCCGCCGCCGGGTGGACGAAGACGTGGTCGAAGCCGGCGTCGCGCGCGAGCCGCGCGTTGGCGACCGCGTTGAGCGCGACGCCGCCGGCGAGGCACAGCGCGGACTCGCCGGTGCGGCGGCGGGCCTCGCGGGCCAGGCCGAGCAGCGCGTCCTCGGTCACGGCCTGGAGCGTCGCCGCGACGTCGGCGTAGTGCCGATCGGCGGCCGAGCGCAGGTCCCACGGGCGGTGCGGCGGCCGGCGCGGGCCGAGCAGCCGCTCCATCTCGGGCCCGAAGCCGAGCTCGGCGTCGGCCAGGTACGCGAAGTACGGCAGGCCGAGCTCGAACGTGCCGTCGTCGTGGAGCCGGATCAGCCGGGCAAACTCGTCGCCGAGCCGCGGCTTGCCGTAGGCGGCCAGGCCCATGACCTTGTACTCGCCCTCGTTGACCTCGAAGCCGAGATACGCGGTGACGCCGGCGTAGAGCAGGCCGAGCGAGTGCGGGTACTCGATCCGGGCGAGCTCGCGCAGCGTCGAGCCGTCGCCGTGCCACAGCGCGGTCGACGTCGCCTCGCCGACGCCGTCGACGGTGAGCACCGCGGCGTGCGGGTGGCGGCTGACGAAGAACGCGCTCGCGGCGTGGGCGCGGTGGTGCTCGGTCGAGGTCACGCGGGCGCGCGGCACGCCGAGCTGCTCGGCGATCCGGTCGATCACCCAGACCTTGCTGCCGAGCTGGGCGCCGACCGCGCGCGGGAACTGGCGCAGCGAGCGCGGGAACGTGCGCAGGGTCGAGACCAGGACGCGCTCGAGCTTCTCGATCGGATCCTCGTAGAACACGACGCGATCGAGGTCGCCGGCGACGAGCCCGGCGTGCGCCAGGCAGGCCCGGGCGGCGTCGATCGGCAGCCGCGCGTCGTTCTTGATCCGCGACAGCCGCTCCTCCTGGATCGCACAGACGATCGC
>DASWRS010000252.1:0-78536 GCA_036403075.1 Kofleriaceae bacterium
CGGACGTCGACGTCGCGGATCAGCTCGAAGCGCAACAGATCATCGATCTCGAAGGGCGAGGCCATGGCAGGACAAGATCACGGCCCGTGAGCCGCGCAGCGACAGGCCTGCGAGAGCCCCAGGGCGTGGAACCAGGGATGACCAGGGGATGACCAGGGATGACCAGGACTGGCGGCTACTGCTGATCGCGGCGCTCTTCTTCGCGGCGCTCGTCGCGCTGCTCTTCACGTTGTTCTTCGCGCTGCTCTTCGCGCTGGTCTTCGCGGCGCTCGTCGCGCTGCTCTTCACGTTGCTCGTTCTGCTGCTCGCGACGCTCCTCGCGGTTCTCGTTCTGATTCTCGTCTGGCATGTGTGTTCCTCCGGTGAGGGGTGGTGACGACCACTGCCTAGTGCAGGCGAAATGCCAGTCCGAACGGCACGCGACATGCCCTGTGACGCGAATCATGCGATCCGATCGCGCGCTCATGAACCAGTGGGCCGCCCGGCATCGCTCATCAGCACGATGCTGTTGCAGCTCCTGGTAGCCAGGCACCCGGAAGCGCAGCGAGCGCACGCCACGAGAGGCGCGCGCGGCGATGTCGCCGCCGGCGACGCGTGGGCTACATCGTGAATGATCTGAATGATGCGGCTACGCCCCCTGCAGCGTATCGTAGGCGTGGAACAGCATCGAGAACGTCGCGCGGCCCTCGGTCAGGCTGCGCAGCCGGGTCGAGTACCCGAACATGTTGCGCAGCGGGACCCGGGCCGCGACCAGCCGCTTGGCGCCGCGCGAGCCGACGTCCTGGACCTGGCCGCGCCGCTGGTTGAGATCGCCGATCACCGCGCCCAGGAACTCGTCGTCGACCGTGACCTCGACCGCCATGATCGGCTCGAGCCGCGACGGGTGCGCCGCCTGGACCGCGCGGCGGAACGCCTCGGCCGCGGCCGCACGACTGCCGATCTCGCCGTTGGCGCCCTCGCGCAGCTGGAGGCCGAGCAGCGTGACCTCGACATCCTCGAGCGGATAGCCGTCGGGACCGCTCGACGCCGCGTCGCGCAGGCCCTGCATCGCCGCCTGGACGATGTTGTCGGGGAGCAGCGAGCCGGCCGGCAGCTGGCGCTTGAACTCCATGCCGCTGCCGCGTGGCCGGCCGCGCACCTTGCAGGTCGCCTCGCCGTAGATCGCCTGCTCCTTGAGATCGCGCTCGAACACCGCGTGGCCCTCGCCCTCGCCGAGCACGGTCTCGCGGTACACGACCTGCGGCTTGCCGGCGCGCGCCGCCACGCCGTACTCGCGCTTCATCCGATCGACGATGATCTCGAGGTGGAGCTCACCCATACCGCTGATCAGGGTCTGGCCGGTGTCGGGATCCTCCTTGACGCGGAACGTCGGGTCCTCGTCCGTCATCTTGACCAGCGCGAAGTCGAGGCGCTCCTTGGCTGCGGCGTTGTCGGCCTCGATCGCCTGCGAGATCACCGGCTCGTAGGTGTCGATGCGCTCGAGCAGGATCGGGGCCCGGGGATCGCACACCGTGTCGCCGGTGGTCGCGTCCTTGAGCCCGGCGGCCGCGACGATCTCGCCGGCGACCGCCTTGTCGAGGCGCTCGCGCTTGTTGGCGTGGACCCGGAACAGCCGGGCGACCTTCTCCTTGCGGTTGGTCCGGACGTTGAGGATCTCGGCTCCGGCGTCGAGCGTGCCCGAGAACACGCGCAGGAACACGACCTTGCGGCCCTCGTCCATCGCGATCTTGAACGCGAGCGCGGCGAACGGCTCGTTGTTCTTCGGCGCCCGGGTCAGCTTCTCGACGCCCTTGTCCGAGTTGATCGTCCGCGGGTCGACGCCGGTGACCGGCGGCACGTCGGCGGGCGACGGCAGGTACGCGATCACCGCGTCGAGCAGCGGGTGGATGCCCTTGTTGCGCAGCGCCGTGCCGCCGAGCACCGGCACCATCTTGACCGCGATCGTCGCCTTGCGGATCGCGGCGTCGAGCTCGGCGACCGGGATGTCCTGGCCGTCGAGGTACTTGACCGCGATCGCGTCGTCGAGATCGGCGAGCGACTGGATCATCGCGTCGCGGGCGTCGGCGGCGACCGCCGCGAGCTCGCCCGGGATGTCGACGACCTCGGGCGTGTCGGTGACGTCGCCGGTGAACATGATCGCCTTCATCCGGACCAGGTCGATCGCACCGGAGAACGCGTCCTCGCTGCCGATCGGCAGCTGGATCGGCACGGCGTTGGCGCCGAGCCGCTCGCGGATGTCGGCGACCACCGCAGGGAAAGACGCGCCGATCCGGTCGAGCTTGTTGATGAACGCCAGCCGCGGCACCTTGAACTTGTCGGCCTGGTGCCAGACGGTCTCGGACTGGGGCTGGACCCCGGCGACGCCGCAGAACACCACGACCGCGCCGTCGAGCACGCGGAGCGAGCGCTCGACCTCGATCGTGAAGTCGACGTGGCCCGGGGTGTCGATCAGGTGGATCTCGTGCTTCTTCCACTCGAACGTGGTGGCGGCGGCGGTGATCGTGATCCCGCGCTCGCGCTCCTGCTCCATCCAGTCCATCTCGGTCTCGCCGTCGTGGACCTCGCCAACCTTGTGGATCTTGCCCGAATGGAACAGGAAGCGTTCCGACACCGTGGTCTTGCCGGCGTCGATGTGAGCCACCACACCGAGGTTGCGAACCAGATCGATCTTCGCCATGACTACCGCGGGCGGTATAGCGCAGTTGCGTTACGCTCGCCGCATGGCCCGGCGTGATCCTCGTCCTCGTGGCCGCGCGCGCGGCCTGAGCGTGGCCGCCCTCACTGCCGCCCTGACTGCCGCGCTCACCGGCGCCGTCGCGCCCACGCTCGGCCATGCCCAGCCGGCCCCGGCGGCCCCGGCCGCGCCGGCGTCGCCATCGGACGACCTCGAGCGCGCCCGGGACATGTACCGCTCGGGCGAGGCCGCGATGAAGGATGGCCGGTTCGATGACGCCGCGCGTGACTACGGCGCCAGCTACGAGCTGAGCAAGGATCCGGCGCTGTTCTTCAAGATCGGCCACGCCCACGAGCGCGCCGGCAAGTGCGAGACCGCGCTCATCTACTTCGCGCGCTACCTGCGCGAGGGCAACCCGACCGAGCAGTTCGTCGCCGTGACCCGGGAGCACATCGCCGCGTGCGGCGGCACGATGCCCGGCGCCGGCAGCGCGGCCCCGGCGGCGCCATCCGCGGCGGAGCGCAACGCCCCCCCGGCGTCTCCGGGAACCGGCAGCGCGGGCCCGGGCCCGGGTAGGGACACGCCGGCAGCCGGCGGCGCCCCCGCCGGTCCCGCGACCACGGCGGGCAGCATGGCGGCCGCCGGCGGCGCGGCACCCGGCACCGGCGCGGCGGCACCTGCCACCGGCGGCGCGGCACCCGGCGGCGCAGCACCCGGCACCGGCGCGGCGGCGGCAGCGCTGATCCCACCCACGCGGCAGAAGATCGCGTGGCTGGTCGGTGGCAGCGCGATCGCGCTGGTGACGCTAGGCGGCGTCCTGGCCTACGCCGCGAGCTCGTCGGAGAACGACGTCCGCGACCTCTACGCGGGCTTCGCCGGCCGGCCTCCGGCGTTCGATGCCCAGACCCGCCAGCGCTACGACGATCTCGTCGACCAGGGCCGGCGCTACCAGCACCTGTCGTGGGCGGCGTTCGGCCTGGGCGGCGCGGCGGCGATCGGCGCGGCGATCCTGTTCACCGTCGGCGGCGAGGAGCCCGACCGGCACGCGCGGGTCACGCCGGTGGTCAGCCCCGGTGGCGCCGGCGTCGCCGTCCGGTTCTGAGCGGATCCTCGGGGGCCTTGCGCCGGGCAACGCCGGCCAGGTCCCGCACCATCCGGGCGCCGGATCGCGCGCCGGCTCGATCAACCCGCTCCGGCGCCGGCTCGCGCGCCGGCTCGATCGATCAACCCGCTCCGGCGCCGGCTCGCGCGCCGGCTCGGGCGCCGGCTCGGGCGCCGGCTCGATCAACCCGCTCCGGCGCCAGAGACTTCGCCGGACCGCCGCGCTACGTTCGCAGGGTGGGGAGTCATGCCGAGACCGCGGGCCACGTCGCGGCCGAGCGCGGCTGGCTGGTCGCGTCGCCCGACGGCGCGCACGCCGCGGCCGTCGAGCCGGGGCGGATCGCCGTGGTCGAGCTCAAGCGCGCCACGCTGGTCGCCGAGATCGGCATCGCGACCAGCCTCGAGCACACCGACGTCGCCTGGATCGGGCCAACGCCACGCCTGCTGGTGCTGTCGCGCCGCGGCACGCACAGCACGGTGCACCTGATCGACATCGACGGCCCGCGCGTGCGCGTCGAGATCCAGATCGAGGGCGCGATGCGGATCGGCGCGGCGGTCGGCGCGCAGGCGCTGGTGATCGGCGCGACCGCGATGGCCGTGCTGACCGCCGGCGAAGCCCACCTCACGCCGTACCAGTTCCCCGGGCGCTCGATCCCGACCGCGGCCGGCGCGGCCGCGCAGCACCTGATCGTCGCCGTCGCCGGCGCCGTCGAGGAGTGGGATCTCCACCAGCGCACGCCGCGCAAGCGGCTGCGGCTGCCCCGGCCCGCCGCGATCGTCCAGGTCGGCGGCAACGAGCGCGTGGTGTGGATGACCACGCAGCAGGATCCGGCGCGGATCGACGTGCTCGTGCAGGTCCACCGCGCGCAGCCCAAGCTCCACGAGCTACCCGAGCCGATCGCCTTCGTCAGCGGCCACCCGCAGCACGACGTGCTCGCCTGCATCGGCCGCACCACCGGCAGCCTGTACGTCGTCGATCTCGACGGCAAGGCCGAGCTGCGCACGATCGATCTGCCGGGCCTGGATCGGGTCGACAGCGTCGCCATGTTCGCCGGGCCCTCGCTCGGGCTGGTCGCCGCGCGCGCGGGTCACCCGCTCCGCCTGATCGCGCTCGACGGCCGCTCCAGCCTGACCGGCATGTCGTCGCCGGGCCTGCCGATCGCGCCGAGCGCCCCGGTCGCCGCGGCTGCCGCGCCGGCGCCGGCCGTCAGCGATGCGCCGCGCGCGCTGCAAGCGACGAGTGCCAGCGATGCGGCCGCCGCGGAGGCCGCGCGCCGCAGCTCGCTGTACGACCAGCCGATCGCGCCCGCAGCACCGGCATCAGCACCGGCGCCGGTGCCGGCGTTCGCCCGGACCGGCCTGGTGCGGCGCCGGCTCGACGAGCCGGTGGCGGCGGTGGCGGCGGCCGCGCCCGGCCCTGCCCTCGCTGCCGTGCGCGACCTCGCGCCGCCGGCCGAGGTCAACGGCGGCACCGCGCGGCCCGGCCTGGCGTCGCTCCAGCTGCGCGGCATCGCGCGCCAGTCACCGCCCCCGCTGCGCCGGCTCGCCGCCGAGCAAGCGCGCAAGGCGGCCGAGCCGCGCAGCGATGACGAGGCGCGCCCTCGCACCCGCGAGCTCGTCGACGCGCCGCCGCCGCCGCCGATCATCCGCCCGCCGATCGAGCTCGCCGTCGCGACCCTGGCGCCGCGCAGCGCACCGGCGCGCTGCTCCCCCGATCAGTACCTGACGCTGCTCGATCACCACCGCCGGTTCGCCGCCGCCACCGCGCTGCGCGCGATCGCCCAGGACTGGGACAGCGGGCGGCTCGCGTTCTCGACCCACGACCGGCCGCCGTTCGAGGCCGAGGTCCTCGGCATCGTCGGCCGGCGCAGCGGGCTGGCCCCGGCCCGCGTCGTCGAGGCCGGCGAGGCGCTCGAGGAGGCGACCGCCGCGCTCCACGCCGCGCGCGAGGCGCTCGCCGGCCGGCTGTCCGCGCTCGACGTGATCTGCGGCGAGCACGGCGTCGGCAACACGGGCGAGATCGTCCTGCTGTTCGTCGCGGCGCCGGCGCTGTGGGGCGAGCTCGCCCGGCTCTACGGCATCCTCGCCAACGACTCGGGCCGCCCGACCTGCGACGAGCACCTGCTGTGGCAGCTGCTCGGCCACGCGTTCAACCGCCGCGAGATCGCCCGCGAGCTCGATCCCGACAGCCCGCTGCTCCACCACGGCCTGATCCGCGCCAGCGACCGCGGCCGGCCGTTCCAGGCCCTCGCCGCCGATCCGATCGTCGTCAAGCTGCTCGCGGGCTCGACGGTGGACGACGACTTCGAGCACGGCGTCACCCGGATCCCCGGCACGGTGCCGCTCGATCGGCTGATGATCCCGAGCCGCGTGATCGACCGCGCCCTCGTCGACCTCGCCGCCGCGCCGGCCGGCCGCGGCCGGGTCGTGGTCACCGGCCGCAGCGGCAGCGGCCGCCGCACCCTGCTCGCCAGCCTCGCCCGGCTCGCCGGCCGCACCCTCGCCACGATCGATGGCGCGATGCTGATCCGCGAGAAGCGGGTCGCCGAGCTCGCCAGCATGCTGCAGCACGCCGACCTGCGCGGCTGGCTGCCGTGCGTCGACGGCCTGGACACGATCGCGTCCGACGACGCCGCCAGCCGCGGCACGGTCCGCGAGCTGCTCCGCGACCACACCGGCCCGCTCGCGGTGCGCCTGGCCCGCCACGTCCAGCCGCCGCTCGAGCCCGGCTACGTCCAGATCGAGCTGCCGACCTCGACGATCGCCGAGCGCTCCGGCCAGTGGACCGAGATCCTCACCGACTCGGGCCTGGTGGTGCGCGACGTCGACGAGCTGTCGGCGCGGTTCACCGTCGGCCCCGGCACGATCAGAAACGTCGTGGCCTCGGTCGCGCGCGGCGCGCCGCCCGATCCGGACCACGCGATCGAGGCCGCGCTGCGCCAGTACCTCGAGACCAAGCTCGGCGCCGTCGCCACCCGGGTCACCCGGCTCGCCAGCTGGTCGCAGATCGTCCTGCCGGCCGACATCCACGACAGCATCGTCGAGCTCGTCGCCCGGATCCGCCACCGCCGCACGGTCTACGACACCTGGGGCTTCGATCAGGTCATGTCGACCTCGCGCGGCCTGACCGCGCTGTTCCAGGGCGGCCCCGGCACCGGCAAGACCCTGGTCGCCAGCGCGATCGCCCACGAGCTCGGCCTCGACCTCTACCGCATCGATCTATCGCGCGTCATGTCCAAGTGGATCGGCGAGACCGAGCAGAACCTCGCCAAGGTGTTCGACGCCGCCGAGGAGGGCCAGGCCCTGATCCTGTTCGACGAGGCCGACTCGCTGTTCGCCAAGCGCACCGAGGTCCGGACCTCGGTCGATCGCTACGCCAACCTCGAGGTCAACTACCTGCTGCAGCGGCTCGACACCTTCGAGGGCGTCGCGGTGCTCACCACCAACCTCGGCACCGCGATCGACGCCGCGTTCAAGCGCCGGCTGTCCTGCCGCCTGACCTTCCCGTTCCCCGACGAGGAAGCCCGCGAGCGGCTGTGGCGCGTCCACCTGCCCGACCAGCTCCCGCTCGCCGGCGCGCTCGATCTCGGCGATCTCGCGCGGCGCTACAAGATGTCCGGCGGCTACATCCGCAACGCCGCTCTGCGCGCCGCGTTCCTCGCCGCCGAGGAGCAGGTCCCGCTGTCCCAGGACCACCTCGAGCGCGCCGTGCGCGCCGAGTTCCGCGAGGGCGGCAAGCTCGCCGAGTCCGGCTTCCTCGAGTAGCCGCGGCGGCCCGGCTACCGCCGCGCCGCGCCGCGCCGAGAGCGCGCCGATGGAGACCAGGAGTGGTTCGCTACTTCAGCTTCTTGAGCGCGTTGTTCGCGGTCCACGCCAGGTTCGCGTCGTCGCCGCGCGCCGCCTTGGCCAGCGCCGGCCGCGCCCGCGCGTCGCCGATCCGGCCGAGCGCACCCGCGGCCTCGGCCCGGACCTGCGCCGACTTGTCCTGCTCCATCGCGGTGACCAGCGCACCGACCGCCGCTGCCCCGCACCACCGCGCCTCGCTCGCCGCGGCGACGCGGGTCTTGACCCGCGGGTGGTTGCCGAGCGTGCCCAGGAGCGCCTGCCGCGCCCTGGGGTCCGTGCACGCACCGGCGAGCAGCTTGATCGCAGCCGCGTGCCGCGACACGCTGGTGCTGCCCAGCGTGGTCATCGCGTTCGAGACCAGGGCGGCCCGCGGCAGCTTCGGCGGCGCGATCTCGAGCGCGCCGGTCGTCAGATCGAGCCGGGCCTTCTCGACCATCCGCGGCACGTCGTGGGTCCAGACCCAGAACACCAGCGCGCCCTTCGCGATCGCCGGCGGCCGCGCCTTCGCCTGCTCGCGGCCCTTGGCCGCGTCGAGGACCTCGCTGTCGTCGCCGGTCGCCCACAGCGCCACGCGCGCCAAGGTCCGGGGATCCGGCTTCGCGTCGATCACCGCGCGCACCAGATCGTGGCCGTCGAGGAGCTTGCCGCCGACCCCGCCGGCCACGCCGACCAGCTTGACCGGCACGGCGTCGTCGTCCGGGCCCGTCTTGCCCTCGGTCAGCGCGAACAGCTCGATCCCCGGCACGGTGAGCTCGGCCGGCGCGACCTTGGTGCCGGCGGGCGCGCCCTGCTGGACCTGCTCGGCGGTGGTCTTCGGCTTCGGCGCGGTGGCCGCGCTCGCGCTTCCGACCGCCGCAGCCGACCCTGCCGAGCCAGGCGAGCCCGCCGATCCGGCGGCCGCGCCCGTCGATCCACCGGCGCCACCTGCACTGCCCGCCGCGGCCGACCCGCTGCCCTGCTTCGGATGCGAATCACACGCCGCCGCGAGCAAGCTCGCCCAGACAGCGGCGATGGCGACGGCGGCGGGGAGGCGCAGCATGCAGCTTGTTCGTACGGCTTATCACATCGTCGCCAGCTGCCAACCGTGCTTGCCGCGTCCGCCGCCGCTCCTGCGGCCCGCGCCGCCCGAGCCGCGCGCTATGCTCGCGGGGTGACCCGGTCGCGCCTCGTGGGGCTGCTCGTCGCGATCTGGAGCGTGCCGGCACTGCTGGTGACGATCCAGTCCTCGATGTACGACGACGCTGGCGATCCCGCGCTGGCGCTGGCGCGGGCGTTCCTCCGCGAGGGCCTGCCGTGGGCGATCTGGATCCCCGCCACGTGGCTGATCCTCCGGCGCGCCGCCGCGCCCGGGACGCTGCGCGGCCGGCGGCTCGCCGGGCACGTGGCGTCCGCGGTGTTGCTCTCGATCGGCTTCGGGGTGGCGACCGGGGCGCTGAGCCAAGCGGCGCGCCGCAAGTCCGATCCGCCGACGCTCGCGGGCCAGATCCGCATGGGCGTGATCGACTGGCTGCCGTTCCAGCCGCTGGTCTACGCCGGCGTGGTCGCCGCGGGGATCGCGATCGAGGCCGCCCGCCGCCGCCGCGACGCCGAGCTCGGCCGCGCCCAGCTCGAGACCCAGCTCGCGTACGCCCAGCTGTCCGCGCTGCGCGCCCAGCTCCAGCCGCACTTCCTGTTCAACACGCTCAACGCGGCGGTGACGCTGGCCCGCGCCGGCGACGCCGCCGGCACCGCGCGGGTGCTGGTCCTGCTCGGTGAGCTGCTGCGCCAGCTCCTGCGCAGCGACGCGCCGCAGGAGGTGCCGTTGCACGAAGAGCTCGCGCTGCTCGAGACCTACCTCGAGATCCAGCGGGTGCGGTTCGGCGATCGCCTGCAGGTCGGCTGGGACGTCGCCGACGACGTGCGCGACGCCCTGGTCCCGCAGCTCGTCCTCCAGCCGCTGGTCGAGAACGCGCTGCAGCACGGCATCGCGACCCGGACCCGCGCCGGCCGGCTCGACATCACCGCCGCGCGCCGGGGCGACCGGCTGCGGCTCTCGGTCTGCGACGACGGGCCCGGCGTCGCGCCCGGGTTCTCGCTCGCCCGGGCCGGCGGCGTCGGCCTGCGCAACACCCGCGAGCGGCTGCGCCGGCTCTACGGCGACCATGGCGACCTCGCGCTGGCCACCGCCGGCGATCGCACGACCGCGGCGATCGAGCTGCCGCTCCACACCACCGGCGGCGAGGTGCGCGATGGCTGACCTGCTGCGCGTCGTGCTTGCCGACGACGAGCCGCTCGGCCGGCTCGGCCTGCGCCAGCTGATCGCGCGCCATCCCGACCTCGACGTCGTCGGCGAGGCGTTCGACGGCCACGACGCGGTCGCCGTCGTCGAGGACACCCGCCCCGACCTGCTGCTGCTCGACGTCCAGATGCCCGAGCTCGACGGCTTCGGTGTGATCGCCCGGCTCGCGGCCCCGCCGCCGACGATCTTCGTCACCGCCCACGATAGCTTCGCGGTCCGCGCGTTCGAGACCCACGCGCTCGACTACCTGCTCAAACCGGTCGGCGAGCAGCGGTTCGACGCCGCCGTCGCCCGGCTGCGCCGCGCGCTCGCCGATCACCGCGCGGTCGAGCTCGGCCGCCGCATGGCGGATCTCGTGGCCGCCGTGGGTGCCCGCCCCGTCGCGCCGCGCGAGCGCCTGGTCGCCCGGCTCGGCGACCGCTCGACCGTGATCGCCGTCGCCGAGATCGACTGGATCGAGGCCCAGGACTACTGCGCCGCGGTCCACGTCGGCGACGCCGTGCACGTCGTCCGCCACAGCCTCGCCGCGCTCGAGACCGAGCTCGATCCGGCGCGCTTCGTCCGCATCCACCGCGGCGCGCTGGTCAACCTGGCGCGGATCCGCGCGCTCCACCACGGCGCCGGCGAGCTGCTGGTCGTCCTGCACTCGGGCGCGCGCCTGCCGGTCAGCCGGCGCCGCCGCGAGGCGCTCGAGCGCCTGCTCGGCTCGGCCGGGTAGCGGCGGGTAGCGGTCACGGCGCCCACCGCCAGCCGAGCTTGACCAGCACGATGTCGGCGCCGGGCTCGCGCAGCACGTCGCCGAGCTCGCCGCCGAGCCGCGCCGCGGCCGTGATCGCGCGCGCGTCGCTCCGGTGGCTCCACACGGCGGTGAGGAACGAGCCGGGCGCGAGCTCCCAGCGCGCCACGGCGCTGGCGATCAGCGTGCGCTCGGCGCCGTCGGGCCGCGCGATCGACCAGCCCGGCATCCCGGCGATCGTCAAGCTCGTCGCGTCGGCCATCAGCTCGCCCGGCAGCAGCGCCGCGAACCGGTCCTCGGGGCGCGCCGCGCGCGGGTCGGCGAGCCGCGCATACCGCCCGTAGCGCCCGATCGTCGCGAACGGCTGGGCGTACAGCTGCACGATCAGCCGCGGCGAGATCGCCACGTCCGCCTGCAGCGACAGCGATACCGTGCGCTGCCGCAGCCGCCCGACGAGGTACGTGTCCGGCGGCGCGGCCCCCGGCCCGGCGACCAGCTGCCAGCCCACCACCTGGTCCTGGTAGCTCGCCCCCAGCGTCCCCGCGACGTGATCCGACAGCCGGAGCGTCAGCGACGGCGACACCACCGCCGAGCGCGACCCGCTCCCCGGCTCGGCCGTCACCACGGCGTCGAGCGTCGCGAACGACGTCCGCCGGTTGTCGCTGTGGACCGACAGCTTCACCCGCTCGCGCGGCGGCAGCGTCAGCGCCGGTCCGCCGCGCAGCCACTCGGTCGATCGGCTCTGGGCGTCGTGCTGCACCGTCAGCCCCGCGCCCCAGTAGCTCGCCAGATCGAGCCACACGAAGCCATCGGCCACGGCGGCCCGCCGCTCGCCGCCCCAGCTCCAGCCCAGGCCCGCGTTGTCCGAGCCGACCTGCCAGTGGCGCAGCCACGAGCCCTGCCGGTAGCGCTGGTAGCTCCATTGCCCCGCGAGCAGCAGCCAGTCGGTGTTGCGCTGGAAGCCGAGGCCGTTGACATCGAACCCCGGCGAGATCGCGCGCGCGGCGACGCTCCACTGCAGCGCGCCGCCGACCCGCGCCAGCCGCGCCTCACCGGCGAGCCCGGTCATTCGCGTCGCGCCGTCGTCGAGCCGCAGCCGCGGCGCGTCCGGCCGGCCGAAGTTGTGCCACGGCGCCGCCGCGAGCCGCGCGATCGCCTCCGCGGTGCCGCGCTGCTCGGTCGCCAGCGCCCACGCCCGCGCCTCGTAGGTCTGCGCATCCCACCGGATCCGGCCGTCGATCCCGAGCGCGCCCGCGTCGCGCGGCAGCTGCTCGGCCAGGGCGCCGTCGACCTCGCGCCGCAGCCCGCTCGCGAACACGCCGAGCTGCGCGTTGCCGCCGTTCGCCTCCCGCACCGCGCGCGCGACGATCGCCCCGGTCGGCGCCGCCACCCGCGTGTCCCCGGCCGCGCTCGTCGCGTCGCCCGCGCCGGTCGCCGCCGCGAGCACCCCGGCGCGCCACCCCGACGCCGTCCGGCCGAACAGCTTCGCCGCGCCGAGGATGCTGGTCGCGAGCGGCGCGCGCGCCCCCGCCGGCACATCGCCCTCGGGTGCGCGGCCGATCCGCCGCGAGTAGAACGCGGCCTCGTCGGCGAACGAGTCGTCGCGCGTCACCAGCGGCAGCGACGTGTCGAACCGGAACGCCTCGACGCCTTCGCTGAAGAACGGCCGGCGCTCCTGCTGGAACAGCTCGAACGCGGTCAGGTTGAGCTGCGTCGGATCGGCCTCGACCTGGCCGAAGTCCGGCAGCACCGTCGCCGACGCCGCCACGCTCGGCGTGATCCCGAGGTTCGCGTCGACCCCGGCCCGCATCGTCGCCGCTCCGCCGCGCTCGGCCTGGACCAGCGCGTACGGCGTGACATCGAGCCGGCGGACCCGCGGCGCCGCGTGCACGACCAGCTCGTTGAACAGCGACACCACGCCCGCCAGTGCCGACATCCGCGGCGACCAGTTCGACGACTCGCCGGTGTGCGGGTTCTTGCGATACACGTTGATCCCCCAGCGCAGCGGCTCGCCCGCCGCCGGCGGCTGGAACGCCAGCAGCGCGAACGGGATCCGGTACTCGGCGGTCCAGCCTCCGGCGTCGACCCGCGTCGCCGCCTCCCACACCCCGTTCGACGACGCGTCGTAGTTGATGTCGTCGACGAACATCCCATCGACCTGCATCCCGGCCGGGTTGACCCCGAGGGAGTACGCCGTGCGCCGGTCGCGGTGGCTGTCGATCTCGACGAAGCACCAGTCCGAGCTGTTCTCGTCGTCGCGCCGGCCGAGCGGCGCCTGGATCGCCCACGCCGCGGGGTCGTCCATCCGCACGCCGACATACAGCGCCTGATCGTCGAACACCACGCGGAAGCTGGTGTGCAGCCGCGACGGCTGTCCCGGCGCCGGCCCCTGCTGCATGAACTGCTCGGCCAGCGGCGTTCCCACCCACGCCACGTCATCGAGCACGCCGTCGATCCGGATCGGCCCCTCGGCGCGACGGGCCTCCACGCTGCGCGGCTCGATCAGCGGGTTCCCCGCCCCGGCCGCCCCGGCCACCCGCGCACCGCGCGCAACGAACCCCACGGACAACGCGAGCACCGCACACGATCGAATCGAAGCCATCGACGGGCCAGCCTAGCCAGCCGGCCCCGCCCGGACCGGCCCGCTGCAGCCAGCGGCACCTCGCCGCAGCCGGCGGTCGGCACCGGCCCGCCGGCGGTTCCCGGCGCTCGCGCTCGCGGCCTATCGCTCGAAGAACGATGCCTGCTGGAATCGCAAGCCGGCCAGGATCTGCTCGATCCGCGTGTCCGACAGCGACCCGATCCGTTCGCCCAGGCGGGCCTTGTCGATCGACGAGATCTGCGACACGACCACGACGCTGTGCTCGGGGAGGTTCCCCTCTCCCACCTCGAGCAGGACGTTTCCCGGCTCGTTCGCTCGCTGCAGGTTCGACGTCAATGCGCACACGATCACGGTCGTGACGCGCGAGTGATTGAAGACATCGTCCTGAATCACCACGTGAGGATGGGAGTAGCTCGGGACCGGTCCTCGCGAGTCGTCCGGCCCGACCCAGAACACGTCCCCGCGGTCGATCCTCGCTGCACGCGTGCCCGCCGGTTGTTCCGTCTCGCGCGTCATCCAGGCCTCCTGGGCTTTCCGATACCGCTTCCGATACCATCTTCCCGCGCTGCGCGGCATCGCCCGGCGGCGGTGCCACGTCCGTCCCCGTCAGGTCACGGGCCGACGGCGAACGTCAGCGCGTCGAAGTTGACCCCGACCCCGAAGCGGTCGACCACCGCCCCGCTCGTCGAGATCGTCCCGAACGTCGAGAAGTTCCCCGCACTCGGATTGTGCCGCAGGTAATAAAACAGGTTGGTCCCGTAGCCGACCGAGGCCGACGAGAACGTCAGCGCGTCGAAGTTCGCCCCGACCCCGAACCGGTCGACCACCGCCCCGCTCGTCGAGATCGTCCCGAATGTCGAGAAGTTCCCCGCGCTCGGATCGTGCCGCACGTAGTAAAACAGGTTGGTCCCGTAGCCGACCGAGGCCGACGAGAACGTCAGGTCGTCGAAGTTGGCCCCGACCCCGAACCGATCGATCACCGCACCGCTCGTCGAGATCGTCCCGAACGTCGAGAAGTTCCCCGAGCTCGGATTGTGCCGCACGTAGTAAAACAGGTTGGTCCCGTAGCCGACGTTTGCCGCCACGAACACCAGCGCGTCGAAGCTCGCGCCGACCCCGAAGCGGTCGATCACCGCCCCGCTCGTCGAGATCGTCCCGAACGTCGAGAAGTTCCCCGAGCTCGGATCGTGCCGCAGGTAATAGAACAGGTTGGGTCCGTACCCCACGTCCTGCGCCACGAACGTCAGCGCGTCGAAGTTCACACCGACCCCGAACCGATCGACCACCGCACCGCTCGTCGAGATCGTCCCGAACGTCGAGAAGTTCCCCGAGCTCGGGTTGTGCCGCAGGTAATAGAACAGGTCCGCCCCGTAGCCGAGGTTGATCCCCTGCAGCGCCGCCGCCTCCTGCGGCTCCGGCGGCAACCCATTGTCCTCAACCGCGCCGCACCCGACGGCCATCGCCAGCACCAGCCCGAACCACGCCATACCCTTGGATCGAAGCACCATGATCTCACTCTCCTTGCTAGAACGCCCCGCCACTCCCCGGCGCTGGCCACGCCATGACCCGCGCCTCGATGGCTGCACACGAGCATAGAGCGTCGCGGCGGGCTTCGATAGCCCCGCGGTCCCGGCAAGCGTTGCCGCGCGAATCCGGAGCTCGACCACCAGCGCCTCGACCCGGACGGGGCCGCCGTGCACCAGTGCCTGGGCCAGCTCGTGCCGATCGCGTAGCTCAGTCGATCGCCGCGATCGCCTCGACCTCGATCAGCAGCTCGGGGTCGACCAGCCCGGTGACGCCGACCAGCGTCGAGGCCGGGAACGGCCCGTCGCCGAAGCGCTTGCTGCGCACAGCGCGCACCGTCGCGACCTTGTCCGGCGTGACCCCGACGACGTAGGTCACGATCTTGAAGACATCGGCGAAGCTCGCGCCCGCAGCCGCGAGCGCATGCCCGAGGTTGGTGTAGACCTGCTCGGTCTGCGCCGCCAGATCGCCCTTGCCGACGAGGTTACCGGCGGCGTCGATCGCCACCTGCCCCGAGATGTGGACCTGGCGGCCGGCGGGAACGATCGTGACCTGGGCGTAACCGCGGGTCGGCGGCAGCGTGGCGGGGTTGATGGTCTCGCGCTTCATCGGACCTCCTGGGGGTCGATACTACCTTCTGGCCGGGCCGTCGCGGCGGCGAGTGCCGTCACCGGCCCACCGCGAACGTCAGCGCATCGAAGTTCGCACCGCCCCGTCCCGGCGCGTCCCGGCGCGTCCCACGGCGTCGCAGCCGTCGCAGCCTCGAGAACTTCCCGAGTCGGGTCGTGCCGCGAGTACTCTGTGGTTGGCAATCGAAGACTCGTCGATCAGGCGAGGGAAAGTAGAGTGACCAGTGACCAGAGCACCGATGATCGTATCTGGACTTGTCGGCGTGGTTCTCGGGGTGGCGTGCGGCGGAGGCACCAGCCAGCCGCCGGTTGCGCCGGCAGCTGCGGCCGCGACAACGACACCGGCGGCGCCTGCTGCGGCTGCGCCCGCGGAGACGCCCGACCCGCCGGCACCGACGGCGGTGACCGGGCACGCGCCGAGGGCGCCGATCGCCCTCGATGAGTACCTCAACATCCGGCGCGTCGGCAGCCGCTCGGGCATCCTGCTGTCGTTCTCCCACGACGAGAAGCTCGTCGCGTACCTGAGCGACGAGGGCGGCCGCACGGACGTCTGGGTCCAGCCGGTCGGCGGTGGCCCCGGCAAGCAGATCAGCCACGTCAAGGGATTCGTCCAGGGCCTGGCGTTCTCGCCGACCCGCGACCAGCTGATCTACACATCGGACACCGGCGGTGATGAGCTGCCGCGCGTGTTCCTGACCGACTCCACCGGCGCCTCGCCCAAGGAGATCACCGCCGACATGCCGGCCGGACGGCGCGCGGACTTCGTCGACTGGGCCACCGACGGCAAGAGCCTGCTGTTCGTGTCGAGCGCGCGCGACGAGCGCTACCTCGACCTCTACGAGTACGACGTCGCCACCGGCCGGTCGCAGCGGCTGTGGGAGGCCTCGGGCAAGCGCGCATTCGCGACGGCGAGCCGCGATCACCGGCGCTTCATCATCACCGAGACGCTGTCCGACACCGACTCCAACCTCTACCTCGTCGAGCGCGGCGCGAAGGCCAGCCCCGGCCTGCTCACGCCGCATCGCGGTGACGTGGCCTACGGTCCGGCGGATCTGTCGCCGGATGGCAAGACGCTGTACTTCACGTCCGATGAGGGCCGCGAGTTCGCCGGGCTCCTGGCGATGAACCTTGCAGACCGCACCGTCAAGCCGGTGGCGCAGCCCGAGTGGGACGTCGATGCCGCCGCGTTCTCGCAGGGCGGCCGGTACTTCTATATCGTCACCAACGCGGATGGCCAGCCGCAGCTCGAGTTTCGCGACGCCAGGTCGCGGAGCGCCGTCGCCTTGCCTGCGCCACCCCCGGGCGGCGCCTGGGTCCCGCTCGCGACCTCGCCGCACGATCGCTACATGGGCGTGCGCCTCCAGAGCGATGCGACGCCGGCCACGCCCTACGTCATCGACGTCGCCACCGGCACTGCGCGCAAGATCATCGATCCGTTGCCGGAGGCCCTGCGGAGTCGCGAGATGGCCGTCGGCGAGATCGTGCATATCCCGTCGTTCGATGGCAGGTCGGTGCCGGCGTTCGTGTTCAAGCCGTCCGGATCCGGCCCGTTCCCCGCGGTCATCGACGTGCATGGCGGCCCCACGTCGCAGTCGCGCCGCGAGTTCGGCGGGTTTCGCCAGTACCTGGTCTCCAAGGGCTTCGTGGTCCTGGTGCCCAACGTGCGCGGCTCCACCGGCTACGGCAAGTCGTACACCAAGCTCGACAATCACGACTTCGGCGGCGGACCGCTCAAGGACGTCGTCGCCTGCAAGCAATGGCTCGCGGCGCACGCCGCGGTCGATGCCCAGCGGGTCGTCGTGATGGGCGGCAGCTACGGCGGCTACATGGCCCTCGCCGCGGCGACGTTCACGCCGACGGAGTTCGCGGCGCTGGTCGACCTGTTCGGCGTCTCTGACCTGAAGTCGCTGGTCGAGGGCTTCCCGGCGTACTGGCTGTCGGGCGCCGAGTCGATCTACCGCAAGTTCGGCGACCCCAAGAACCCGGCCGATGCACAGTACCAGCACGACCGCTCGCCGCTGTACTTCCTCGACAAGGTCGTGCGGCCGCTCCTGGTCGTGCAAGGCGACCACGACGCGCGCGTGAAGAAGGACCAGTCGGACCGCGTGGTGCAGGCGCTCGAGCGGCGCAACGTCCCCGTGCACTACCTCGTGCTCAAGGACGAAGGCCACGGGTTCTCGCGCACCGAGAGCATCGTCACCACCTACCAGGCGGTCGACCGCTTCCTCGACCGCTACATCTTCGGCGACCGCAGCGTCAAGGTCGTCGACTGAACCGCCGCCTGGCTCGGCGAGCCTGCGGCTACGCCGACGGGGCCTTGCCGAAGTCGGTGGTGGCGCCGACGAAGGCGGGCGAGAGCTGGCGCAGCTCGCCGTCGACCCAGCGCGCGATGTCCTTGTCGCTGGCCGAGAGCTGGTGGTGCTTCATGACCGCCTCGCACAGGGTGCCCAGGACGGCGCAGTCGGCGGGCCGGCGCTCGCGCTCGAAGGCCATGGCGTGGAGCAGGATCTCGTCGAGCTCGGGGGGCAGGCCCGCGCGCAGGCTCGACGGCAGCGGCAGGTGCGGCCAGTTCTCGACGCCGAGGTGGGCCAGCGCGGCGAGATCGAGGTTGACGCCCTGGCCGGTGACGAGCTCGTAGCCGACGGCGGCGACCGAGTAGACGTCGGCGCGGACGTCGACCTGCTCGCCGACGCGCTGCTCGGGGGCCATCATCGCCGGGGTGCCCTTGGTCTCGCCGGCGACGGTGTAGTGGACCTGCTTGGCGGCCTTGGCGATGCCGAAGTCGACGACCTTGACGCTGCCCTGGCGCGACACGAGGACGTTGGCGCTCTTGACGTCGCGGTGGATGATGCCGAGCGGCGTGCCGTCGGGGGCCGTGGCGCGGTGGGCGGCGTCGAGGCCGTCGCAGATCCGGCACAGGATGCCGAGCGCGACGGGCAGCGGGACCTGGCGCTGGCCGGCGCGCGCCGACAGCAGCAGGCGCTCGAGGTCGACGCCCTCGACGTACTCCATGACGATGATGTAGTCGTTGCCGATCTTGCCGAGGTCCTGGATGGTGACGACGTTGGGGTGGTGGATCCGCGCGGCGAGCCGGGCCTCGTCGAGGAAGTGATCGACCGCGCGCTGGTTGCGCGCGAGGTGGCCGTGCATGACCTTGACCGCGACCAGCTTCTCGAAGCCGCCGTCGCCGCGGGCCTGGGCGAGGTAGACGTCGGCCATGCCGCCGGAGCCGAGCCGGCGGACGACCTCCCAGCGGCCGATCATCGAGCCGGGGCCGAGGTTGGAGGGGACGATCTGCGGGCCGCTGGCCGCCTCGACCGGAGTCGGCGTGCCGCTGGCGGCGCCGGTTGCGGCGATCGGGTGGTGCTGCGACAGCTGGGTCTGGGCGCTGCCGATCCCCGTGGTCTTGGGCGGCGTGGTCGGCTGGGTGGCCATCGCCTGGAACGCGCGGGTCTGGTCGGCGGCGCGCTTGCCCATCGCGCCGATCACCAGGAACAGGAGGCCGATCACCGCGGCGCCGATGCCGCCGACGAGGATCGGCAGCGGCATGCCGGCCTGCGCGGGCGGCTCGGCGACGGTGAGCTTGGCGTCCTTCTGCGAGCTCAGCGGCTGGTCGTGGGTGACCGCGCCCGGCGGCATCACGCCGATCGGCACCGAGCGGTTGCCGAGCGTGAGCTTGCCGGTGATGCCGGCGTCGAGCAGCGGCCGGAGCGCCGGGCCGAGGTCGAGCGAGCGGGTCACGCCGAGGAAGCCGGCGTAGCGCTCCGGGTCGTACTTGGGAGCGACGGGGACGATCTCGGTGATCAGCAGCTGATCGCCGGCGAGCTCGACGTAGCTGCCCACGACGCCGTCGTGCGAGGCGCGCGCCGTGCCCCGGGGCAGCAGGACCTCGATCCTGGACGCGGGCTTGTCGATCTGGCCGAGCTCGAGGCGCTCGCCCTTCTGGGGCACGAAGTCGCCGCGGGTGACGAGGTCATCGACGGTGGCGACGTCGGTGCCGATCGCCGAGCGGATCGCCGCCGGCTCGGCCAGCGAGACCGCGCGCGCGTGGATCACGTCACCGAGCGCCTTGATGTCGCCGTCGAGCCGGGTGACGGCGCTCGCCATCGCCCCGGCCTGGGCGTCGGACATGCCGCCCGGCGCCTTGCGGGTCAGCGCGTAGCCGATCGCCGCGCTGCCTGCGATGATGATGACGGCGCCGGCGACCGCGAACGCCTTACCCGACATGAATCACCCGGGCGGCGAGCCCGATCTGCCGGCTAGCCACGCTTGCCTCCGAACTTGTCGGGCTGCGGTCCCTTCGCCGCATCGCCCGGGACGCCGACCGTGAGGTTGTTGCGGCCCGCCTTGACCGTGATGTCCTGGGTGATCGGCGCCTTGCTGCGCTCGCTCCACGCCTTGAGCCGGTACTTGCCGGGCGGCAGGTGCTTGAACGCGAAGCCGCCGTCACCGTCGGTGACGACGTAGGCCGGCGCGGCGACCACGGCGATGTACGCGCTCATGTTGGCGTGGAGGTTACAGGCGAGGCGGACGATGCCTTCCTTCGGGAACGTGAACTCGCGGGCCTCGCCGGCGCGGTACAGGCCGAGATCGAACGGGCTGGCCGGCGAGGTCGAGAACACGTTGTGGAACACGGGATCGAAGTTGGGGAATTCCACCGTCGAGCCGACCGAGATCGCCATGACGTGGGGCAGGAACTCGCGGTTGCGCTGCTCGAGGACCACGTGCTTGGCGGTGCGCGGCCGCCACTTGCCGTCGGCGGGCTCGAGCGTGATCAGGCCGAACGCGCCGCTGGCCGGCCGGCCGTCGATCTGCAGCGTCCCGCTCAGGCTGGCCTCGACGCGCGGCGGTGGGACATGCTCCGTCTCGTCCTCGGCCTCCGAGCTGCCTGCGACCCGGGGCTGCGGCGGCGCGGCGGTATCGACCTTCTGGGTCGGCGTGGTGACGCGCGGCGGAGCGCCGTCGCGGAACTGCGGCGCGATCGACGCCAGGACGTCGACGCCGATCAGGAGCTCGGCGGTCGAGAACAGCTGCTCGGCGAGGTTCTTGTTGCCGTTGTCGAGCGCGGTCTGCGCCTTGTCGAGCTGGTCGGCGGCCTCGCGCAAGAGCTGGGCGCGCTCGGCGACCGGGCCGGAGCGTCGGGCCGGCGCGGCGGCCGGGGTCCCCGGAGCCGGCGCGGCCGCGGGGCTCTCCGGCGGGCAGCCTTCGTACTCGCACTCGCTGGTCCTGGGCTCGGTGGGCCGCGCGGCGTCCCGGCCCGCGGTCGAGCACGCCAGGGCGCCAGCGGCCACGGCGATCGCAGCCATGCCTACCGGGGAAGTCCGGAGCTTCATCACCCCGTATTGTACGCGCCGGCGCCCGGACGAGATCATTTCGCGCCGATTTCGCAAACTTGTTTCGCGACCTACCCAACGGCCGAGGCAGTGGTTACGGAAGCTGAAACACGGTAGCGTCCGCGCGCGACCTCGGCCTCAGCTGCAAGGTACTCCGGCATGGTATTCGGCCTATTTTCCAAAGAAAAATCGCTCCAGCGGACCATCGAGAAGGCGACCAACAAGCTCGCCCAGCAGCCCGATCGGTGGGGCGCGCTCGAGAAGCTCAAGGAGGACGGCAGCGAGGAAGCGCTGGTCGGCCTGTGCCGGCGGTTCGCGATCACGTCGATGAAGGGCGTCGAGGACGAGGACGAAAAGCTCTGGGTCGTCAACGCGCTGGTCGACAAGGGCGCCGCCGCCCTGGCGCCGGTGGTTCGCTACATGAAGACCGCCGAGCAGCTCGCGTTTCCGCTGCGCGTGCTCGAGCGCATCGCCCCCCGGGACAAGGTGCTCGAGGTCGTCGACACGCTGTTCGCGAGCGAGCCGCCGGGCTACGTCCGGATGCCGGAGCGGCGGATCGATCTGCTGCGATGGTTCTCGGAGTGGAAGCCCGCCACCGACGACGAGGTGGTCAGCCGGTTCACGCCGTACGTCACCGACTTCGACGAGAACGTCCGGTTCGTCGCGATCGACGGCATGGCGACCCGCGATCCCGCCAAGATCGCCCCCCCGCTGCTCGCCGCGCTGCTGCGGCCCGAGGAGGAGTCGGGCCGGATCAAGCGGGCGATCGCCGAGGTGCTCGAGAAGACCAGGGCGCCGCTCGGTGACCAGGCCGCCGCGGTCGCCGCCTCCCTGACCGGCCCGCTCGGCGAGGCGTTCAAGGTCGAAGGCGGCGTGCTCAAGGAGCGCTGACCCCCCGATCGGGTAGCAGATCGGGACGGGCCACCCGCCGACGGTGTGACCGAGGGTCGCAGCGGATCTTGGCGCCGGATCTTGGCGCCGGATCTTGGCGCGATCGATCGGGCGCCGGTCCGGGCGCCGGTGTGGTACACGTGCGCCGATGCCGAGACGCAAGGACCTCGAATCGGTGCTGATCATCGGGTCGGGACCGATCGTGATCGGCCAGGCCTGCGAGTTCGATTACTCGGGGACCCAGGCGTGCAAGGCACTGCGCGAGGAGGGGCTGCGCGTCGTCCTGATCAACTCCAACCCGGCGACGATCATGACCGACCCCGAGCTCGCCGACGCCACGTACGTCGAGCCGCTGACGGTCGAGGTCCTCGATCAGGTGCTCGCCAAGGAGAAGGTGACCGCGATCCTGCCGACGCTCGGCGGCCAGACCGGGCTCAACCTCGCGATGGCCGCGAGCAAGGCCGGCCTGCTCGAGAAGCACGGCGTCGAGCTGCTCGGCGCCTCGGTGGCGACGATCGAGATGGCCGAGGACCGCGAGCTGTTCAAGCAGGCGATGGCGCGGATCGGGCTGGCCTGCCCGCGGTCGCGGCTGGTCCACTCGGTCGCCGAGGCCCGGGCCTGCGTCGACGAGATCGGCTTCCCCGCGATCCTGCGGCCGTCGTTCACGATGGGCGGCTCGGGCGGCGGCATCGCCTACAACCGCGCCGAGCTCGATCGCATGGTCCAGTTCGGGCTCGACCAGTCGCCGGTCCACTCGATCCTGATCGAGGAGAGCGTGCTCGGCTGGAAGGAGTTCGAGCTCGAGGTCGTGCGCGACGCGAAGGACAACGCGGTGATCGTGTGCTCGATCGAGAACGTCGATCCGATGGGCGTGCACACCGGGGACTCGATCACGGTCGCGCCGGCGATGACCCTGACCGACAAGGAGTACCAGCGGATGCGCGACGCCGCGATCGCGATCCTGCGCGAGATCGGCGTGACCACCGGCGGCAGCAACGTCCAGTTCGCGGTCGATCCGAAGACCGGCCGGATGCTGATCATCGAGATGAACCCGCGGGTGTCGCGGTCGAGCGCGCTGGCGTCCAAGGCCACCGGGTTCCCGATCGCCAAGATCGCCGCCAAGCTCGCGATCGGCTACACGCTCGACGAGCTCCACAACGACATCACCCGGGTGACCCCGGCGTCATTCGAGCCGACGATCGACTACGTGGTCGTCAAGTGGCCGCGGTTCGCGTTCGAGAAGTTCCCGTCGGCGACGCCGGTGCTCGGGCCGCAGATGAAGTCGGTCGGCGAGGCGATGGCGATCGGCCGGACGTTCCGCGAGGCGCTCGGCAAGGCGATCCGCTCGCTCGAGACCGGGCGCGCCGGCTTCGACCTGCCGATGGCCGCGCTCGGCGACGACCTCGCGGCGATCGAGCGCGTGATCAGCACGCCATCGCCCGACCGGCTCTACCAGGTCGGCCGCGGCTTCCAGCTCGGCCTCACGATCGAGCGCGCCCACGAGCTGACCCGGATCGATCCGTGGTTCCTTCACCACGTCCATGCGATCGCGACCGCGGAGCACGCGCTGGCCGGCGTGCCGCTCGCGACGATCACCGCCGACCACCTCCGGCGCTGCAAGCGGATGGGCATGAGCGATCGCCGGATCGCCGCGCTGACCGGCGCGACCGAGGCCGCGGTCCGCGGCGCGCGCCACGCCGCGGGGCTGCGCCCGGTGTACAAGCGGGTCGACACCTGCGGCGCCGAGCTCGAGTCGTTCACGCCGTACCTGTACTCGACCTACGAGGACGAGTGCGAGGCCCGGCCGACCGACCGGCGCAAGGTGATCATCCTGGGCGGCGGCCCCAACCGGATCGGCCAGGGCATCGAGTTCGACTACTGCTGCGTCCACGCGGCGATGGCGCTGCGCGAGGAGGGCATCGAGTCGATCATGGTCAACTGCAACCCCGAGACCGTGTCGACCGACTACGACACCTCGGACCGGCTGTACTTCGAGCCGCTGACGCTCGAGGACGTGCTCGAGATCTGCGACCTCGAGAAGCCGTGGGGCGTGATCGTGCAGTTCGGCGGCCAGACCCCGCTCAAGCTCGCGGTCGCGCTCGCCGCCGCCGGCGTGCCGATCCTCGGGACCAGCGCCGACGCGATCGATCGCGCCGAGGATCGCGAGCGGTTCGGCGCGGTGATGGCCAAGCTCGACCTGCGCGCGCCGCGCTGGGGCATCGCGCGCAGCCTCGACGAGGCGCGCCGGGTCGCGGCCGAGATCGGGTTCCCGGTGATGGTCCGGCCGAGCTACGTGCTCGGCGGCCGCGCGATGGAGCGGGTCTACGACGCGCGCGGCCTCGAGGACTACTTCTCCCGCGTGCTCGCCGGCGGCCTGTCCGCGGTGTCGGGCGGTCGCGAGGAGTCGTCCACCGTCGGGTTCCCGCTGCTGATCGACC
Source organism: Kofleriaceae bacterium (assembly GCA_036403075.1). Taxonomy (GTDB): domain Bacteria; phylum Myxococcota_A; class Polyangia; order Haliangiales; family Haliangiaceae; genus JABFXX01. The sequence goes on from DASWRS010000252.1 coordinate 24,053, forward strand.
AGTTCCTCGCCGACGCGGTCGAGCTCGACGTCGACGTCGTCGCCGATCACACCGGCGCGGTCGTGGTCGGCGGCGTGATGGAGCACATCGAGGAGGCCGGGATCCACTCGGGTGACTCGGCGTGCGCGCTGCCGCCGTACTCGCTGCCGGCCGACCTGATCGACGAGGTCAAGCGCCAGGCCCGGATGCTCGCCAGCGAGCTCGGCGTGGTCGGCCTGATGAACACCCAGTTCGCGATCTCGGGCGGCGACGTGTTCGTGCTCGAGGTCAACCCGCGGGCGTCGCGCACCGTGCCGTTCGTCAGTAAAGCGATCGGCAAGCCGCTGGCGAAGATCGCCGCCAAGGTCATGGCCGGCAAGAGCCTGGCCGAGCTCGGGGCGTTCCCGTCCGGCGAGGTCGAGCCGCGCCACGTCTCGGTCAAGGAGGTCGTGTTCCCGTTCGTCAAGTTCGAGGGCGTCGACACGATCCTCGGCCCCGAGATGCGCTCGACCGGCGAGGTCATGGGCATCGACACCAGCTTCGCGCGCGCGTTCATGAAGAGCTGGATGGCGGCCGGCGGCCTGGTGCCGACCCGCGGCACGGCGTTCCTGTCGGTGCGCGACGCCGACAAGCCCGCGCTGGTCGAGATCGCGCGCCGCCTGATCACCCTGGGGTTCTCGCTGGTCGCGACCCACGGCACGGCGACCTACCTGCGCGCCGCCGGGCTCACGGTGCGCGGCATCAACAAGGTGCTCGAGGGCCGGCCCGACTGCGTCGACGCGATGGACAACCGCGAGATCGATCTGGTGATCAACACCACCGAGGGCACGCAGGCGATCCAGGACTCGGTGTCGCTGCGCCGGGCGGCGCTGATGAACGGCATCGCCTACCAGACCACGCTGCGCGGCGCGCGGGCCGCGCTCGAAGCGATCGCGGTCGCCAAGCGCGGCGAGCTCCGGGTCGCGTCGCTGCAGACCTACGGCCGGAGCTGACGGGCCCCCGGCTCACACCGGTCACACCGGCGCGGCCTGGTTGATCACCAGCCAGTACAGCCCGAGCTGGCGCACCGCATCGACGAACTGGTTGAAGTCGACCGGCTTGCGGACGTAGCTGTTGGCGCCCAGGCCGTAGCCGCGCATCAGGTCCTGGTCCTCGGCCGACGACGTCAGGATCACGATCGGGATCAGCCGGGTGCGCTCGTCGGCGCGCAGCGCGCGCAGCACGTCGAGCCCGTCGATCTTGGGCAGCTTGAGATCGAGCAGCACGACCTGGGCGATCTCGCCGGGCGAGCGGCCGGCGTGGGCACCGCGCAGGAAGAAGTAATCGAGCGCCTCGGCGCCGTCGCGCACCACCACGACGCGGTTGAGGATGTTGCTCTTGCGGAACGCGCGAAGCGTGAGCTCCTCGTCGTTCGCGTTGTCCTCGACCAGGACGATCACGCGTTCATGCATGGGACTCCATCAGCGTGAAGTAGAACGTGGCGCCGGCGCCGGGCCGGCCGTCCGCCCAGATCCGGCCGCGGTGGCGCTGGGTGATCCGCGCGACCGTGGCCAGGCCGATGCCGGTGCCGGGGAACTCGGTCTCGGGGTGGAGCCGCTGGAACACGCCGAACAGCTTGTCGCCGTACGTCATGTCGAAGCCGGCGCCGTTGTCGCGCACGAAGTAGGTGGTCGCCGCGTCGCCGGGCAGCCGGCCGAGCTCGATCCGCGCGTCGGCGCGCCGGGACGTGAACTTCCAGGCGTTGCCGAGCAGGTTGTCGAGCGCGATCGCGGCGAGCTGCGGATCGGCGTGGGCGTGGAGCCCGGGCGCGATCACGATCTCGACCCGGCGCTCGGGCTCGAGCCGCTGGAGCGCGCCGAGCACCGTGTGGGCCAGCGCGCTGAGGTCGACGCGCTCGCGGCGCAGCTCGCTGCGCGTCACCCGCGACAGGGTCAGGAGGTCGTCGATCAGCTCGGCCATGCGCTGCGCGGCGTCGCGGATCCGCGCCAGGTAGCGCTGGCCCTCGACGTCGAGCCGGTCGCCGTAGTCCTCGACCAGCGCGAGGCTGAACCCGTCGATCGCGCGCAGCGGCGTGCGCAGATCATGGGCGACCGAGTAGCTGAACGACTCGAGCTCGCGGTTGGCGTCGTCGGTCGCCGCCTTGGCGGCCGACAGGTCGGCGATCGCCTGCTTGCGCTCGGTGATGTCGTGCGAGATCCCGAGCAGGTACGCCGGCCGGCCGGTGGCGTCGAGCAGCGGGACCTTCTTGGTGTGCAGCCAGCGCGTGCCGCGCGGGGTGTGGATCGGCTCCTCGGCGATGTCGACCACGACGGTCGACGCCAGGGTCTCGCGGTCCTTGGCGACGAAGAACTCGGCCTCGCTCGCCGGGAAGAAGTCGAAGTCGGTCTTGCCGATCAGCTGGTCGCGCGACAGCCCGAGCAGGTCCTCGCCGGCGCGGTTGAGCCGGACGAACGCCAGCTTGTCGGCGTCCTTGACGAACACCATGTCGGGGATGTTCTCGATGATCGCGTCGACCAGCCGCGACGCCTGCACCGCGCGCTCCTCGGCGGCGCGCAGCTGCTCGCTGCGCTGCAGGTCGGAGAACAGCCGCGCGTTGCTGATCGCCAGCGCGGCGTGGTTGGCGAGATCGCGGACGATCTCGAGATCGAGCTCGTCGAGCGGCGGGTGCTGCGTGCCGTGCCGCAGCACCCAGACCACGCCGTGGAGCTCGCCGCGCGCGCCGAGCGGCACGACCAGCATACCGGTGGTCTGGCTGGCCTCGAGCTGGTCGACCGACTCCGCGATCATCTGGGTGCGGAGCCGCGCGTAGTCGATCCGCGGCATGAACAGCGGCCCGTTGGCCAGGACGTCGGCGGAGATCGTCGCCTCGCGCACCGGGGTCCCGCCCCGGGTCGTCCGGCGGACTCGCGGGCCGGCGCTCGGCGTGCCGTCGTGGATCGCGACGATATTGAGCATCTCGCCCGAGCGCAGCAAAACAATGCAGGTGTCTGGGATTGCCTCGGCGATGTTGCGCGCGATCACATCGAGCAGCCGGCGGTAATCCGACGTGGTCTCGGCGAACGACTGCGCGACGGTCGACACCAGGCGCAAGCCGTCACGGAGCCGCTTGACCAGCGCCGTCGACGTCCCATCGTCCGCCATCCAACCCCGAATATACACGCAACCGGAAGCGACCAGCTCCGTGTTCGCTGTGCGGTCCGTGTCGTCGGGATCACGGGAACCGCAGCTCGTGGCACGTCGCGTTGGTTCGCGCCGTCGAGCTCTCGTCGGCTCGGCGAGCCGCCCGTCCGGCGGCGCCCTGGATGCTGGCTTACGCCCTCGAGGCGAGGTGAATCACCGGATCGATCCGGCACGCCGGCCTGGACAGCGACATCCCACACAACGCGTCGCGACAGACAGGCTCGCAAACACTCGTTGCGTTACAATAACTTCGTGACAGCGCTGGGGGAATCAGGCTCGTTACCACCCAGGCTGGGCCGGTACGAGCTGATCACCCGCATTGGCGAGGGCGGCATGGCCGAGGTCCAGCTCGCGCTGCAGCGCGGCCCGGCCGGCTTCGAGAAGCTCGTCGTCGTCAAGCTGGTCCACGAAAACCTCGCATCGCAGAAGCCGTTCGTCGACATGCTGCTCGACGAGGCGCGGATCGCCGCGCTGGTCAAGCACCCCAACGTCGTCGATATCTACGACCTGGGCGAGGCCGACGGCCGCTACTTCATCGCGATGGAGTACCTCGAAGGCGAGCCGCTGCTCGCCGTGCTCCGCGCCGGCCGCGACGGCCAGCGGCTCGACGTGCTGTCGACCGCGCGGCTGATCGCCGACACCGCCGAGGGCCTCGACGCCGCGCACGAGCTGCGCTCGATGGCCGGCGACCCGATCGAGCTCGTGCACCACGACGTCTCGCTCGGCAACATCGTGGTGCTGTACAACGGCCAGGTCAAGCTGGTCGACTTCGGGGTCGCCAAGGCGTCGCAGTCGGCGACCGCGCGCACGCGGGTCCAGGGCAAGTTCGGCTACATGGCGCCGGAGAAGCTGCGCGGCGGCCCCGGCGATCGCCGGAGCGACATCTGGTCGCTGGGCTGCGTGCTGTGGGAGGCGCTGACCCTGCGCCGGCTGTTCAAGGGCGGCAACGACAGCGAGACGATGCAGCAGGTGCTCGACATCCCGATCCTCGCGCCGTCGAAGGTCAACGGCGACGTCCCGGCGGACTTCGATCCGATCGCGCTGCGCTCGCTCGCGCGCGATCCGGCGCGCCGCTATCCCACGGCCAAGGCGATGGCGGCCGAGCTCGAGGAGGTGCTGCGCAAGCACGGCTACGCCGCCAAGAACGACGTGATCGCCCGGTACATGCAGGCGACGTTTGCCGACCACATCGCCGCGCGCAAGAAGCTGTTGCAGGAGGTCTCGAGCAAGGGCCGCGCGAGCCCCGATGTCCTCGAGGCCGCGTTCAACCTCGGCGAGATCGCGTCCGGAACGCCGATCCAGCCGTCGAGCGACGGCTGGGCCGGGCGGCCGCGGCCGCAGCCGCAGCCCGAAGCTGCGCCGGCCGAGCGCATCGCCGACGCCGGCAGCCGGCTGCCCGCCCCCGGCCCCGACGGCAGCGCGCGACAGGTGGTGGAGGGCGCCGCGCCGGCAGCCGCCCCGGCCGGTGACGAGCAGACCGAGGTCGAGCGCCCGCCGGTCACCCACGTCCGGCGCTGGGGATGGTACGCCGCCGCCGCAACCGGCATCGCGGCCAGCGTCGTCGCCGCGAGCCTGATCGTGGCCGGCCGCGGCGAGTTCCGGGCGAGCTCGTCGCGACTGGTCTCCCCGGCGACCCCGATCTCCGCCGCGCACCCCATCGCGGTGACCCCTGCCGCCGAGCCGGCCACGGCCGAGCCACCGCTCGCCGGGCCAGCGGCCGCGACCCCGACGGCCGCGCGTCCGGCGCCGCCGCAGCCGCCGCGGGCGGAGCTGCCCGCCGCCGATCCGTCGCGCCTCGTCGATCCGCCGCGCGAGGGGAATGCCGGCAGCGCCGCCGCATCCGGGGACCCGGCTGCGATCGACGGGTCACCTGCCCGCCCGCACCCGCGGCGCTCGTCGCCGCCGCGAACCGCAGCAGCGCCCCGGCCGGCGCCGGACAAGGTCATCCCCGAGGAGCTGGTCAAGGAGGGCCTGCAGGCGTGGATGCGCGGCGACGCCAGGGCCGGGCTCGCGCTGTGCAAGCGGGTGACGCAGGCCAACCCCGGGTACGCCCCGGCATGGCGCCTCACCGGGCTGATCCACGAGCGGCTCGGCGACCGGTCCGCGGCGCGCGGCGCGTTCCAGAAGTACCTGCAGGTCTCTCCCGGCGCCGCCGACGCCGCCGAGATCCGCGCGAGGCTGGAGTCGCTATGAGATGGCTGCCCGTGGTGGTGATCGCGGCGGTGATCGTGGCGCTGACCGCACCGGCCGCGGCGGCGAATCACAAGATCCTGGTGCTGCCGGTCGACGGCACCGCCGATGCCGCGACCCGCGCCCGGCTGACCTCCGAGGTCGCGCGGCTCGCCCGGGGTCTCGAGGGCCAGGTCGCGACCGGCAACGCGACCTACGCCGACACCGCGCTGGCGGTGGGCTGCGATCCGCAGGCCGCCGGCTGCAGCGACGAGGTGATCGCGACGCTGGGCGTCGACGAGCTGGTCTGGGGCACCGCGACGGCGAGCCCGGCGAACCGCGACGCCGGCCAGGTCCGGCTCGTGGTCCACCGCGCCGTCCGCGGCGCCGCCCCACGCGAGGTCGCCACGATGATCGCGGCCGGCGACTCCGGCGAGCGCGTCGCGACCGGGATCGCGGGGTTGTTCGCGCCCCCGGCGGCCAGGCCGGAGCCTGCAGCGCCTCACCCGGCCGCTGCGCCTCCGCCGGCCCCGCCGCCTCCGGCCGATGCCGGTGCCGAGCCACCCGCCGGCCCCGCCCCGTCCACCCCGGCGCCCGGTGTCACCGACGACCGCCGCGACCGGACCCTGGGCGTGGCGCTGGCGTCCGGCGGCGGCCTCGGCCTCGTGGTCGGGATCGCGCTGTGGGCGAGCTACAGCGGCCTGCAGGACCAGATCGACGAGCACCCGGTCCGCAGCTTCGACGACATCCAGGACCTGAGGTCGCTCGAGGACAAGGCCGGGACCCGCGCGATCGCCGGCGACGTGTTCGTGGTCGCGGGCCTGGTCGCCGGCGGCCTGGGCGCGTACTTGCTGTACCGCGACCACCGCCGCCACGCGGTCGCGATCGCGCCCGCGCCGATCGCGCACGGCGGCGGCTTGACGATCACCCTGATCGGAGGCCTGTGATGACCAGGACGACCGCGATCCTCGTCGTGCTCGCGTTGACCGGCGCCGCCGCGGTGGCGAGCTCGGGCTGCTTTGTCCACCGCCGGTCCGAGGACCTGGTGACCTGCGCGACCGACTTCGAGTGCTTCGGGCTCGGCGGGTCCTGCGATCACGGCTACTGCGTCACGTCATCGAGCGGCTGCCCGAGCCCGTGCACGGACTGCGACCTCCTCGACCTGACCTGCCGGGTCGAGTGCAACACCAGCCACGCCTGCGGCGACGTCAAGTGCCCGGCCGGCTTCGACTGCACGTTCAAGTGCAACAACGCCAGCTGCGGCGACATCGACTGCACGCTGGCGCGGGGCTGCACCATCGACTGCTCGGGCGCCGCGGCGTGCCACAACATCAACTGCGGCGGGGGCGCGTGCGACATCAGCTGCTCCGGTCCGGGCGCATGTCCATCGATCGACTGCGCCCGGTCGTGCCGGTGCGACGTCAGCTGCAACACCAGCGGCGCCGCCTGCCCGAGCATGTCATGCCCCATGTCCGACGGCGGCACACCGTGCACCCACAGCGGCACCCCGGGCACGAACTGCGACTCGGATCCCCAGGGTTGCGACAGGTGTCCCAATTCCTGAACTGCGGTAAACTCCTGGATTGCTTGCGCCGGGACCGGCGCAGAGCTACCAATACGACCGCGCAGAGGACCGCGATGAGCGAAAAGTACCCGATGACCCCGGCGGGGCACGCGACGATGAAGGCGCAGCTGCACAAGCTGAAGAACGTCGACCGGCTGGCCAACAGCCGCGCGATCGAGGTCGCTCGCGGCCACGGCGACCTGTCGGAGAACGCCGACTACAGCGCCGCCAAGGAGGAGCAGGGGCTGATCGAGGCCAGGATCCGCGAGCTCGAAGCGAAATTGACGCTCGCCGAGGTCATCGATCCAACCAAATTGTCGGGTACGAGAGTCAGATTCGGGGCCACCGTGACCATCGAAGACTCCGACAGCGGCGAGACCCAGACCTACACGATCGTCGGCGAGCACGAGGCCGACATCAAGCGGGGCCGGATCTCGGTCGGCGCGCCCGTGGCGCGCGCGATCATCGGCAAGGAGGTCGGCGACACCGTCACCGTGCAGAGCCCCAAGGGCAAGCGCGAGTACGAGGTCACCAAGGTGGAATGGACCGACGTGCCCCCCCTGGACGAGGTGACCCCGTGAACCGGATCTGGATCGCGATGATCGTGGCTTCCCTGGCGTCCCTGTCGGCCGCCGGCTGCAAGCAGGGGATCGGTGAGCGCTGCGAGGTCGACGACGACTGCGCGAGCGGCGTGTGCGCGCGGGCCACGCCGCAGATCTGCGTATCGAGCAACCAACAGACCGAGCAGATCGACGCCACGCTACCGATCGACGCGCTGGTCCCCGACGCGACCGACGCCCGCCCCGACGCGCCCTGACCGGGCTGACCGGGCTGACCAGGCCCCCCCGGCTGCGTCCTGCGCCTCGCGCAGCGGCCTCGCGCAGCGGAAGCCGATGTGTGAGAACCGCAGGTTCTGGTTGTAGATCCGGTTGAACGGGTCTCGCAGGTTGGCGTGCGCGACGAACGCCGGCTGGCGCCACGAGCCGCCGCGGACCACGCGCGCCGGGATCAGCTCGCCCGGCTTGGGCTCGCGCACCGGGTTGGTCGGTGCGAGGTTGTCGTAGCCCTTCTGATTGTCCTCGTGGAGGTACGCGTCGGCCGTCCACTCGGCGACGTTGCCGGCCTGATCGCGCGTGCCGTACGGGCCCTCGCCCCAGACGTACTTGCCCGGCGGAGCGATCAGCACCGTGCCGTCGCTGTCGTCGGGATCGCCGAGCAGCGGCGACGGGATCAGCCAGGTCTGCTGCGGGCGGTCGATCTCGCGCATCGCCTCGGCCCGGGGCTGGCCGTGGTTGAAGTCCTTCGGCCGCTCGACGCTGCCCCACGGCCAGGTCGCCTCGACGTCGTCGCCGCGCGCCGCGCGCTCCCACTCGGCCTCGGTCGGCAGCCGGGCGCCGCGCCAGCGGCAGTAGTCGCCGGCCTCGAGCCAGGTCACGTTGACCAGCGGCCAGTCGTCGTGGATGTAGCGCTCGTCGCCCGAGATCAGCGGATCCAGGTCGCAGCCCCCGACGGCGACGCAGCGCCGGTAATCGGCGACGCTGACCTCGTCGCGGTCGATCGCGTAGGCGTCGAGGTAGACGCTGCGCCGCCGCATGTGGAACAGCTCGGCGTCGTAGTCGACGCTGCAGAACCCGACCGGCTTGCCCGTCGCGGGGTGGGTACCGGCGATCGCCGGGTACGCCAGCTCGCACTGCTGGACCGCCGCGAGCTCGGCGTCCTCGTCGACCCCCATCACGAACCGGCCGGCGGGCACGAACACCTCGATCCGGCGGGGCGCCTCGACGCGCATGACCCGCCCGGTGCCCGCAGCCGCGCCGCCGCCCGCGGCAGCGGCGGCGAGGGTTGCGGCGGTGGCCAGGAAGACGCGCATCGCCCAATCCTGGCGCACCGTCACGATGCCAGCAACCATGCCAGTGCGATCCGTACGCGCTCGGCGCTGGCCGGCGGCGCCTCGGCGAGCCGGTCGAGCAGCGGTGCAGTCTGTGCGGACCGCCCGCGCAGCGCGGTCAGGCGGACCAGCGCGGCGATCGCGACCTCGGGCGAGTCGTCGCCGGCCAGCCGCGCCAGGGCGTCGGGATCGGCGATCAGCGCGACCGCCGCGCCGCGGACCTGGGCCGATGGATCGACCGCCGCCCGGAGCGCCGCCGCGCCCGCCCGGTCGCCCAGCGCGGTCAGCGCCGCCGCCCGGACCTCGGGGGTGCGGTCGGCCAGGAGCGCGACCAGATCGGGCTCGCTCGCCGCGGCGGCGAACGCCGCGCGGACCTCGGGCGCGGGGTCGTCGGCGGCACGGACCGGGTGCGCCGGATCGAGCGCGGCGAGCGCCGCGACCGCGCGGGCGCGCACCGAGCGATCGCGGTCGCGCGCGAGCTCGCGCAATCGCTTGACCATCGCCGGCTCGGGGTGAGTGCGGTCGGACCGTGCGGCGGCCTCCGCGCAGGTCGCGCGGACCGTCGCGTCGGCGTCGCGCAGCCCGCGCGCGATCAGCGCCGCTGCCACCGCCGGCGCCGCGCCCGGCAGCGCCGCGCACACCGCGCCGCGGATCGCCGGCTCACCGGCCCTCGACCACGCGGCGAGCCGGGAGCCGACCGCGGCGGTCGGGACCTGGGCGAGCGCCGCGAGCGCGGCCGGGCTCGGTCCGGCATCGAGCACGGCGCGGACCACGCCGGCGGCATCCTGTGCGTGGCCGATCGCGACCAGCGCCGCGACCCGGGCGCGCGCGACCCGCGGCTCGTGTGCGAGGTCGTCGCGCAGCCCGGCCAGGAGCGCCGGCGCCGCGGCGCGATCGCCGAGCACGCCCGCGGCGGTGATCGCGGCGAGCCGGAGCTCGGGATCGATCGGCGCGGTGACCAGGGCGCGCACGGCGGCGGCGAGCTCGTCGACGTGGGCGCGACCGCAGGCCTCGACCGCGGTGCGCCGCGCCGCGCCGTCGGGGCTGCCCAGCGCCTCGCGCAGCGCGGCGATCATCACGCGCACGGCGCCGGCCACCCGCTCGGGGCTGGCCTCGGGCACCGCGGCGACGCGCCGGGCCGCGCGCGCGATCTCGCCGCGCCCGAGCAGGCCGTCGACGACCTCGACCAGCGGCAGCTCGACGTGGAGCACCCGCGCCGTCGCCGGACCGGCCTGGCGGCGGTCGCGCGCGAACTGCCAGCGCAGGTGCACCAGCTCGTCGTCGGACACCAGGTCGAGCGGCGGCGCGGGCAGCGGCGATGCGTCGGCCAGCACGTCGGCGACCGCAGTATCGAAGTCACCGTTGCCGCTGCTCGCGACCTGCTGACGCACGACGATCTTGCCGTCGCGGCCGATCGCGAGCTCGAACGTCGCGGCCAGCTCGGGGCGGTTGAGCGCGTGGCCCCGCGGCAGCCGCAGCCGACAGTCGTCGAGGAACGCGGTCCATCGCGGCTCGATCTGCGCGGCGATGGCGGTGAGGTAGTCCGCGCCGGGCATCGACGGGTCGATCGCGGCGGGCGGCGGGAGCCGGGCGCTCGACGCCACCAGCGGCGGCGCCGCGGTGTGGCCGCTGCAGCCGGCCAGCGCCACGAGCACGAGCAACCGCATGCGCCGTAGGATGTCACGCCTCGCCGACCGGCGCATTGCGATCCGATGTCGCGCCGGCATCGTCGAACCGCCGCTACCGGCAGCGCTGGTTCACCAGCGCGACGATGCTGTGCGCCTGGGTCATGACCTCCGGCGGATCGACCTGCAGCGCCAGCTGGGCGTAGGTGTCGTCGCCGTCGAACACGCTGAGCTCGCCCAGCGTGCAGTGCGGCACCTGGACCCGCCGCGCGGCGAGCCGGGCGCGCGCGGCCTCGTAGGCATCGAGCCGGGCCTGCTCGTCGGCGTTCGCCGGGATCGGCTGGCCCTTGGCGGTGCGGATCGCGTCGATCCGGTAGCGCGCCGCGAGCGCGCGGATCTGACCGGCGATCCCCTCGTTGGTCGCCCGGGCCGCGGCGAGCTGCGGCGCCGTCCACCGCGGCTCGAGCCGGTAGCGCAGCTCGATCGTGACCAGCGGACCACCACCGGCGGGGGCCACCGACCGTGCCACGCCCGCCGGCGCATGGTCGTGGTGCACGTCCGTGACGTAGCACGGCCGATCGTGGCGGATCACCAGCTCGGAGCCGGTCGCCAGGAGGCTCCAGCCGGCCGGCAGCGCGCTCTCGAGCCGGGCGATCTCGGCACGCGCGCTCGTGCCGGCCGCCGCGCTGCCCGGCGGATCGCCTCGCGCGGCGCCGGCTGCCGCAGCAGCTGCGATCGCGACGGTGACGGCGATCTCGAGCCGCGCCATGGCGCAAGCTTGCCACGCAAGCCCTGCATGAGTCGTTAGCTGCTACTGTCACCGCGACGGATGTGGTCCGAAATCGTCGCGATCTACCGGGCGTCGAAGAAGCGGCGCGACATCAACTGGTTCACCGAGTGGGTCGCCCGGCCCCCGGCAGCGGTGGTGGTCTACGCGCTGCGCGGCACACCGATCACGCCCAACCAGGTGACGTTCCTGTCGGCGGTGATCGCCGCCGGCGCGTGCGCGATGTTCGCGCTGCTGCCCGGGTATGCCTGGCTGGTCGCCGCGGCCGCGGTGTTCGAGCTGTCGTTCGTGCTCGACTGCGCCGACGGCCAGCTGGCGCGGCTGCGCCAGACCGCCTCCCCGCTCGGCCACCTGCTCGATTTCCTGATGGACGAGCTCAAGGCGATGCTGTTGCTCGCCGCGGTCGCGGTCCGGCTGTGGACCGAGCACCACGACGACCGCTTCCTGCTGGTCGGGATCGGCGCGCTGTTCTGCCTGGCGTCGGGGATCTCGCTGACCTCGTTCATGCGGCGGCCCGAGTACGGCGCCCGGCCGCCGACCCCGGATGGCCAGCCCGCCGAGCTCACGCGGCGGCGCGGGCCGGCCGGCGCGGCGATCGGCGCTGCGGAGTGGGCCGCGCGCGTGGTCGTCCACTACCCGCAGTACCTGTGGCTGTGCGCGCTCGCCAACCGGATCGACGTGTACTTCTGGGCCTACGCCGTGGTCAACGCGCTCTACCTCGCCCGCAGCCTCGCCGCGATCCTGCTCCGGCTCGGGCGCTTCGGGCCGGCGCGGCCGGTGCCGGCAGCGGCGCCTGCGCAGATCCCGGCGGCGGCGGCGGCGCCCGCGCCGGGCCACCACGAGGCGACATGACGATCACGCGCGCGATCCTGATCGCCGCGGGCCGCGGCAAGCGGCTCGGCGCTCACACCGAGGAGGTCCCCAAGTGCATGGTCCAGGTCGGCGCCCGGCCGATCCTGGGCTGGGTGTGGCAGGCGTTTCGCGCGGCGGGAATCGAGGAGCTGATCGTGATCCGCGGCTATCGCGGCGACACGCTCGAGAGCTTCGCGCGCGGGCTCGTGCCCGAGGTCCGCTTCGTCGACAACCACGCGTGGCAGAGCAACAACGTGCTGCTGTCGCTGGCGTGCGCCCGGCCCTACCTCGACCGGCCGTGCCTGATCTCGTACAGCGACATCCTGTTCACGCCCGCGGTCGCCCAGGCGGCCGCGGCGTCCGACGCCGAGATCGCGCTCGTGATCGACCGCGAGTTCCGCACGATCTACGAGGGCCGCACCGAGCACCCGCTCGAGGAAGGCGAGGTCGCCGACCTCATGCCCGACGGCTCGATCGCCCGGGTTGGCAAGCGCGCGCTCCCGCCGTCCGAGGCGGCCGGCGAGTTCATCGGTCTGACCAAGCTCGGCGCCCGCGGCGTGATGACCGTGGCACGGACGCTCGATGCGCTGGCGCGTCACTACGAGGGCCGAGAACACGAGCCGTTCCAGCGCGCCGCTGCCTATCGCAACGCCTACTTGACCGATCTATGGCAAGACCTGATCGATGGCGGCATCCGGCTCGATCCGGTATTCATCCGAGGCAGCTGGCGCGAGATCGATACGGAACAGGATCTCGACCGTGCGCGCCACCTGGTAGAGTGTAGTCCAGGGGAATGGTCATGAAGCGCTTCCTACTCGTCCTTGCCATCACCGCCGCCGGCGCCTGCAACAAGCCCAGCGCCGACGAATGCCGGGAGGCGATCGTCAACATGGAGAGCCTGCTCGACGAGGGCGCGGCCAAGAACTTCGACATCGAGGGCGAGATCCGGCGCTGCCGGGGCGGATCGACCAAGGAAGCCGTCACGTGCGCGGCCAAGGCCAAGACCAAGGCCGAGCTCGACGCCTGCTCGTTCCGGGCGGTCAAGAGCACCAAGTAGTGCGGCGGGCCGTCGCCGCGGCGATCGCGGCCCTGGTCGCGGGCCGGGCGCACGCCGATCACGCAGCACCGGCAGCACCGGCAGCACCGTCGGCCGCCGCCCCCGCCGCGATCCAGCTCGCGGCGATCGCACCGGCCGACGACGCTCGCCGCGCCATCGTGATCGGCCGCGGCGGCGAGGTCTACGAGCCCGATGGCAAGGGCAGCTGGGTCCACCGGCTCGCCAGCGCCACCGCCGACCCGATCGTCACCGCGGGCCTGGCCGGCGGCGCGGTCGTCGCGCTCGGCGATGGCGTGATCTACCGGCTGGCCGCAAACGGCTGGTCGGCGATCCGCCTGGTCCAGCACGGCAAGGCGATCCTGAGCGGCGGCACGCGCTCGCTCGCCGCCGTCGGCCGCCAGCTGTTCGCGCTCGAGCCGCTCGGCCGCGGCGAACCGACCCGGCTCGCCCAGGCGCCCGCCGCCATCGTCGCGATCGGCGCCGGCAGCGGCACCGGCGGCGCGGTCGTGGCGACCGAGGCAGGCATGTTCCGGCTCACCGGCTCCCGGCTCGTCGCGCTCCGGGCGGCGCCCGGCCGTGCCCGGCTGGTCAGCGATCGCTGGGCGATCGTCGATCGCGGCGCCGTCGACCTCACGACCGGCAAGCTCACCGCATGGCCGGCCGGCCTGGCGATCGGCGCTGCCGCCGCCGGCCCCGGCGACGCGCTGGTCGCGATCGGCACCGCGAGCGCCGGGCTCGAGCTCGTGACGCTCGCCGCCGGCAAGCTCGCGCGCGACCCACTCGGCATCGCCGGCACCGCGGTCGGCGTGGTCGTCGATCGCGCCGGCCGCGCCGTGGTCGCGCTGTCCGACGGCCGGATCGCCGTGCGCGATCGGACCGGCTGGACCACCACGGCGGTCACCGAGGCAGTGCCGAACGCGGTGCCGAACGCAGTCACCGGTGCGCCGGGCGCCGCGCACCCCGGCCCGGGGCCGGCGACCTCGAACTGACCTCGGCCGGCGGTTCCAGCGTCCGCGTCGCCGGCCGATCGCGGGAAATCGCCGACGTCACGGAACCTCACCGGAACATCAGCGGAACATCGACCACCGCCGGCTGGCCCGGCGCCGGGAACGGCAGCCGGCGGGCGACCACGGCGAGGCAGCTCGCCAGCGCCGGCGCGTCGCTGTCGCTGGTCGCCGCGGTGACGTGGCCCTGGTCATCGAGCTCGAGATGCAGCCGGACCTTGCCGGTCTCCGGCGGCACCTCGCTGCGCTGGGCCCGCGCCCAGCAGCGCAGGAACGCCTGCTGGCCCGCGTCGAGCGCCCGGACCACGACCTCGTCGGCCAGCGCGATCGGCCGCACTGCAGGGCGCGGCGCGGGAGGCGGGACGCTCTCGATCCTCGCCCGCGGCTCCTCCTGCTTCGGAGTGGCCGCGGACGGGCCGATCGCGCCTGTGTCGCGCAGCGGGGCCACCAGGCTGCACCGCAACGGGATCACCAGGACGAAGACGGGGAACGCGGCGAGCCGCGCCCAGACGCCCACCCCGAGCACCATCCCTACAGTGTCCCATGGATCGCCCGACGGGTCTGCGCCGATCGTGCTTCCAGTCGCAATGCAACAACACGCCATTCGCGCAATCGTGCCCGGCGTCCCGGACCCACAGCGGCAGCCGCCACGTACCCCGCTGCCGGGGCGCTAGCGGTTGCCTGGGCGAAGCTTGGCACGCTACGGTGCAGTCAGCGATGGCCCCGCATGTCCTGGTCGCCGACGATGACGCTTGGATCTTGCGCATGGTCGCCACGGTGCTCGAGAAGCGCGGCTACAGCGTGGAGACCGCGGTCGACGGCGAAGACGCGCTGCATCGCGCCCTGGCTCGCACCCCGGACCTGCTGATCACCGACGTGATGATGCCGAAGATGGACGGGTGGTCGCTGGTCCGCAACCTGCGGGCACACTCCGACCTCGCGCTGCTTCCGGTGATCTTCCTCACCGCGCTGTCGTCCGAGGACGACCGGATCCGGGGCTTCCGGCTCGGGGCCGACGACTACGTCACCAAGCCGTTCCGGTTCGAGGAGCTCGATCTCCGGGTCGCCAAGACCCTGCGCCGCACCCAGGCTGCGATCCTCGAGACCCGGGAGCACCTCGGCGGCGCCGGGCTGCGAGGCGACCTGTCGCAGGTCGGGCTGTCGTCGCTCCTGATCCTGATCGAGATGGAGCGCAAGACCGGGCTCCTGCAGCTCCGCGCGCCCAACGGGCCCTCGGCGCAGGTCCTGGTCCGCGACGGCAAGGTCGTCCACGCCAGGCTCGACGATGCCGAGGAGCCGGTCGACGCCGAGTGCATCTACTACCTGCTGACCTGGGGCGCCGGCGAGTTCGAGTTCGTGATGTGCCTGGTCGAGGGCTCCGACCGGGTCAACGTCTCGACCACGCACCTGCTGATGGAGGGCGCGCGGCTGATGGACGAGTCGCGCGAGCCGTCGGTGAACCAGCCGATCGCGCGGATCCCACCGCTGGGCGACCCGAGCAACGATCCGAGCAACGATCCGACCAACGATCCGACCAACGACGACGCGCTGTAGCCGGCGGCCGGCTCAGGCGCATCACGCGCATCACGCGCATCACGCACATCAGGGGTGCGCGACGACGATCAGGCTCGGCGCCCGGGCCCGAAGGCAGCGCAGCGCCTGGGCCATGTTCTCGGGGTCGAGCGCCGCGAGGCTCTCGTCGAGGATGACGACGTCGCTGCGCTGCAGCAGCGCGCGGGCGATGAACAGCCGGCTCTGCTCGCCGTGCGACAGCTGCCAGCCGGTCTCGCCGATCATCTGGTACATCCCGCCGGGCATGCGCTCGAGCAAGGGCCCCAGGCCGAGCTCGACGCAGATCGCGCGGGCGTCCTCGATGTCCTGCGCGCGCGGCGGCCAGGCCCGGCTCATCAGCAGGTTGAACGCGAAGCTCTCGGTCAGGACGTGGTTCTCGTGGAACTGCGGCGACGCGGACACCCGCGACCGCCACCCGGTCTCGCCCAGGCAGCTCATGTCGAGGCCGCGCGCGAGCAACAGCCCGTTGCTCGGCAGCCTCATGCCGGTGAGCAGCGACACCAGCGTCGACTTGCCGCCGCCCGACGGCCCCTGGATCAGCACGCGGTCGCCGGGGCGGACCACGAGGTCGCAGCCCGACAGCACGTCGGCGGCGCGGCCGGCGTGGCGGAACGAGAGATCGACCGCCTCGAGCACCGGCTCGTGGGCCTTCGGCGGCGGCGCGACCAGGTACTCGGGTGCGGTGATGCCGCGCGGCGCACGCGCGCTCTCGGGCTGCCCCGGGAACACCCCGGCGGCGGCGTGAAACAGCGGCGCGACCCGCTGCCACGCAACGTGGGCGGTCGCGAGCTGATCGACCCCGGCGCTGAGCCGGGTCAGCGACAGCCACGCCAGCACCACGCCGCCGATCCCGGTGCCGAGCGACACGATGTCGGTGCCGGTGACGAACGCCGGCGTCAGCGCCGCCAGCCCGACGAGCAGCCAGCCGCGCGGCACGATCACCAGCAGCGCCAGCGCGCGGCGATCGAGCACCACCGAGCGATCGAGGTAGCGCGCCAGCGCCTCGTCCTCGCGCTCGTGCCAGCGCTCCGGGAGCTCCTGGGCCAGCCGCGTGCGATGGCCGACGATGTGCTCGACCGTCAGGCCGGTGAGCGCGAGCCGCGTGTCGGTCCAGCGGTAGCGCGCGCGCGCCAGCCGGAGGCCGAGCACCGCGGCCACGCCGAGCCAGACCACGAGCAAGCCGGCGTGGAACCAGCCGCCGGCGCCGGCCGCGAGCACCGGCGTGGCGAACATCAGCTCGAGCACCGCGAGCACGCTGAGGAACCCGCCGCCCAGGGCGAGCCGCTCGAGGCTCTCGGCCTCGATCGTGCGGCCGAGCAGCCGGCCGATGCCGTCGCGGCTCAGCATCGCAGGCGGCAGCTCGAGCGCGCCGGCGAGCAGGCGGCGGCGCAGCAGCGTGCCGATGCCGACCGCGAGCTTGCCCTGGAACCAGGTCGACAGCATCAGCAGCGGGATCGAGCACAAGAGGATCAGCGCCCAGCCCCATAGCCAGCCCGATGCGAGGTGGCCCTGGAGGACCGCCCGGGCGATCGCCCACCACGACAAGAGGAACAGGAAGTACTGCGCCGCGTGCGAGGCGATCAGGCCCCCGGCGAGGCGGAGCAGGCCCGCGCTGCGGATCTGGGTGAAGAACGACGCGCCCGGCGGCAGGCGGACGAACCAGGCGTGCATCACGCTGGTGGTCGCGAGGAACTCGGCGAGCATGCCGAGCTCGGCGCGCGCGCGGGCCGGCGCCGGCAGGTCGGTGCGGGCCAGGAGCTCGGCGATCCGGGCGCGGTGCGGCGCCTCGTGCTCTGCCTGCAGCGCGCGCACGACCACCTGCCGCGCGATCCGGCGGACCACGCCGTCGTGGCACAGGCACACCAGCCGATCGCGGTGCGGGCGGATCACGATCACGACACCGGCGGGGAGCTGGACCAGCGCCGGGTGCAGCACGGCGAGCGCGCTGTCGACCTCGCGGTGCAGCGCGGTCAGCGGCTCGACGCTGACGCCGAGCGTCTCGCCGGTCGCCGCCATCCAGCGGTCGAGCGCCGCCGGATCCGAGGTCGGCGCGTGGCGCGCCACCGCCGCGCTCGACGCCGGCGACACCAGCCCGCAGTGGCGGGCGAGCGCGACCACGGCCTCGCCGAGGGTGTCGATCGGCCACAGCACCGCCGCGAGCTCGGCGCGGCCAGCCTCGCCGGCCGCGCCGGCCTCACCGGTCTCGCCGGCCGCGCCGATCCGGCCGGTCCCGTCGGCCCCGCGCTTCGGGGCGGCGGCGGTCACGAGCCGGCCTCGTCTTCCTCGCGGATCCTGCCGCGCTCGATCCACACCCGCCGCCAGCGGGCACCCGACCACTCGAGCTCGTGCATGTCGCGATCGCCGCGGACCAGCTGCGCGTAGCGCGAGCCCGGCCGCCGGGCGAGCTCGGCCGGGTCGCCGTCCTCGACGATGTGTCCGTCGTGGACCACCAGGACCCGGCCGAACGCCTCGGTCTCGGCGATGTCGTGGGTCACCCACAAGAGCGTCGCGCCCTGCCACCAGCGCCGCACCGTCCCCATCAGCTCGCGCCGGGTCGACAGATCCAGGCCGCGGAACGGCTCGTCGAGCACGACCAGGCGCGCCCGCTTGCGCGCCAGCGCGCGGCCGACCCGGGTGCGCTGGCCCTCGCCGCCGGACACCAGCGCGCCGCCCTCGCCGAGCTCGGTCGCCAGGCCGTCCGGCAGGTGCTCGAGGACCTCGCGGAGCCGCGCGCTCGACAGGATGTCGGCCAGCGGCAGCTCGCCGTCGTGCTCGGCGCCGTAGCGCAGGTTGTCGAGGAACGAGCGGTTCCACAGCGCGACCTGGGGATCGACCCACGCGGTCTCGCGGCGCAGCGCGTTCAGGTGGTCGCCGACCAGCGGCTTGCCATCGACCAGCACCGCGCCGCGCGCCGGCCGGTACCAGCCGAGCAACAGCCCGACCAGGCTCGACTTGCCGGCTCCCGATGACCCGACGATCGCGACGTGCTCGCCGGGGGCGATCGTGAGGTTCACGTCCTCGAGCACCGTGTGGCCGCCGGCCTCGACGGTGACGCCGGCCATGTGGACCACGACGCCGTGCTCGTCGCGCGCCGCGACCTCGGGCAGCAGCCCGGTGATCGCAGGCTCGATCGGCTCGGGCGTGCCGAGCGGCTCGAGCAGGCGCAGGACGATGTTGCGCAAGGTCGGGTACTGGCGCGCGGCGAACGCGATGTCCTGGCCGAGCGCCGGCAAGCTCAGCGCCCAGTAGACCAGCAGCAAGAGGCCGCTGGTGGGGTGGCTCGACACGCTCCACACCATGAGCACCGCCATCGCCAGGCCGCACAGCGCCAGCGCGCCATCGACCAGCGTCGACGCCGAGTAGAACCGCAGGCCGGCGCGCGCCCACTCGACCAGCAGCGCCTCCTGCTGGCGCTGCATCGCGCCCTGGGCGCCGTGCACGCGGATCGGCAGCAGCCCGAGCAGCGCGTCGAGGTAGAACCGGCCGAGGGCGCCGGCGTGGCTGCGCAGCCGGAGGTCGCGCTCGGCCATGATCGGCTGGAACGCGAGCGGCATGCCGATGCACACCGCCGCCGCGACCAGCGCGAGCGGCGCGCTCGCCGGCTGGAGCCACGCGATCCCGATCACCGTCAGCAGGAGCTGCGCCGACGCGGAGAGCAGGCGGACGCCGAGCACCGGCACGGCGCGGACCTGGTGCAGGCTGTGGCCGCGCTCGGCCATGTCCGACAGCAGGCGGCTGCGGAAGTAGCGGTCGTCGAGCCGCGGGATCTTGGCCAGGAACGCCATGCGCAGCCGCAGATCGAGCGTGCGACCCAGGCGCAGCGCGCCGGCGATCAGCGGCAGCTCGACCAGCAGGCCGAGCGCGAGGAAGCCGATCAGCGCCGCCATCGCCGCGGCGCGCTGCGACGGCAGGCCGAGCTGCTGGCCGACCTCGAGGATGCCGCGCAACAGCACCGCGTTGGCCGTGACCAGCGCCGCCGACACGATCAGCACCAGCGCCAGCACCGCTGGTGTCGCCAGGCCGTCGGTCACGAGCATGCCGAGCAGCGTGCGCCACGGCCGCACCGACTCCTCGGTCAGCGCCGCGGCGAGCTCGGCCGGCATCACCGCGGTCGCAGCGGGAGCGGCAGCCGGCGCCGGCTCGCCCGGCTCGCCCGGCGGCGGCGGCCCCAGGTCCGGCACCGCAGCGGCGAGCGCGCCATCCTGGCGCCGGCCGCGGGCGCGGACCAGCACCACGCCGCGGACCCGCAGCATCTCGTCGTCACTGCCCTCGGGGGCGGTCTGCGCCGGCACCCGCCACACGCTGCGGTACTCGCCGGCGAGCAACGGGTACGCGCCGTCGGCGCGGCGCTCGACCTGGCGCTCGATCAGCGTCAGGCACAGCGCCCCGGGGGCGATCGCCCGGCTGTGGACCATCGCCGTGGTCATCCGGGTCGCGGCGTCGAGCGCGGCCAGCGCCTGCCAGCTGGGATCGGCCAGCGCGACCGCGCGGAGCCGCGCGCGATCGGCGCCGGCGATCTCGAGCGCGGCGAGCCGGACGTCGAGCGCGCCGAGGAACTCGTCGTCACCCGCCCACTCGCGCCAGCTCGACGCGGGCACGTTGGTCTGGTGGATGTAGAGCCGATCGAACAGCACCGAGCGCGGCATCCAGTGCCGGCCCTCCGCGGGGTCCATCACCTGGATCCAGCGGCCGGAGACCGACCACACGACCACGAAGTGGTTGTTGCCGTTGGGCGTCTTGACCACCACGATCGCCGGCAGCGCGCGCGCCTCGGGCAGGAGCAGGTGGTCGAGCGGCAGCATCATCTCCTCGGTGTCGAGGCCGATGAAGTTGGCGATCTCGTCCATCGTCGTGATCGACGTGCCGTCGACGCTGGTCTGGCAGGCCTCGCGCAGGCGGCCGTAGTTGACCGGCATGCCGAACCCGGCGACCAGCGACTGGAGCGCGGCCGGGCCGCAGTCCATCATCGAGGTCTGGACGACCTCGGGCACGAAGATCCGCGCCTGCCGGTGGGGACGCGTGAACGGGATCACCGGGGCTCGCTTCGCTCGAACAGCTGACCCGCCGCTCGCGCGATCAGGACGGCCGGCGAGACCTCGTCGAGCTCGATCTCGACCTCGCCGATCAGGCCGTGGCGGCGCGGGATCGCGGTCGCGGTGTGACTGTCGATCTGCAGCACGACCCGGATCCGCCCGTCGGCGACCTCGCTCGACACCGCCGTGACCGCGGCGTCGAGCGTGCCGTACTGCGTCCACGGGAACCCGGCGACCCGCATGTGCGCGCGCTGCCCGGGCCGGACGCGCCCGACCGCATTGGCCGGCGCGAAGTCCGCCACGAGCTGGAGGTCGGTGTCGGGCGTCACCACCGCCACGGTCTGGCCCGCCGCGACGACCGAGCCGACCTGCGGGGCGCGGACCTGGCCGAGCACGCCGTCGATCGGCGCGCGGATCGTGTGGCGCTCGTGCTCGACCTCGAGGCGCTGGACCTGGACGTGGGCGCTGTCGCGCTGCGCGACCAGCCCGGCGAGCGAGCGCCGCAGGCTCTCGTTCTGCGCCCGCCGATCGGCCATGTCGCGCTGGGTCTCGCTGCTCAGCACGCTGACCCGCTGCTCGCGGGCGTGGACGGCCGCGTTGGCCTGCGTCACCGCCGCGCCCGCGCGATCGGCCTCGGCCTCGGCCACCACGCCGGCCTGGCGCATCAGGTCCGCGCGGGCGCGCTCGCGGCCCGCCAGCTGCGCCTCGGACTCGGTCTGGCTGCGCGCCGCCTGGGCCTCGGACACGCTCGCGCGCCCGAGTGACTCGGTGCTCGCGAGCGCCTGCTCGCGCGCGGTGATCTCGGTCTCGAGCGCGGCGATCTGGCCCGCCAGGCCGCGCTCGGTCGCCCGTGCCTCGTCGAGCCGCAACCCGACATCGGTGGCGTCCAGGGTGATCAGGACGTCGCCCTTGCGCACCGCGCCGCCGACCGGGAGGTTCACCGTGACGACGCGGCCGGCGACCAGCGTGTCGACCGGGTGGACCTCGTCGCGCGCCTGCAGCCGGGCGACCTCGCTGACCGCGTACAGCGGCACGCGGGCCACGACCAGCCACAGGCCGACCAGGACCAGCAGGCCGCCCATGATGGCGAGCATGATCAAGGCGCGACGTCCACGCTCCCGATCACTGCGAAGCGCAATCGATGTCTGACGGAACTCGCTCGGCATCCCCGCGTCGATTCTATCGCAACTTGCCCTGAAACGAAGTGAGGGGGCCGGCTTGGCCCCCTCACCTGGACCGTGGCCCGTCGCAACCAAGGTTCCGACGCGCCTCCGATCGACTTAGCAGCTAGCTGCCGCTGCGGCTAGCCGCAACCGCGACCGCCGCCACCATTGGTGACGTCACGGTCGAGGGAGCCGCCGCGAACCTTGGTCTTGATCTTCATCTGAGTCTCCTTGGCAATCAGCCGCAGCCGCGACCGCCGCCACCGCTGGGGTCCTTGGCCAGGGCACCGCCGCGAACCTTCGTCTTGATCTTCATCTGGGTCTCCTTGGCAATCAGCCGCAGCCGCGGCCGCCGCTGGGATCACGAACGAGCGCGCCGCCGCGGATCTTGGTCTTGATCTTCATGGTGGATTCCTTCCGACTACGCGCAGTTGCGGCCGCCGCCGCCGGGCGGCAGCGCGCCGCCGCGGATCTTGGTCTTGATCTTCATGGTGGATCTCCTCTCAGCCGCAACCACGGCCGCCGCCGCCGCCACTGCCGCCGCCGCCGCCGCTGATGTCCGTCAGCAGGGCACCGCCGCGAACCTTCGTCTTGATCTTCATCGTGAGCTCCTCTGTTCGTTTCCAAGTGCGACGTCCGCAACATGCGGTCATCGCAGAGCCATGACAGGCGCGCGGAAGGCGCGCTATCGCACGCCAGCCGATGCGCTGGCGTAACCTCGTGGATCGGATTCGGCCCGGCTCGCCCGGAGATCGGTCACCTCGATCGTGTCCGCGGTGCATTCCACCCGGATCCCGAGCTCCTCCTCGAGCGTGTCGAACAGGTACGGGAACTCGGCGATCGAGCCACCGTACATCGCGAAGTTGACGCGCAGGTCGCGGGCGGTGAGCGGACGGCTCGGCCGCGCGCGCTCGAGCCTGCGGTTGATCTCGGCCTGGATGTCCTCGGTCGAGCGCAGGATCGCCTGCTCCTCACGCAGGTGGAGCACCAGCGCCGAGACGATCCGATCGAGCGCGGCCACGCCGCCCAGGGCACGGAGCTCCGCGGCCGAGAATCGCGCGCCGACGAGGTCGCGGAGCCGCACGGCCACGGCGGCCGGCCGCGGCCCCTCCGGATCGGGCGCGATGCGCTCGGCCAGCGTCGCGGCCCCCACCGGCGAGCGCAGCGCCCGCCATGATTGCTCGTAGGTATCGGTGTAGACGTCAACGTGGACGTCGTGCTCGTACACGTCGGCGAGGCGGCCCTGGTTGAGCTTCTTCCAGTCGCCGCGCACGCGCTCACGCAGCTGCCCGCAGATCCCGGCGCCGGCATCGAGGCCGGCATCGGGGCCCGAATCGGGGCCAGACAGCGATGCCTCGAGCACCTCGCGGATCGTCCGGTAGGCGCGGCTCATCGCGAGCCAGATCGAGCGCGACACCGCCCAGGACTGCAGGCCCAGGAGCGCGTAGTCGATCGCCTCCGGCAGCTGCGCCAGCAGGCCCTTGATCTCGGGCGGCAGCTCGAGGCCCTCGGTGCCTTCGATCTCGGTGCCGTCGAACGCGGTGCTCAGGAACTCGTCGATCAGCGGCTTGGGACCGGCGCACACGCCATGCGACGACAGGAACAGCCCGTTGCGCTCGGCGAAGTCGTAGAGATCGACCGCGCTGGTCGGCTCGTGCGGCAGCCGCGTGCGCTCCTCGGACAGGAACAGCATCAGATGGGTCGTCATCCGGATACCGTCGCTGATCCGGAACAGCGACGACAGGATCGGGTGGACCGGCGGCTGCGGCGAGGCCCCGCCGCGCAGCATCAGCGGAAACGCGGGCAACGACAGCAGCACGCACGAGAACAGGTGCATGTCGCCGACCGTCCAGCCGGTGCGGATCCGCTCGAGCCGGCGCTCCAGCTCGACGCGCACCGCGAGCAGCGTCACCATCATCGGCTTCCAGTACTTGATCATCGCCTTGAGCGCCGTGACGTTCATCGGCGCCTCGTCGCGATACCGGCTTCCCGAGTACTGGCACACCCGCCACTCGGTGGGGCGATCGAGCCGCAGCGCCGGCGGGAACACGTTGGCCTCGCCGACCTGGCGGTCGTCGGCGTCGAGCGCCGGGTGTGCGATCCGGTAGACCGACAGGATCGCTTCGAGATTGCCGATCTCGACCGGCCGGCCGCCGACATCGTGCGTGATCGGCTCGCAGTCGCGCGCCGACCACGACCGCGCCATCGGGCACACCGAGGGCGGGAGCAGCGAGGGCACGAGCCCGCCGCCGCGCGCGTCGTCGACCACGTCACCGCGCTTGACGATGCCATCGGCGACCAGCGCCTCGAGCATCGGCCGGATCTCCGACCAGTCGTAGCCGGCGCCCCACGATGTGGCGGTACCGGCGATGAACGAGGTCTGCCGCACGAGCTGCTCGCCGAACGCGAACATCCGCTCGTCGTCGAACACGACCTCCTTGGTCCCGTAATACAGAGAGAGCTCGCGGCCGCCCGACTCCGTGGTCACGTAGGCGTGCGACAGCCGCTTTCGATGCGGCACGTACAAGCGGTCCGTCGGCTCGACAACCACTTGGCTCTCCTCGGACTCCATACTTTCCGCCTGGCCAACACTCAAAGCCGCCTTACTATAACGACCCGAGCGTCGGACGCAATGTCCAAATGGTAATTTTACGCGCGACCGCCGCGCGACAGACGTGCGAGACGCGCGACACCGCACGCCCGAATCCAGCATGGTCGCCGGATTCGGCTCGTGCAATCACGTAGACGCGCCGCGTCGCCAGACTCGACACGTGCATTGGCAGCCAACATGCACAGTATCGAAATGCCGCTGGCGTCGCCCGATGGCGATCGGATCGGACTACTGGCAGCGCCCGATGCCTTCCCGTCCCACGGCCGCCAGGTTGGTGCCGTTGGGCACCGGGAGCTCGGGGTGATCGAACGGTGCGCGCTGCTTCTCGACCCGGCAATCGGTGAGGCCGTTGGCGAGGAAGTCGACCAGCGCGGACTTCTCGATCGGGGTCAGGTTGAGCGGACGGATATCCGCTGAACGCTGCACATTCGCAAAATCGCCGCCGCGGTTGTAGAACTCCACGACATCTTCGAGGGTCGGATTGCTGCCGGTGTGGAAATACGGCGCGGTGAGCTTGATGTTACGCAGCGTCGGCGTCTTGAACGCGAAGTCATCGAACTGCGAGCCGCTGACCGAGAACGGCACGCCGCCGGGGCCGGAGTCGCCGCGACCGCCGTCGAAGAAGTCCCCGTTGACGAAGCCGTTGTTCAGCCCGATGTTGTGGAAGCCCTGATCGCCGCCGTCGCGGTTGAGCGCACCGTGCTTCTGGAAGTGGCTGACCGTCGCGTCCGACAGCATCGCGCCGGAGTGGCAGACCGCGCAGTTGCCGCGGCCGACGAAGGTCGCCAGGCCGAGGATCTGCTTGGGGCTGAGCGCGGTGATGTGGCCGCTCAGGAACCGGTCGAACGGCGTCTGGTCCGGGATCAGCGTCGATTCGTAGGCCTGGATCGCGAGGCCCCAGATCACGGTGAAGGTGCCGCGATTGGCGGTGTTGTTCAGCGCGGCTGCCGCGGTCGGGGCGTCGAACGCCTCGGCGATCATCCCGCCATACGTGCAGGGTGCGCCGTTGCAGATCAGGCCGGGGCCGCTGGGATTGGCCAGCGCACCGAGCACGCTGTCGGTGGGCGACACGCGCTGAAACTGCAGTGGCTGGCGCGCGAG
The DNA here is from genome assembly GCA_036403075.1 of Kofleriaceae bacterium. GTDB lineage: Bacteria > Myxococcota_A > Polyangia > Haliangiales > Haliangiaceae > JABFXX01. The sequence goes on from DASWRS010000252.1 coordinate 49,638, forward strand.
CATCTTCCCGGCCAGGCCGGTCGGACCGAGGAGCGGCCGGTTCAAGCAGCGCATCTCGACGCTGTTGCTCGGCGGTCCGACGGCCTGGGACGCGAGCGCGGAGTTGCCCATGTGGGCGAACGTCGGGCCGAGGTTGTTGCCGCGGAAGCCCCAGATCGTGGTCCCGTTGAACTCGTCGCTGGCCTCGCCTGCCCAGAACAGCTGGCGCAGGAACACCGCGCCGTAGATCATCGGTGCCTGGCGGAACTCGACCTGGCGCTCGGTGCCGAACACCGTGGTGGTGACCGGGGTGCAGTCTTCCTTCGCAATGTGCGGATCCGGATTGAACGACACGAAGGTGCCGCGCGCCACGCCCTGGACCCCGACGATGTCGTCGTTCGTGATCAACGTCGGCGTGTAGAGCTGGCCCGGACCGGTGACGCCACCGCTGGCGAAGATGCCGTCGAGCCCTGGGTTGATCGTGTTGATACGCCGGGCGTCGGAGCCGAACGACGCGTGGCACACGGCGCAGGCGACCTGGCCGTCACTGCCCGCCTGGATGTCCCAGAAGAACGCCTTGCCCAGCCGGATCGCGGCGGCCCGATTGATGATGGTTCCGACGATGGGCTGCGCAACCGGGTCGTCGATGAGGAACGGTTGCGGAACCGGCTCTTGCGACAACGGCCGGAGATCGAACGGGTTGAGGTTCAACTGCTGCTGCAACGCCGCAACCTGCGGAGTGAGCACATCTTGTTGATCTGTTTCGTCGGCGCAACCGACCAGCGACAACAATGCGCATGTCGCGCCGAGCCCGGGGGCCAGCGACGCCAGTGCACGGCGACCAAGAGTGGAGCAACGCGTCATCAGATAGACAGCCTTTCTGGTCTCGGCACATTCGAGCGTCGACCGATGAAGGAATTCGAGCGCGAGCAGATCGAGGACAGAGGGTCACCCACCGGCCATCTCGGCCCGGTCTTCGAGAGCACCGGCGCGCGCGCGCCGGCAGTCCGGCGGCACGACCGCCGCCTGCTCCCTGCAGGTAAACGTCAGGTAAAACGTCGCTTCCCCCTGGCCAACACGTACAGTGGCCCCACTATTGTCCATTTGCCCGACACACGCAACCGTTAAATAGTGTTCGCTCGCGTACCGGCTCTCGCGCAACCAAATACCTGATTGCGTGTCCGGTCCGATGGCGTTGCGCGTTTTCCACAAACCCGGTTCATCACAACGTGAGCGCGCTCGCACGGTCGTGTCGTGACCCAATCAATGCATCGGAAGGCCTTCCGATGCGGTGCGGTCTGTCACGGACAGGTGATTGCCCCGTGATTGCCCCGTGATTGCGAGCCGTCGACTTGATCTTCACGCGGGCTTCCGTGCTGTGGTGTGGGAAGTCGCGTGCGGAATGCCCGACTGTCTACCAGTGCATCTGCGGGCACCCATGTGTGAATCGGGGCCTTCGCGCCGGGTCGGGCGCGCTCGAGCCACGCCAGGTAGATCGCGCCGGATCGCGCCGAGCTGCGTGGCCGCAGCGCGGCACGGCGGGCGCCTCGGGCGCCTCGGGCGAGTGGCGCGAAGCGCTCGGAGAGCGCCGGCGCACCGGCTGCTTGCCCGCGTCGACTGCCGACTCGAAGCGCGCACGCTGGCCGGGCGCCGTGGTAGCGTACGCACGCGCCGGGCGCTCGCGGCGCGGCACGCTCAGGCGATCCGTCGGTTGCACCACCGACCGGTCCCCGCAGAACGGCGCAACCTATCCCCCGAACCAACACTCACTACAGTCTTCACTACATCGAACTTGACGTGCCAGGCAACGGCCAAATAGTGTCTCCCGCAGGTTTTGTAGCCCACTTCACGTCCAGGTGATGTCCTGAGTACTTCCGCAAAGGTAATCACCGAGTCCAGCGTCGGACGCATCGTCGAGATTGACGCGCCCGAGGGTGCTGCGCTGGTCGATCTCTGTGACGAGCACGATGCACCTATTCCATTTTCGTGCCGCGTCGCGAGTTGTGGCACGTGCCGGATTCACGTGCTCGAAGGAGCGGATGAGTTGCTGCCTCCAGCGGAGGATGAGCTCGATCTACTCGATGTATTCAATCTGAAGCCGCCTCGCGTGCGCCTCGCATGCCAGGCCAAGCTGCGGCCCGGGGCCACGCGCCTCCGGGTCAAGGCGTTTCAGGAGGAATAGCCGGCGCTACTTGCCGTCGAGCGCGCGGTCTTCCCGGCCGGCACGCTTCTTGGTTTGCGCCTGATCGATCCCGAGCCCGGCGAGCTTCTTGCGCAGCGTGTTACGATTGAGTCCGAGGATCTCGGCGGCCTTGAGCTGATTGCCGCCGGTGTGGGCCAGCACGAGGTCGAACAGCGGACGCTCGACCCGCGCCAGCACCTTCTCGTAGAGGTCGTGCACCGGATAGCCATCGATCCGCGCGAGCAGCCCGGCGAGCTTGGCCTTGACCATGTCCTCGAACGCGAGGTCCTCGAGCGGTACGCGCTCGGCGACGACCGGCAGGACCTCGTCGACGTCGCCGGCCTCGAGCCGGGCGCGCGTCACGCGCACGACCAGGCGCCGCGCGATCGACTTGAGCTCGGCGACGTTGCCCGGCCACGGGTAGGCGATCAGCCGCGCGATCGCCCGGCTCGACACGGTCGGCTTGGATCGGCCGATCTCGGCCGCGTAGTGCCGGACCCAGCGCTCGAACAGCTCGGGTAGATCGTCGGCGCGATCGCGCAGCGGCGGGACCTCGATCCGGCGCGCGGCGAACAGCTGAAAGAACTCGGGCGCCACGATCTCTGCGTCGACCGCGTGATCGAGATCGAGATCGGCGGTGGCGAGGACCTGGACATCGAACACCTCGCCACCGTCGCGATCGCCGCGAGAATCGCGGATCGCGCGGCGCAGCGTGCGCTGCGAGGTCGCCGACAGGTCGCTGACGTCCTTGACCAGCAGCGTCCCACCACTGGCCGCGCGCAAGGCGCGGCGCGCGCGCTCGCACGCGTCGCCGTCGCGGCCGCCACCGCCCGGGCTCGGGCTGGTCGGCGCATCCTCGAACGTCGGGCGCACCGCGACGAACCGGCTCGTGCTGCGCGGCCCGCGCCGGTGCAGCACGCGCGCGACGAGCTCGCGACCGGTGCCGTGCTCCCCGCAGATCAGCACCGGGGCGTCGCCATCGGCGTACTGCTCGACCGCGGCGACCACCGCGCGCATTGCCGGGCTCGCCGCGACCAGGAAGTCATCGGCCTTCAGCGTCGGGCGGAGCATCTAGGCGGCCTCGTCTCCGGCTTCGGTTCCTGCTTCGGCTCCTGCTTCGGCTCCTGCAAACCCGCCGTCGATCTCGTGGCGCTCGCCCTCGGGAGACAACCCGAGGCGGCGCTGGCGCTCGATCAGCTGCGCGAAGTAATCCTCGACCAGCGCGCGCGCCGCGGCGACGTCCGGCGCTTCCCACACCCGCAGCCGCAGCGCGTTGCAGCCGTAGAGGCCGCGCGCATACCACGCGCACGACTTGCGGACCTCGTGCAGCACGCGCGGGCCTTGCTTGAGCGCCTCGATCAGGTCGACGTGGCGGCGAAACACGCAGAGCCGCTCCTCGAGCGTGGGCTGCCCCGGATCCGGCCGCCCCGCGGTGACCTCGCGCAGCCGCGCGAACAGCCACGGGTTGCCGAGCGCGCCGCGTCCGATCATCACCGCGTCGCAGCCGGTGTGCTCGCGCAGCCGCAGGTACCCCGCGACATCGACGACATCGCCGTTTCCGACCAGCGGGATGTGCGCCGGCAACGCGTCGCGCACCTGCCTGATGATGTCCGGATCGCTCTTGCCGGAGAACCCCTGCGTGCGGGTACGGCCGTGTACGGTGATCATCTTCGCGCCGGCCTCGACCATCGCGCAGGCGAACTCGGGAGCGTTGCGATGGTCCTGGCTCCAGCCCGCGCGATGCTTGACGGTGACCGGCACGTTCGTTGGCACCGCGGCGACAACCGCGCGCACGAGCTCCTGTGCGATCGCCGGCTCCCGCATCAGCGCCGAGCCGCACTCACCGGCGACCACGCGCTTGGCGGGGCAACCCATGTTGATGTCGACCAGCGACGCGCCGATCGACACCGCGAGCCGCGCCGCGGCATCCATGGCCACCGGCTCGCGTCCAAAGATCTGGACGCCGAAGCGCCGGCCATCGAGCGAGGCGGTGAGCTTGCCGCAGGTCTTCGGATCGCCGATCGACAGCGCATGTGCCGACAAGAACTCGGTGATCGTGAACCCGACGCCGAACTCCTCGCACACGGTCCGGAACGGCAGATCCGTGACGGCGGCCATCGGCGCGAGCAGCACCGGCACGTCGATCGCGAGATCACCGATACGCATCACCGGTCCTATACAGGAATCGCGCTGGCATGAAAACCCCGATCGTCGACACTCCGAGCACGTGCGCCACGGCGCGGAGCGTCGCATCCCACGCCGCTGGTCACAGATCTTCGGGGGCGTTGACGTTGTGCAGCGCGCGCAGGTCCGGATCGATCGCGCGCACCTCCGCCTCCTCGATCCAGCGGACCCGCGGCGCTTCCTCGGTCAAGAGCGCAGATGCCTTCAGCCGCCCCGCGGCGAGCCGGCCGGTCACGATCGGCCGCCACACCGCGACGCGCAGCACGGTGCACAGCGGCTCGGGAAGCCCGCCGATCCGGATGCCGACCGCATCGCAGGCAGCATCGCCGCGCGACAGCACCAGCTCGACGAACCCGCGCTCGACGTACGGCATGTCGCCCGCGATCACGAACAGCCACGGCGTCGTCGCGGCGGCGAGCCCCGCCGCGATCCCGGCGAGCGGGCCCGCGCCCGGCACCGGATCGACCACCGTGCGGTACCCGGCGACCGCGCGCGGCGACGATACCAGGATCTCGGCGACGCAGGGCGCGAGCGCTTCGACCTGGCGCTCGAAGATCGTCCGTCCGGCGATCACGAGCTCGCGCTTGTCGACGCCGCCGAGCCGCGTCGCCTTGCCGCCGGCGAGGATCAACCCGGTGACCTGATCGCGCTGCATCGTTGCGTCGCCCGGCGCGCTACGGCTTGAGCAGCGCCTCGATCTCGTCCTGCGCCGGGGTCGTGATCTCGGGTCCGGTCGGCGCGAGGTAGACCGAGACCTCGGCGCGGACGCCGAACTGGCCGGGGAAGTACAGCCCCGGTCCGATGGTGAAGCCGGTGCCCGGAGTGAGGATCCGCGAGTCCTTGACCTCGAAGTCGTCGAGGTCTGCGCCGCCGCCCTGCAGGTCGTTGTCGATCGAGTGCCCGGTGCGGTGCATCACCCGGTCGGCCAGCCCGGCCTTCTTGATGAACGCGCGGGTGACGTCGTCGACCTCGGCGCCGGTGACCGAGCGATGCTTGCGCGCGCGATCGCCGATCAGCGCCATCGCCTGATCGCGCGCGAGGCTCGCGGTCTCGAACGCCCGGGCGATAGGCTCGGGCACCGCCGGGTCGGCGACCGCGCACCAGGTCTGCACCGCATAGATGCCCTCGGGCTTGTCGATCCGGGCCGCGAGCGAGAGCACGATCAGATCGCCGCGCTTGATCGGCGCGGACTTGTCCACCGACGGAACATAGTACGGGTCGGCGGTGTTGACGCCCGCGGCAACGACCGGCGGCGCGCCGACCAGGCCGCGCATCGCCATGCCGTGCACGATCCGCTGTTGCACGTCGTACTCGGTGACCGGGGCCGCGCTCTGCAGCTGCTTGACCACGAACGCCAGCGCCTCCTTGCGCAGCTCGACCAGGTGATGGACCGCGACGTAGTGCGCGGTGCGGCCGGCATCGCCCCAGATCGCCTTGGTGAACTGCACCAGCGTGTCGGACGACCGGACCTGGACGCCGGCCGCCCGGATCACCTCGAGCGTCCCGGCGTCGACCCGAGACACGCTCGGCACCGCGGCCTTGGCCGAGTACTCGACCGCGACCGACTTGACACCCTTGAGCATCGCGCGCAGCTGCTTGTCGAGATCGCGATAGCCCTGGTAGGTCAGCTTGGTGCCGGCGAGGTGATCGAAGCTGCGCAGCTCGGTGGAGTGGACCAGCGCGACCGGCGCGCCGCGCGCCGGGATCATGTAGAACCACGGCCGCGTCGGGTGGCCGTCCGGCGCGACCAGCCGGACCGCGATCGGGTTCTCGCCGTCGCGGTCGAACAGCAGCCAGCCGTCGAGGCGCTGGACCGCGAGCAGGCCCTGCACCGCGGTCACGTCGGCGAGCCCGACGCGCCGCGGGATCGGCGATACGTCCCCCGCGGCCGCGCCGCCGGGCGCGTACGGATCGACCGGATCGCTCGTGGCCGGCCGGGCCGGCGCGGCGGGTCCTGCGGCCGGCGCGGACCCGGCGGGAGCCGGCGCCCGCGGCTGTGCGGTCACCGGCGCCGCCGCGGCGATGATCGAGAGGATGATCGCGGCCATGATCGGGGCGATGACGATGCGGTTCATGGGGCTCAGCTCGACGGACGGCGCACGCGGCCGAGCTCGGCCACGAGCTCTTCATGAATAGCACCGTTCGTCGCCACCACCGCGCCCAGGTGGACGTCGAACCGACCGCCTGTCCAGTCCGTCACGACCCCGCCGGCCTCGGCGACGATCAGCGAGCCCGCCGCCACATCCCAGGGCTTCAGGTGACGCTCCCAGTATCCGTCCATCCAGCCGCGCGCCACCAGGCAAAGATCGATCGCCGCCGAGCCGAGCCGACGACACGCGCCGGCGCGGCGCTGGAAGTGCTCCCACTCGGCGAAGTTGTTGTCGGGCCGGGTCGCGCGATCGTAGGGGAATCCGCTGACCAGCAGCGCGTGGTCGAGCCGCGCGATCGCGCTGGGCACCAGCGGCGCGCCCGCGCCGTCGCGCGCACCGCCGCCCAAGCTGGCCTCGAACCACCAGTCGAGCGCGGGAGCCGCCACCACGCCCGCGGTGATCCGACCGGCGTCCTCGAGCGCGATCGAGATCGACCAGATCGGCAGCCCGTGTGCGAAGTTCACTGTCCCGTCGATCGGATCGACCAACCAGCGCTGGCTGCCCGTGCCCTCGCCCTGCCCCGCCTCCTCGCCGAGCACCGGCACACCCGGGGTGTGCTCGGCGAGCACGCGCCGGATCACCTCCTCGGAGCGCAGGTCCCACTCGGTCACCAGGTCGCGCGGGTTGCCCTTCGCGCGCACGTTCTCGGGCCGGACGCCCTGCAGCAGCTCGGACGCGGCCCGCGCCGCGGCACACGCGGCTCCGAGCAACTCCGAGGGCGTTCCAGACGGCATTCCAGACGGCATTCCAGACCGTATTCCAGACGACATCACAGGTCGAGGCGCATCGCGATCTGGTGCGATGCCGCGGGGCTGATGAACGTCTCGCTCGCCGCGACCTGCCGGGACAGGGTCGAGCGATCGACCACGCGAAACCCGAACTTCGCTGCGAAGAAGTCGCTCGCGGTCTCGGTCAGCAGGTAGATCCGGCGCACGCCGCGCCACCGGGCCTGGGTCACCGCGGTATCGGCGAGCATCCAGCCGTAGCCCGCGCCGCGGAACCTGGGATCCACCGCGAGCGCGCGCAGGATCGCGTCGTCGCCGAGCACCTCGAGCGCGACGCTGCCGACCACGCCGTCCTCGTTGCGCAGCACGAAGAAGCTGCCCTGCTGGTCGTCGCGCGCCGCCGCCTCGAGCTCGGTCGCCGCGAGCATGCGGCGCACCGCCGCCATGTCCTCGCGGTGCGCCGGCCGGATCGAGTCGCCGATCGCATCGAGCAGCCGGTCGTGCAGGCCATCGAAGCTGCCCGACGACAGCACGCAGACCACGTCGCCCGGCGCGGCGCTCTCGGCGAGCTGCTTGACGATCGTCTCGACGTCGGGCACGTACGACGCCTTGGTGCCGCTGCGGTGCAGGTCGAGCGCGAGCCGCTCGGGGTCGAACCGATCGGCCGCGGGGATCTTCGATGGATCGAACAGCCGGCCGACGATGACCTCGTCGGCGTGGGCGAACGCCTCGGCGAACTCGGCCTGGAACGTCTTGCGCCGGCTGGTCGCCGAGCGCGGCTCGTAGACCGCGATCAGCCGCCGCTTGGGGTAGCGCTTGCGCAGCGCCTTGAGGGTCTCGCGCACCGCCGTGGGGTGGTGTGCGTAGTCGTCGAGCACGGTCACGCCGCCGGCGATGCCGCGCAGCTCCTGGCGGCGCCGCACGCCGGCGAAGCTGCCGACGCCGCGCTGGATGTCCGCGATCGGCACGCCCCGCGCGCGCGCGACCGCAATCGCGGCGACGCAGTTGGCGACGTTGTGGCGGCCGACCAGCAGCGACTCGAAGTGCTCGACGTGCTCGCCGCGGTCGGCGACCCGGTGGAACACGTCGAACGCGACCCGCCCGTTCTTGCCGATCTCGGCGTTCTGCGCCCACCACGTGACCTCGGGCGGCGGCTCGTTGCCGTCGTCGATCACCGCGTAGTGCTCGACCTTGCAGGTCGCGTGCTTGGCGACCGAGACCGCGTCGGGAGCATCGGCGCAGACCACGAGCAGGCCGTCCTGGGGGATCGCCGCGACCAGCTTCCTGAACACGTCGCGGACCGCGTCGAACGACGCGAAGATGTCGACGTGATCGAGCTCGACCGAGGTCAGGACCGCGGTCCTGGGCGCGTAGTGCAGGAACTTGGGGCCCTTGTCGAAGAACGCGGTGTCGTACTCGTCGCCCTCGAGGATGAACTCGGTGCCGTGGCCGGTCCGGAACCCGCGGCCGAGCGTGACCGGCACGCCACCGACGAACAGCGACGGATCGTAGCCGGCCTCGGTCAAGATGTGGCCGATCAGCGACGTCGTCGTGGTCTTGCCATGCGTGCCGCACACCACGATCGCGTGCTTGCCGGCGAGCAGCTGCTCGCCGATCACCGCCGGGAACGACGTCAGCGGGATCCCGCGGGCCTGCGCCGCCACGACCTCGACGTGGTCCTTGCCGTGGACGTTGCCGACCACGACGAGCTCGGGCTGCCACGCGAGGTTGGCCTCGGAGTACGGCATCATCACCGGGACCCCGAGCTCGGCCAGCTGATCGCTCATCGGCGGATACACCGCGGCATCGGAGCCACGGACCTCGTGGCCCGCCTCCGCGAGCAGCCCGGCCACGGCGCCCATGCCGGTGCCGCCGATACCGATCAGATGGACCTTCACGACGAGGCCAAGCTACCCATCTGGGTCCATCGGGTAAAGCGTTTCGACACGGGGTTTGGCGATTCACGGCCGCATTTGTGCGCGCGTCGACGCGATCGCCGTGAGTCGCGGCTCGCGCGCCCCCGCCGGAATACGCCGCCGCGGCCCGAGGGTTAGCCGCCGGTTCCCGCCGAGGCGAACACCGAAGCGAATACCGAGGCGAACACCGCGCCCGCGCTCGCCGGAGCGACGCCGGGAAACAGCTCGCCGCTCGGCAAGCGGTAGCGTCGCACGAGCTGGTAACCGCCGCTCGGGATCCGCACGACGGCGTCGCCGAGCTCGACCGCGACCCGATCGGCGCGCATCACGGACTGCTCGATCCACTCGGCGGCCGAGCCCTTGATCGCGCCGCCGCGATCATCGAGCTGGAAGCCGTGCTCGATGAGGAATGCGTCGAGCGCTTCGAGATCGGGGAACGTCGACAGCGCGCCGACGTCGATCGTGAAGTGGTGGACGCGGAACCCGAACGCGGCGAGCCAGGCGGCGTGCTCGGACTCGGCGAGCAGCGCCTGGTACTCGGCCACGGTCACGCGCCACGGCCGGCCCGCCCACGGCAGATCGTCGCGGTCGCCGAAGCCCGGCGGCAGCTCGCCGATCATCCGGCCGATCACCGCCTGCGCCGCGGGCGACAGCTCGTCGATCGCGATCTCGCCGATCAGCACCCTGGGCAGCGCGTCGTCGTCGTGCTGCCAGGTCCACGCGCGCAGGTGTGGGCCGAGAAACTCGCATTGCGCGCGACGCCGCCAGCCGAGGGCCTCGAACGGCCGCGCCAGGGCCTGCGCGTCGATACCGGCCGCGCCGTAGCTGCAGAGCGCGACGTGATCATTGGACAAGATCTCGCCGCGCGCTGCCAGGAGGTAGCGGATGTGCTCGGCCTGCGGCGCGGACGCGGTGTAGTCGCGCCACAGCACGTCGAGGAGCTCGGCGATCGTCACTACTGCTCGGTATGCCAAACCCGTGCGCAGTTGCAAAGCCGCTGCCGCCATTGCGAGGGCGGCCTCCGATCGTCACCGAAGCTTGTGTGTCAAATACGCCTTGAGCCGGACCTCGGCGTCGACCGGATCGTTGATCACGATCGGCACCGTGCGCTTGATCTCGTCCTCGACCTCGACGTACAGCGCCTTGCGCGCGGCGGCGTCGTCGGCCAGGTGTGCCGGCGTGCGCCCACGCACCGGTTGATCGACCAGCTTTGCGCAGTACGCCCGCAGCTTGTCGTAGAGCGCACCACCGACAAAGCCGGTGATCTTGTCGGCCTCGTTCGCCATGCGCTCGAGGCTGACCTCGGCCGAGGTCGGCAGCGTGCCGCGATCGCAGCCCTGCGTCAGCTGCGCGCACACCCGGAGCACCATGACGTCATCGAGCACGCCGATGCCCTCGTTCCAGTCCGGGATCAGGTCCATCCGGCTCACCAGGTACGACAGCGCCGCCGCGGCGAACCGGCGCGAGCTCGCGTCGGCCCGCGGCGAGTCGAGCACCGCCTTGAACGCGTCGGTATCCTGGCGAATCGTTTCGGCCCAGCCCCTGAAGACGTCGATATGAGCAACCACGTGCCCTCCTTGACCTTCGACGGTACTGCCAACGCGCCGCGGGTTTCAACGCTGGACGTGCACGGGTCGTGGGCGCCGTCGAGCCACCGGTGTGAGCGATGCACCTTCGAGATCCGATGCCAGCAGCGGAGGCACAGGGCGCGACATGCCCCTGATAAGCTGCCGCCATGCGGATGTCGATCACGATGCTCCTGGTGCTGCTCGCCGGTGGCTGCGCCGGCGACGACCCCGGCCAGCGGACGTGCACCCGGACGCTGTACGATACCTGCCAGCAGGAGCACGACTGCGCCTCGGGGAACTGCCACAACTTCATGGCCGAGGGTTTCCAGGTCTGTTCGACGAGCTGCTCGGTCGGCGATGACACGCCCTGCATGACCACGCTCGACGGCCGGAAGGCGACCTGCCAGGCGGGCATCTGTACGCCGCCGGCGCCCAACGATTGCCAGCTGCCGCGGCAGTGACCCGGCGCGCGGTCACCGCATCAGGTCACCGCATCAGGTCACCGCATCAGGTCACCGCATCAGGTCACCGCATCAGGTCACCGCATCAGGTCACCGCATCAGGTCTTCGATCACCTTCTCCGTGGCGTTCGCCTCGATCTGCACCGACAGCGTCTTGCGGATCGACTTCTCGCTGTTGCGCAGCATGACCCGATGGCTGCCGGCGGACAGCGCGATCGAGCGCTGCGGCGTGAACAGGCCGGTCGGCCGGCCGTCGATCACGATCTCGCACGGCGGCTTGCTCGAGATCATCAGCGTGCCCTCGCCCACCGACGCCTCACCATGGGCCCGGCCCGACCGGCTCCCCCCGGCAGCGCGCCCGCTGCGCTCGCTGCGGTCGCCACGCTCGCCGCGGTCACCACGCTCACCGCGCTCACCGCGCTCGCTGCGCTCCGGCCGCCGCGGTGCGCTTCCGGCCGGCCGCCCGCCGCCGTCGTGCGGAGACAGCACGGCCGAGACCCGCCGCACCGTCCGGGCGTCGAGGTGCTCGACGTGCGGCGGCCGGTCGGCGTACGTGAACACCAGATCGTACTCGCGCGACGGATCGACTGCGGTGTCGATCGGCGTGTCGCCGACCAGCTGCGTTCGGCCTCCGTCGACGAGCGTGACCGTCGCGCCGCTCGGCACCGAGTCGATCCGCACGTCGACCAGCACCGGCGCTGCCTGGGCGGCTGCCGTGTCGGGGGTGGCCGCGGCCGGCGCGGGCGCGCTCGGCGCGGCCGACGACGCGGCCGATGGCGCGGTCGACGCGGGCTCGCTCGGCGCGGCCGCCGGCGCCGCGGCTGACGCGGCGGGCGCGACCGGCGCGGCGGGCTGCACGACCGCGGGCACCACCGCCGGAGCCGCGACCAGCGCGGTCGCGGCGAGCTCGCGCGGCTTGCCGGCGTCGCCACTGAACGCGACGTATGCGCCGACGACGATCCCGGCGCTCACCAGCAGCGCGCTCGGCAGCACGAGCCGGCGGACCACGGTGCGCACCTCCGACCGGCGGCGCATCTGGAACGTGGGGACGACCCGCTCGCGCTCCGGCTGATGCATCTGCTGATAGAGCTGGCGCGGATCCAGCCGCTGGCCATCCGCGGGCGGCGTCCACGCCGGGCCATCGTCCGCCCCGTCCGCCCCGAGCGCCCCAGGCGCCTGGAACGGATCCGGCATCCGCATCGTGGTCTCGAACGGCGCCGCGACGGGCATCATCCCGGATCGCGCGCGGCCATGGCGCATCGCGTCGCCGGCGGGCCGGCGAGCGCCCGAGCCGCGTGCGATGAGCTCGTTGACCGCGGTGTTCTCGACGTTTCCCATGGAGCAGTACTCCCTACGTGTATGACCTCCGCGCAGAATTGCCGAGGCACGAGGAATTCGCAAGCGAAATCCGGCCGCTCACCCGAGCGATTCCCTCGTGAGTAGCGCGACTTACGAAACAAACATCGCGGCCGGCGGCCTGTGTCGAACCGCACGGGAAAGCCGCTCGAGGATCGTTGACGATCGAGTGACGATACATCTATGGTAGGGTCAGTGTACGAGGCCGCGTTCCGGGATCTGCGCAGGCTTGCGGACTGGTTCGAGACCGGCTCGCACCAGCCGTTCGGACCCGGGGTCGAGCGCCTCGTCCACCGGCTCGGCGCGACCGCGGTCCCGCTGCTGGGCCGGGAGCTGCGAGGCTCCGACGCGCTGCGCCGCGACGCCGCGCGCGACGCGCTCGAGACCCTCGCGACGCACGATGCCGCGGCGCGCGTGCGCGTGACCGCCGAGCTCCACGCGATCACCGATGGCGCCGCCGCCGATGACGCCAAGGTCGTCGCGCTCGGTCTGCTGTCCGAGCTCGGCGAGCATGTCGATGTCCGGTTCGCGGACCCGACCGCGATCCGGACCCGGTCCGCGATCGCGCTGGCTTCGCACCTCGAGACCGCCGCGGAGCTGGCGAGCGCGGCCGACCTGATGGTCCACCAGCTCGACGCCTCGGACATCGTGCAGATGCTCGAGAGCATGGCCGACGCCGCGCCGGGCGCCGCGCATCGCCTCGCGACCGAGCTCGCGCAGCGGCTCGATCTGCCCGGCGACCTCCGCGATCGCGTCGCGCTGGTCGCGGCGACGATCGGCGCCGGGCTCGCCGAGCCGGCCGCACACCCGCCGGAGCGCACGCAGCTCGCGGTCCTGGTCGACGCCGCCGCCCGGCGGGTCGTGATCGCCAGCCACCGGCTCGCCGGAGCCGGCGGTTGGCGGCGCTGGGCCGTGCTGATCGGTGCGAGCGGCCGGATCGTCGATTGTCTGCACGAGGACAACGCCGGGCCCCACGGCACCACCGCCGCCCTGACCGCGCAGCTCTGCGCCGATGGTTACCGCGTCGCGAGCACCGATCCCGACCACGCGCGCGAGGTCGTCGCCACCGCCGCGCGCCTGACCGCCGAGTTGACCCGCGCGCTGCCGTCGCCGTATTACCTCGGCCGCGATCTGCTCGGCCTCGGGGATGCGCACCTCGGCGGCCGGAGCGATCCGGCATCGGCCGCGCTCGCGCGCGCGATCGAGCTGGTCGCCGCCGGCGATCACGCCCGCGCCCTGCCGGTGCTCGAGCGCTGCGATCCGGAGCATCCGGAGGCCGCCGCCGCCCGGGCCACCGCGCTGCTCGCGCAGCACCAGCCCGCCGCGGCGCTCGCCGCCCTGGAGCATGCGCTGGCCGCCGAGCCGGACTGGCCGCTCCACCACTGGAACCTCGCCGTGGCCCACCGCCAGCTCGGCGACGATCGCGGCTGCTACCAGGCGCTCCAGCGGTTCGTGGCCACCAGCGCGATCCCGAGCGGCCTGTTCGGCGATCCGGACCAGCCGGCGCGCGTCGGCTGCGCCCACCGCATGATCGCCGAGCTCGAGCGCACCGCGTTCCTGACCGGCCGGCCACTGCGCCGCCCGGCGAACCCGAAGCGGTCGAGCCCGAGCCCGACCCCGACCCCGGATCGCCCGGGCCGCCGGACGCGCGCCGGTCGCAAGAACCGCAGCTCGGGATCTACCTGACCCCGCGCCGGGCTACTTCTTGCCGACGGCCAGGTTGTAGCTGAGCTTGATCCGCGTCGAACCTGGCATGCCGCGCCGGGGCAGCTTCCACTGCTTTGCGCGATCACCGACGCAGCGAGCGACCGCCGACAGATCCGCGGCCCCGGCCTTGGGCTCGGTCGACAGCCCCTTGACCACGCCGGTCGCGTCGGACTCGAGGTTGATCGCAACGGTGCCACCGAGCTTGGGGTTGGTCTCCAGCGCCGCCTCGTAGCAGGTCTGGATCTCCTGGTTGTGGCGGGCGAGCAGCGCCCCGAGCGCACCCTTGTCATGCGTGCCGGTGCCGACCTTGGTGTTGCGCAGCGTGGTCTCGAGCTTGCGGAGATCGCCCTGGGCCTGGGTCCGCGCCGCGTCGTCGAACAGCGGGATCGTCGCGTCGTAGAGCTCGTGCGCGGGCTGATAATAGCGCTGGTCGTTCGCCGTCGCGTACAGGACATGGAACAGCCGGCCCATCAGGTAGACGCCCTGCACCGTGTCGTTCCGATCCTTGGCGGTGCACTGGGTGCCACACTTGTCGAGCGCCTCGATCGCCTGCTTGGCGTACTTCGCGGCGACATCGGGCGTGTCGAGCCGGACGGTGTAGTCGGCCTGCGAGTAGCGGATCACCGGGCGATCGTTGAGCGGCACCGTGTCACCCGCGACCTCGGCCGCCTTGTCGAGTGCGGCGACGCCCTGGGCCCAGTGACCGGCGAGCGCGTAGCCCGAGATGCCAAGCTTGGCGAGCAGCTCGTACTGCTGCTTCTTGGTCTTGCCGAGCACGCCGGTGACGATCGGCGCCGACTGGTCGAGCGCCACGCCGGTCCGGCCGGCGAACCACAGGACCTCACGCTCGAGATCGTCGCGATTCGCGTTCTGTCCCCAACCCGTGGCCGCCGCGGTGATCGCCTGCCACGCCCCCGCCTGGTCGCCGGCGCGGAGCTTCGCCCAGGCCATCGCGTAGGCGAGCTCGGGCCGCTTGTCGTCCGGCTTGTCCTGCCCGACCGTGGCCAGCGCCTCGGTGTTCTTGAACTGCTTGAGCTGCGCGTACGCCAGCCAGGCGCGGCTGTCCGCGATGTCCTTGTCCTTGGGGTCCTTTTCGATCAACGCCTGCCAGGCCTTCTCGGCCGCGGGGTGGTCGTCCAGCAGGAGCTCGTAGCTGCCGAGCAGCCGCAGCGTGATCTCGTCGATGTTCTTGTCGCCGACGGCCTGGGCGACGTCGCGCAGGACCTGGCGCGCGTCGGCCAGGAGCTTCTTCTCGTCCGCCTTGTTGGTCTTGGATTCGAGGTACAGCATGGTCGCGAGGATCGCGGCCTGCGCCTGCTTGGCGACCGGATCCTTGGCGCTCTGGACCGCCGCGCGCTGCTTCTCGATCGTGGTCTTGCGCTTGGCCTCGACCAGCGGCATGCCGGGCCGGCCGATCGCCTCGGGCTCGTACACCACGCCCTTGATGTCGGCCGCCGGGATCTCGAACGAGACATCGCCTGACGCCGACCGCTTCGCCGGGCCGGTCGGCGCCGGCCCCAGCGGGAGGGGTTTGATCGCCTCTTCTTGTGTGCCACCGCACGCCACGACGGTCACGAGCAGGAACGACAAGCGCTTCATGCGCGTGGTGTACAACGGATCCGCGCGCTGCCGCCACGCGGCACGCGTGATATGGTCGCTGCCGCCGTGCGGCATTCGTCCAGGTTCGCGGTCGCGATCGTCTTCATGGCCGGGCTGATCGGCAGCTCGGGCTGCGTCGTGGTCCAGGCCCACCAGCGCGGCCACCTGGCGAAGCGGGCGATGACCAACGATCGCGACGCCGGCGAGGCGCGGTTCCAGGAGCACGAGCGCGGTTCGCGCGAAGGCGCGGAGGGCGGCACCGGACAGCCGGGCGGCGGATGCGGCTGCAACTAGCCCTCGCCGCGGGGCTGGTGCTGGCGAGCGCGGCCCCGGCCCGGCCGGCGCGCGGAGACGGCACGCTCGCGGTGCGCGGCGTGTACTACAAGGAGCGCGCGACCCGGGTGATGCAGCCGATGCTCGATGCCATGTTCGACGCCGGCGTCCATGGCATCGTCACCGGCCACTTCCTGGTCGACGCGATCACCTCGGCGTCGGCGTCCTCGGGCGCGGCCGACGCGGCGCCGTTCACCGAGCGCCGCTACGAGGGCGGCCTGGGCTACGCCCACGAGCTCGGCGCGCTGACCCTCGCCGGCGACGCCAAGTTCTCGACCGAATCGGACTACCGCTCGATGTACGCCGGGGCCCGCGCCCAGCTCGAGCTCGACCAGAAGAACACCGTGCTCGGGCTCGGCGGCGGGATCAGCATCGATACGGTCAGCGCCGCCGCGGCGCAGGGCCCATCGATGCCGACCTTGCGCTGCGATGCCGCGCACCCCGCCGAGACGTCGTGCGGGCTCGACGTCTACTCGGTCTATGCCTCGGCCAGCCAGATCCTCAGCCCTGATGCGGTGATCGGCGGCTCGGTCGACGTGTCGACCCTGCGCGGCTATCAGTCCAATCCGTACCGCCAGGCGATCGTCGGCGAGACGCTGATCGCCGAGCGCCACCCGACCGAGCGCACCCGCGAGGCGTTCGCCGCGTGGCTGCGGTATTACCTGGCATCTACCGGCACGACGCTGATCGGGGCGTATCGCTACTACCGCGACAGCTGGCAGGTCCACGCCCACACCCCCGAGGTGCGCATCGTCCAGGAGGTCGGGCGCGACGCCGATGCGTCGATCCGGGTCCGCTACTATGTCCAGGATGGCGCGTACTTCTTCCACGACCGCTACCCGCCGGACAACGCCGCGATGACCCAGTACGTCTCGGACGACGTCAAGCTGTCCAGCTTCACCGGCCACACGCTCGAGGCCAAGCTCGGTGTGCTCGGCGACGCATTCCATCTCCGCGACCGCTGGGCGGGTGCCCGGTTCGAGGGCATCCTCGAGTATGCCATCCAGCACAACCGTTTCGGCAACGCGGTGATCGCCCATGTCGCTCTCACGATTCCTTTCGACTACTAGCCTCGCCGCCGCGGCCGCGACCGCCGCCGGCGCGGCGGGTTGCGGCGGAGACGACAGCTGCGGCCCGGGCGGTGCGCCGGACATCGGCCTGATCGCCAGTAACCCCGCCGTGACCTTGACCTACGGCCACCTGACCGGCGGCCTCAACGGCGACTGCCCCGCCGCCGGCGCACCGGCCGGCGTGATCAGCCTGTCGATCGAGGCCACGCAGCTCGACGGCCAGGGCCGGATCACGCTGTGCGTCGGCCGGCCCGATCTGCTCGGCACCAGCGCGCTCCCGCTCGGCGTCGACGCCGCGGCGCAGGTCCGCGTGATCGATCTCGTCGGCAGCGACACCCGCTGCTCGTACACGATCGACCGCAGCCAGCCGGTGACCGGCACGGCGCACGCGAGCGGGCTGTGCGGCAACGGCGGCGACCCGGCCGGGTTCGCGCTGGTCACCGACGCCAGCCTGGCGCTGACCCGGACCTGCGGCACGACCGTCGACTCGACGCCGGTCCTGCTGCACGGCCGGGTCGCGGTCGCGGTGCCGGCGCGCTGACGCCGGTCACCGCCCGGTCAGCGATCGGTCACCGCCCGGGTCAGCGCCCGGTCAGCGCCCGGTCACCGATCGATCCGGCGGACCCGGTCCACGATCGGCGCGAGCAAGCCGCGGGCGGTCGAGCGCAGCAGGTCCGACTCGCCGACCACACCCGCGACCGTCGGCCCGAACGTGTAGTAGGTCTCGACCGCGAGCTCGCCGAGCACGCTGTGCCGGAGCAGCCGGTCGCGAAACCCGCGCAGCATCTCGACGTCGTTGGCGAGCACCGAGCCGTAGGCCGCGGTCGCGATGAAGCAGGCATCGACCTGGCCGATCTTGCGCGGCGGGGTGGTGAACGTCGCGTTGGCGATCGTGCTGGTGTTGCGGCATTCGTCGAACGCGCGGACCGCGAACGTGTACTCGGTCTCGGGCAGGAGGTCGTGGACCGTGATCGACTGGGTCTCGCCGGCCGCGACCACGCTGCCGGTGAACTTGGCCTCGTTGGCCGACCCGAAATCGGCCTCGGTGAGCGGAGCGTCGCCGACCCGGTAGCGGACCTCGTAGCCCTTGACCCGGCCGATCACGCCGTCGTCTCCCGGCGCGACGAAGCTCAGGGTCGCGTCGTTGCCGACCGAGCCCGCGGCGACCATGCTGCCCGGCGCGCCGGGGGCGATGACGTCCGGCTCCGGCCGGGCATCGACCCGTACACGGAACATCTGGCCGTCCTTGCTGGTCAGCATCAGGCGCGACGCACCGCTGTTGGGCACGTTGGTCGTGATCGTCGTGTCGGGCGGACGGATCTTGCCGTCCGGGGCGTAGTACGTCGGGGTCTTACCGTCGGACGTGGTGTCGGGCCCGGGATCGCCGTAGCCGACATAGGTGTCCGTGGTCGCGACCGTCTCGGTGTCGGACAGCGTGAACGGGACCTTGTAGATCACCGAGGGCTGACCGCGGTACGGCACGCCGTAGTCCGCCCACGGGATCTCGGCCGGCTTGGGCGACGGATAGCGCGCGGCGTTGTAGCTGCTGTTGAAGTCCTGCTCGAGCGCGACCTCCATGAACAGCACGTAGTCGCCCCGCGGCAGGTCCGGCGAGATCGGCCAGCTGATCGACGTCATGGCGCCGAGCCGCGGCGAGGCCTGCGACACGGCGTCGAACTGGTTCATCGTCTTGTACGTCGCGACCGAGGTCGAATCCATCCCCGCCACCGGGATCAGGTCGGCCCGTGGCGGGTAGACCGAGCCGGTCGGCCCGAACAGACCCTTGTCGGTGTAGATCGGCGAGCTGCAGGTCGCGGCGTCCCACTGGGCCTCGGTCTGCTGCATCGGCCGGCAGAAGTGCACCTCGCGAGAGCTGTCGTTGGCCGGATGGCTGAGGTTATTGTCCTCGGAGTTCTGGTAGTTGATCTGCGGGAACGACAGCCCGTGGCGGTTGGCCCACACCGGGAACACCGTGATCCGGCGGCCGTACGGCCAGTTCGGACCGCTGTTGAAGTCGAACCGCCCCGGCCGGTTGGCGATGCCGTAGCGGCCGGTCTGCTGCGTGATGTAGATCGTCTCGACGTACTCGCCGGTCGGCTTCTCGAGCCAGGCGACGATCTGCAGGTCGATCTCGGGGTTGGCCGCGCTGGCGGCGATCCCACCCGGGGTGAAGTCGACGTTGATCACCCGGCACATCCCCGGCTCGGCATGTGCGGGGCCAACCAGAAGCAGGGGCAACAGCGCGAGCAGCGCCGACCCGCATCGAACCACGGCCATGTCCTGCATTATTGCCGGGCGGCGGCCCGGAACAAGCCGCAAACGCACTCGATCCGCGATTTCATCGGCACGATTTCATCGGGGCGATTTCACCGCCGCGATTTCGCCGCCGCGGCTTCACCCCCGCGGTTCACCCGTGGGTGCCGCGCGGTGCGCTCGATGTCACACCGCCGGCCTAGCGTCGGGTGTGGCCCGTACGCCCAGCGCCGAGTACCTGATCCTCGACATCGAGACCGTCCCCGACACCGATCGCTGGCAACGTCCGGACGCGGCGCACGGTGAGCCGCAGTTCCCGCCGACCTGGGCCCACCGGATCATCGTGATCGGGTGTCTGTGGCTCGACCACAGCTACCAGCTCAAGCGGTTCGGCGTGATCGATGCCCCCGCCGGCGCCGGCGCCGGCAGCGACGCTCGCGAGCGCCACCTGCTCGAGGAATTCTCGCGCTTCCTCGGGCGGGCGCGCCCGGTGCTGGTGACGTACAATGGACGCAGCTTCGACCTCCCGGTGATCGTGATGCGCTCTCTGTGTCACGCGATCGCGGTGCCCTGGTACTACCGCGACCGCGACGTCCGCTATCGCTACAGCGCCGAGGGCCACCTCGACCTCTGCGACTGGCTCGCCGATCACGGCGCCACCCGGGCCGGCAAGCTCGACGCGATCGCCCGGCTGATCGGCTTGCCCGGCAAGATCGGCGTCGATGGCTCGCAGGTCGAGGGCCTGTATCGCGCCGGCCAGCTCGCGTCGATCCAGAGCTATTGCCTCGCCGACGTTGCGCAGACCGCGCTGCTGTTCCTCCGGTTCCGCCTGCTGCAGGGCCAGATCGCCCCGGACACGTACCGCGCGCGCACGACCGCGCTGCTCGACGCGCTGGTCGCCGATGGCCGGATCACCGAGGTGTTCGATCAGCTCGATCGCGACCGCCTGCTCGGCGCGGCCGCGGCGCCGCCGCCGGACACCGCCGATCCGGACGATCCGGCCGGCACGAGCGAGCCGTGACGCGTCGCGCGGTGCAGGCGGCGCCGGTCACGCTCGGCGAGCTCGAGCGCGCCCGGCTCCCGGCGGCGTTCTTCGCCGACGACTCCGCGACGGTCGCGCGCAAGCTGATCGGCTGCGCCCTGGTGCACCGCGACCGCGCCGGCATCGTGGTCGAGACCGAGGCCTACCTCGGCCCGCGGGACCTCGCGAGCCACGCCCGGTTCGGCCCGACCGCGCGGACCTCGGTGATGTTCGGGCCCGGCGGCGTGTCGTACGTCTATCTCTGCTACGGCATCCACCAGATGTTCAACATCGTGACCGGCCGCGAGGGCGAGGGCCAGGCCGTGCTGATCCGCGCGATCGCACCGTACCTCGGCCTGCCCGACGACAGCTCGGTGGGACGCGGCCCCGGCAAGGTGACCTCCGCGCTCGAGATCGATCGCCGGCACGACCGCAGGGACCTCGCGCGCGGCGACCTGTTCGTGGCCGCGGCGCTGACCCCGGGACGGATCGCGCGCGGACCGCGGATCGGCGTCGATTACGCCGGCGCGTGGGCGGCTCGCCCGCTCCGGTTCTGGTGGCGCGACCACCCGGCGGTCTCGCGCCCCGCGCCGGTCACCCGCCGGCCGCGCTGACCGTCATCCGGCGCGACCGCTACGGCCGGAGCTGCTCCCCGGCCGCAGCGTGTCGACCCGGCGCAGCCGCTGGCGGTACAGCTCCTCGCCGAGCTTCCTGCGGTCGCGGCTCTTCGCCGGCCGGTAGTGGAAGTGCGGCGCATCCTTGACCGTGACCAGCGACTCGACCTCGGGGACGGCGAGCTCGCCGAGCCAGCGCCGGACGTCGGTCTCGAGCGCGCGCTCGTCGGCGAGCCAGATCACGGTCCTGTGCTCGGTCAGGCGCAGCGTCGCGCGGTGCGCGCGGACGTAGACCGAGAGCTCGAGGTGGCCGTTACCGAGCAGCTCCTCGTCGTGATCATCGAGGAACCGCAGGATCCGCCGGGCATCGATCCGCGAGGTCAGCCAGACGTCCGCGCGGCCGGCGTCCTCGAAGTGCTCGAGCATGCGGACCTCGAGGTTGTCGGCGCTGGGCAGGCGCTCGATCAGGCCCAGGAACAGATCGGTCAGGTGATCGGCGGTGGTCTGCGCCTCGATCACCAGCAGCCGGGGATCCGGGCGGACGAGCCAGCCGCGCCGCGCCCCGGCGACCGCCGCGGCCCGCGACAGCTGCGGCAGCACGCCGACCGGCCAGCGGAACACCGGCACGTCGGACGCCGCGCCGAGCTCGACCACGGTCGACTTGCCGAGCGACTCGCCGAGCGGGATGTCGGAGTCCTCGGCGACCTCCGCGGCGATCGCGAACGCGCCCGGCGCGTGGCGTTCGGCGGCGGCGACCGCGACGCCCATGTGCTCCCCGGCCGCGGCGACGACCACCGGCGGAGCCCGGTCGGCGCGGCCCAGGGCGATGCGGTACCAGGTCCGGGTCATGGGCGGACCATGCGCGGCTACCGGCCGGCGAACGGGACGATCACGATCGTGACCTTGCCGGCGACCCGGCCGCCGACCGCGGGCACCGTGGTGGCCGCGCCGGTCGCCGAGAACACGGTGCCGAACGGCGCGTCGGTCGACACGAAGATCCCGGTCGCCGAGGTGGTCGTGCCGCCGAGGCCACCCGGTGCGAAGTACCGGACCGTGCTGTTGGGCGCCGTGACGATGTAGTTCGAGACCCCCTGTGACAGCGAGTCCACGACCATCCCGATCGTGAGGCCGTCGTCGGGCATCACCGGCGGCACGAGCGAGCCCACGATCGTGTCGAGCGTCTTCCTCGCGATCCGGATGCCCTTGAGCTCCACCCCGGGCACCGACGTCGCCGCCGCGCAGCGCAGCGCGGGCGTGGTCCGCGCGACATCCTCGACGACCTCGACGCAGGTGTACTGGTTGAACTTCTGCGCCACCGGGCCGGTCCATTCCGGCGGGTCGCCGCCCTCGAGGCGCAGGGCGATCGCGTCCAGCGGGCGCAGCACGGTCTTGCCGTCGAGCGAGTGCGGCTCGCCGACCGAGACCCAGAGATCGTTGGCGACGCCCTGCGCGCCGCCGGTCACCGGCAGCCGGGTGTCGAAGTCATCGATCATCGCCGTCACCGATCCGGCCGCGCCGCCGCAGCTCCCACCGGAGCGGGCCGACGACAGGTCGTTGCAGCCGAGCTTCACGTTCACGGTCTGGTCACCGGGGTGATAGATCGTGCTGCGGCCGAACGCCGGTGCCGGCAGCTGGGCCATCGGAAAGCCATCGGCGCTGAACTTGGTCTCCGGGCACACCGGCTGGTTGTTATCGTCGACCGCCAGCGCGGACGCGGGGTACACCGCGACCTGCACGGCGACCTTCTGGACCGGGATCGGGGTCGAGTCCAGCTCGACGCCGTTCAACGAGCACGCGTCGTTCGGCGTGCGGGTCGGGACCCGGGTGCACTGCGACAGGTAGGCGTGGCTCGGATCGTTGACGTCGACGATCCGGATGCTCATCACCGCATCGCACGGCAGCGGGACCTCGGCGCAGCGCGGCGACGGGCACGCCTGCGGCGGCTGCTCGGCGTAGCCGATCAGGAGCTGGGGGGTCGGCGTGCCACACCCCACGGCCGCCAGGGCGAGGATCGCGCGGTTCATGGGTGCCCCATCCCGCCGGGATCGATCCCCGTGATGTTGTTGTCCCACGGACGATCCGCCTCGTGGTAGCGGGCCCAGAAGTAGCCGCCGATGACCGCCGCCACGACGGTCGCCGCGACGCCGAGCTGGATCGTGCGGCGCCGGTACCACGGCGGTGGCGGCGGTGGCAGGGCGACCAGGTTCGGCTCGGGCTCGACGATCGGCCTGGGCGGCACGAGCTGCTTCAGGATCTCGGCCGGACGGTCGCGCCCGAGCTCGCGGATCTCGCCCAGGCCGGGCTCGCGGTCGCGCCAGGTCTGCCACACGATCTTGCCGTTGACGGCCGACAGCAGCACCGCGTCGTGCACGTTGACGAACGCGGCCAGCGCCTTCATCGCGGCCGCGCGCGCCGCCGGATCGGGAGCCTGCGACAGCGCGATCCGGAACCGGACCACCTTCTGCGGCCGGGTCAGCGGGCCGTCGAGGATCGTCGCGTCTCCGGACCGCGTCGCGGAGACGACGACCTCCTTGCCGGCGGTCTCGCGCAGCATCCCGGTCAGCCACACCACGTGGTGGCCGCGCGACGCCGGGAACTCCCCGGGGGCCGAGCCGACCTCCTCGCCGTCGATCCACACCCGGCCGACCCCGCGCACCGCGATCGTGCCGAGGTCCGATGGCAGCTTGCGGGCCGCCTCGAAGGTCTGGACGACCTCGGGCACGTAGTGCCGCTCGTCGAGCGTGCGGCTCGGATCGAGCCGGTGGGTCAGCGCGAACGCCTCGCGCGCCTCGGCGTCCTTCTTCTCGCCGAGCCGCGACTGGCCGAGCGCGAGCGCGAGGTCGGCGTACAGCGCGATCGCCGCGCGCGGCGTGACCCGGAGCAGGCTCTCCTGGCCCTCGACCGCATCGATCGCGGCCTCGCGGAAGTTGCGCTGCGCGAGGTTCTTGACCGCCGACGCCAGCTTCCTGCGGGCGTCGTCGAGCCGGAGCTCGTCGTCGGGGGGCAGCTTGTCGACCAGCGCGGCGCCGTCGGACACCGCGGGCGGCGCGAGCTCGGGGTGCGAGGCCAGGAGCTCGAGCAGCTTGTTGGCCACGTCGCGGACCGCCTGGTCGTTGGTCAGGTCGATCACCGCCACGGGCCGGCGCGCGATCGCATCCTGTTCGCGGTCCACGCTGACCGACGCATGGCGCCTCGCTGGTTCGGCGCTTGCGATCGTGCCGGCGAGCGCCAAGATGCAGAGCATCGACGTTCGTGACGCCATCCCGGGCGACATTCCCGTACTATAGGATACCTGACGTGCCAGGCCTACCGAAGTCATCGTTTCCCGCACGCCCAGGCGTGATCGCTGTCTAGCGATCCGGCCAGGTATGGAAGAGCCGCTTCAGAAATCCCTCGAACGCTACGACGTGCTGGACCGGATCGCGGTCGGCGGCATGGCGGAGGTGTTCCTCGCGAAGGCCTACGGCGCACACGGCTTCGAGAAGACCCTGGCGATCAAGCGCATCCTTCCGGAGCTCGCCAGCGATCCGGAGTTTGCCGCCCGGTTCATCGCCGAGGCCAAGGTCGCGGTCCGGCTGTCGCACGCCAACGTCGTCCAGGTGTTCGATTTCGGCCGGATCGGCGAATCGCTGTTCATCGCGATGGAGTTCGTCGACGGCCTCGACCTCGCGGCGCTGCTCCGCCGGTTCAAGGACGAGCACCGTCAGGTCCCCCTTCCGGCGGCGTTCCACATCGCGATCGAGATCGTCCGCGCGCTCGACTTCGCCCACAGCCACAACGTGGTGCACCGCGACGTGTCACCGTCGAACATCCTGATCTCGCGCGCCGGTGAGGTGAAGATCGCAGACTTCGGCATCGCGATCGCCGCGTCGCCGCACCGCGGCGGCGGCACCGGGCCGCGCAAGGTCATGGGCAAGTGGCGCTACATGTCGCCCGAGCAGGCGCGCGGCGACACGCTCGACACCCGCAGCGACCTGTTCTCGGCGGCGTCGGTGATGTTCGAGCTGTTCACCGGCGAGAAGCTGTTCCCCGGCGACGAGGCCGAGGACATCATCCGGAACATCGAGGGCATGCCGATCCCCCGGATGTCGGCGCTCCGGCCCGGGTTGCCGTCGCGGCTCGACGACGTCCTCGGGCTCGCGCTGGCCCGCAAGCCGATCGACCGCCCGTCGCGGCCCGCGTCGATCCTGCGCTCGCTGATCGAGCTGTCGTACGAGTCCTCGATCATGGCGACCGCGCTCGACGTCGCCGAGGCGCTCGCCACGGTGCTCCCGACCAAGCGGCTGTCCGGCCGCGGCGCGCTCGACGACGTGATCCGCCGCCAGCTCGCCGACCAGTCGGTCGCGCGCCGCACCGCGGTCACCGATGGCAAGCCGCCGTCGACCGACGTCGCCGACGCCGAGCTCAAGGTCACCCAGATCGATCCGACCTCGACCGGGCTGTTCCGCAAGCTGGACAGCGACGGCCTGTCGCGGCTCGAGGGCGCCGGGGACAGCGAGGCCGGGCCGGCCGACGCGCAGCCGCCGGCGGCCCGCGCCGACGGGCAACGTCACCCGCCGATCAAGGATCCGGACCGCCGCACCGAGATCGGGGAGCCACCCAGGTCCGAGCTGACCAACCCGGCGCTCCGCCGGTCGCGGCGCCGCCGCCTGGCGGGCGGTGCCGGCGCATGGATCGTGCTCGCCGCCGGGTTCGCCGCCGCGGGCGGCCTGACGACCTGGCGACTGACCCGGCCGCCGGGCGAGACCCGCGCCGCGATGGTCGTCGCCGCGGTGCCGACCGACGCCGGCATCGTCGATTCCCACGGCACGCTCGAGCTAGATTCGATCCCGCGCGGGGCGCAGGTCACGGTCGCCGACCGCGTCCTGGGCGCGGCGCCGCGCATCGCGCAGGTCGCCAGCGGCGTCAAGGTCCACGTCAAGCTCGAGCTCAAGGGCTTCCAGCCCTACGAGGACGACCTGTCGGTCGAGGCCGGCAAGACCATCCTGCTGCGCCAGCGGCTGTCGCCCGCCCCGGCGGTGCTGCACGTCGAGACCGCGCCGCCCGGCGCGACGGTCACGCTCGCGGCGCAGCCGCTCGGCACCACGCCGCTGACCCGGCCGGTCGCCGTGGCGCACCAGGCCGAGCTCGCGATCACCAGATCGGGCTACGAGCCGATCAAGCTCTCGATCGATCTCGTCGCCGGCGAGCAGACCACCGTCTCGCGCGAGCTCAAGGAGCTGCAGAAGTTCGGCACGGTCGTGGTCGTCGTCGGCGGCGCCGCCGACTGGGGCTACGTCTGGTTCAAGGGCAGAAACCTCGGCCAGAACTACACGATCGCCGGAGGCCTGACCGAGTTCCGGCTGCCGGTCGGCCGCCAGCAGCTGCGGATCGAGCACCCCCGGGCGACGGCCAAGACCGTGGTCGTCGACGTCGGCGAGCACGGCCAGACCAAGGTCCCGGTCGCGCTGTAGGCACCGCTCACTTCTTGCGGCGGACCACCTGGATCGTCACGTCGCCGGCATCGAGCCGCGACCGGCACGCGAGCCGGACCCGCGTGAGGTGATAGACGTTGCCCAGGTGCTTGCGCTCCTCGTCGCTGTACGGCGTGAGCTGGTCGGCGCCTGCGACGATCTTGACCCGGCACAGCCCGCACGTGCCCTTGCCGACGCACGCGGTATCGATGCCCGCCGAGACCCGCGCGCCGGCTTCGAACAGCGTCGCCCCCGCGGGGACCTCGACCGTGACCGGCGCACCGTCGCCCTGGATCGTGACCCGCGGCATCGCGGGCGACGTTAGTCCGAACCCGGACCGGGTGCACGCCGTCCGCGCGGTCAGCGCGGTGGTTCGGGGGCGGCGGCGACGGCGATCACAGCTCGCCGTCTGCCGCGGCTTCGGGATCGCGATCTCCGAAGGCGCACCAGGCGAGGAGCTCGAGGAGATAGCCCTCCGCCGCGCGCAGCTCGCCGGCTGCCACGGACAGCGAAGCCATCCAGGACAGCGTACGGGCACGCGGCCGTAGATCTTGTTCGGAGGCCGACGTGGCCGGTTGCGTGGACGGAGACATCATGTGACGAGGTAGTTCACAGACGGTGCCAACGTGGGTGACGACCTCGCGGCCTCGTCGCGATCCGTAGATCGCGCAGTTGCGGACCGACGGTGGGTGGCAATCCGGCGCGCGCGCAATGGCGCTCACCGGGCGGTTCACGGCGATCTCACGATCCGACGCGCCACAGCAGCGCGATTGGCAAGCTGCGCCACAGCGCGGCCACCGGTTGGACGCCGCCGGCGACGGCTTCGCCGGTCAGGACGTCTCGCCAGGTCCCGGATCCGAGCGCCAGTGTGGTATCGCGCCAGCCCTGGGCCCGCACACCGAGGCGAGGCACCACGGTGACCAGGTCGTCGCCGCGGGCGAACGCGAACACACGGCGTGCGTGCGTTCCCGACGCGGCGAGCGCTCGATATGGCGCCGCAAGCAGCTCCGGAGCCCGGCTGCGCAGCGCCAGCACGCGGTGGATCGTGTACAGCTTGGCCGCGCCGAGATCCCCGGCGACCTGCGCGGCCGCGGCGTCGCCGGCGGCGATGATCTCGCGTAGCCGGCTCGCGCGCGCCCCGAGATCGACCGGCCGCCGGTTATCGGGATCGACCAGCGCATCGTCGCGCAGCTCGCTGCCCTGATAGAAGTCGGGGACGCCGGGCGCGGTCAGCTTGATCAGCAGCTGGGCGAGCGAGTTGCGATCGCCGTGCGGCTGGAGCCGTGCCGCGAACGCGGCGATCTCGGCGACGAGCTCGGCGTCGGCATAGATCCCGGCGAGCCAGCGCGTGCGCGCGGCCTCGTACGGCGCGTCGGGACGGCGCCACGAGGTCCGCAGCCGCGCCTCGCGCGTCGCCTTCTCGGCAAATTGCTGTGCGCGCTCCTGCGCCAGAGGCCAGGCGCCGACCAGTGTCTGCCAGACGATGTACTCGAATACCCGATCAGGAGCGGTATCGCCCCACCCGGGCTCGGCGCGTGCGCGCCAGCGCGCCACCGCGGGCTGCCAGAGATCGGGGACCTCCGAGAGCACGGCGAGCCGGGCGCGCACGTCCTCGCCGCGCTTGGAGTCGTGGGTCGAGGTCGCGAGCAGCGCCTGCGGCCGGTGGCTCGCGAACTGCGCGTGCGCCTCGTCGGGCTCGAGCGCGAGCGTCGGCAGATGAGCGCCGACCTCGCAGCGCGCGAGCAGCCGGACCTGGCGGTACAAGAGCGTGTCCTCGTCGCCCTTGGCGACCACCGGCCCGGAGACCTGCTGAGCCGCGCGCGCCAGCTCGAGCGCCTCGCCGGTCGGCAGCTCGAACGCGAGCGCGGCCTCGAGGAAGCGAACCAGGTAGTGATCGAGCTCGGGACGCGCGGCGATCGCGGCCTGGGCGGCGTGGGCGATCCGCGCGCGTTCGGCCGGGTCCGCGGCGTCGTCGCCGAGATAGGTCCGGTAGACCGGATAGCCCGCGAGGATCTCGGCGAGCGTGGTCTCGATCTCGGCGCGGGTGTAGTCGCGACACGACGGGCTCGCGCCGCACGCGCGGACCGCGAGCTCGGTCAGCCGCGCGAGCTCGCTGTGCAGCGCGTCGCTCATCACCTCGAGCCGCGCGCGCCGGCTCTCGGCGGCCGGATCCCAGGCCTGCCCGGTGTACGCCGAGAACGCCTCGTCGAGCGCCGGTCCGGCCTCGCGATCGACCAGCAGCGAACCGACGTGCTCCATGAAGTCGTAGCCGGTCGTGCCGTCGACCGGCCAGCGCTCCGGCAGCTGCTCGCCGTGCCCGAGGATCTT
>DASWRS010000253.1:0-49482 GCA_036403075.1 Kofleriaceae bacterium
CAGAGACGGCGGAGGGGGCGCGCCAGGTGCCCGAAAACTCGAAATCCCTGGAGAGAGCAGCTTCTCCAGGGATATCAAGTTGTTAAGCATGAGTAGCGGGGGCAGGATTTGAACCTGCGACCTTCGGGTTATGAGCCCGACGAGCTACCAGGCTGCTCCACCCCGCATCAAGTTGTCAGCGAGTGGGTTCTAGCCCCACGGGGGCGGGCCGTCAAGGCCTGGGGCTCATTTCGGGGCGGGCGGCGGCCGGAGGCGGGCGGAAGCGGGCGGAGGCGGCTTCGTGGGCCGGGGGGAGATCCGGCTGGGTTGGTTGTGCAGCAAATTGCAGCAGATCGCCGATGGCCCGGAATGGCTCGCAGCCGGAGAATGGCGCACTGCTCGGCGGCACGGAGGACCAGGGGGTGCGACCATGGAAGCGTCGTAGTGTAGTCGGATAGCGACGCTGCACGTCGGGCAAGCCTGTATCGTTTCGCTCCACCATGACCTCTGTCGGGCATCATCCCCTTGTCGGTCAGCTGCTTCGCAGCGTAGGCGCCAGCGACGCCGAGGTTCCGTCGCTCGCGACCTGGCGCGAGCTGCTCCGGCGGATGAGCCAGATGTACTACGAGACCGACCTCGACCGGGTGACCCGGGAGCGGTCGGTCGAGAGCTCGTCGCGCGACATGCAGCGGCTGTATCAGGAGCTGAAGCAGCGGACCGAGAGCGAGCGCGCCGAGCAGGAGGCCGTGATGCGCGCCACGCTCGAGTCGGCGGTCGAGGGCATCCTGGTCAGCGACAACGCGCGGCGGGTGATCGCGGTGAACAAGCGGTTCGCCGAGCTGTCGCAGCTGCCCGAGGCGGAGCTCGACAACCGCGACCAGCGCGAGCTGGTGGCGACCGCGCTGCGGTTCGTCAAGCGCGCCGACGGGGTGCTGCCGCGGGTCGACGCGCTGCACGAGTCGGATGCGACGCTGCACGACGAGCTCGAGCTCCGCGACGGCAAGGTGATCGACTGGTTCAGCGCGCCGGTCCGGACGCCCGACGGCACCAAGGTCGGCCGCGTGTCGTTCTTCCGCGACGTGACGCCCGAGCGTCACGCCCAGCAGCAGCTCGAGCTGGCGCGCGAGGCGGCCGAGGCCGCGAGCCAGGCCAAGAGCTTGTTCCTGGCCAACATGTCGCACGAGCTGCGGACGCCGCTGACCGCGGTGATCGGCCTGGCAGACCTGCTGCTGCTCGAGCGCGATCCGCTGGTCGACCGGCAGCGCGAGCAGCTGCAGGGCATCGCGGCGAGCGGGCGGCACCTGCTCGCGCTGGTCAACGACGTGCTCGATCTCGCCAAGATCGAGGCCGGCAAGCAGGAGCTCCACCTCGAGTCGATCCCGATCCACGACGCGATCGAGGACGGGATGTCGGCGATCGTGCCGCTGGCCAAGGCGCGCGGCGTGATGCTGGAGCCGGCGACGCTGGTCGCGGTGCCCAACGTGCGGGCCGACCGCGTCCGGTTGCGCCAGATCCTGTACAACCTGATCTCGAACGCGGTGAAGTTCACCGACCGTGGAGGCAAGGTGCGGATCCGCGCGCGTCGCGACGACGACCGGGTGGCGATCGCGGTGATCGATACGGGAGTCGGGATCGCACCGGCGGACCTGTCGCGGCTGTATCGCTCGTTCGAGCAGCTCGCGCTGCCGTCGGGCGACCGTCCGGGCGGCACCGGTCTGGGGCTCGCACTGACCAAACGACTCGTCGAGATGCACGGTGGAACGATCGATGTCGAGAGCGAGCTCGGCGTCGGTACGACGTTCATCGTGAGAATTCCGGTGGCCTGATGGCGCGCATTCTTCTTGTCGAGGACGATCTGTGGAGCCGCCGGCTCGTGTTCGATCTGCTGGTGCTGCGCGGCCACGATGTGCTGTGCGCGGCGGGCGTGAGCGATGGCCGGGCGCAGCTCGACACGGTGAAGTTCGACGCGGTGCTGCTCGACATCAACATCCCCGGCGGCGGCGGCGAGCTCTTGCTGCGCGAGATCCGCGAGTACAACGCGGTGATGCCGGTGATCGCGTTCACCGCGTCGACGATGGCCGGCGATCGCGAGCGGTTCCTGGCCGAGGGCTTCAGCGGCCACATCAGCAAGCCGATCGACGTCAAGTCGTTCGGCGAGACGGTCGAGAGCTACCTCCTGCCGCCGACCTGAGGCTCACGGGAGTTGCCGTCCGCGACGGCGATGGACAGGCGGTACAAATCCGCCCGGAGCAGATCCGGTGGGCAGGATCCGGAACGCCAGCTGGCTCGTCGGCGGAATGCGAGCGTCCGCGTCCACTGCACTGGACGCAATTTTGGCCATTGTCCATTGGAATGGACAAAGACTGCCCCGAAACACCGCAACTCCGCGTTGTAATGGTTGGCACGTGTCACGCATCTGCTGAAGCTTGTCACGCAAGACGCGGGCGTGGGAGGTCGGCGGGGAGGCGGTGCAAGGGGTAGGCAGGGAATCACGGTGATCGAGGGAGGTTGCAGGTCGGGAGCCATGAGGTCGGGGAGCGTGAAGCTCGGGGGCTGGCGAGGCAGGTGGGCGAGGTTGGGGTCGGTCGGGGACACAGGGGTTGGGCGGCGGGGTGCAGGGCGGCGGGAAGCAGCAGGGGCAGGAGCTGGAGGGGAAGCGTCACGGGGAGAGCAGGACGTGGATGGGTGCGGGACTGCGTTGCATCGGGTTGGTTCAGGTCGCGTGAGCCGGTTGGCCGTGGGGGTGGGGGTCGGCTCACGCGACCTGTTTTTTTGCCCCAGACTGCCGCTATAGCGGATATGTATCCGCTTGGACGAGCTTCCGGGATGACCAGAACGCTGGACAGGGCTCGCGGACGGCACGGTGGACGGGGGCGGGTAAGAGATCGGCGCACAGCAGGCGGAGTGCGGCGCGGTCAGGGCGCCGCCGAGAGCGCCGACGTGTTGGCGTGGAGGAACATGGCGAGCAGCGCGACGCTGCGGCCGGCGACGCGCTGGACGTCGGCGAGATCATCGCTCCGCTGCCCCATCGCGTGGGCGAGGTCGACCGTCGCCGCGACGCCGAGCGCGCTGGTGATCGCCTCGCGCAGGCAGTGGCGCCGGCCGGCCGAGGCGTGGTCGTGCGCGATCGCGGCGGCCGTGAGCTGCAGCGCGTCGCTCGCGCCGCGGCGCGCGCGGTCCGCCAGGCTCTCGGGCCAGTGGGCGGCGACGCGCTGAACAGCGATCAGTGCCGCGCGCGCCGCAACGTAAGCGGCGCAGCGTTCGGGGCTGGCGAACTCGCGCATGCCGCGGCACAGAGCACGCTCTGCGCCGGCGTAAGCGCGCGAGATCGTGTGTGCGTTTGTCCGGAACGTCCGCCCGGCGGACAGCGGGGTGGCAAGCCCGGACGCCAGCGACGCGGCGGGACCATCGCCCGTGCGAGGGCGCGCGCCGGCGTCACCGCGGCGATCGCCGGCAGGGGTAAGGTCCGCAAGAGAACGCTTGACCGTCGGGTGGCCTTGCCGCAACTGTCTCGGCGTGACCGACGCCGACAAAGTCATCGTGTCGTGCGCCCTGACCGGCGCCGTGACCACCAAGAAACACTGCCCGGCGATCCCCTACACGCCGGTGGAGATCGCCGACGAGGCGCGGCGCGCGTACGAGGCCGGCGCGGCGATCGTGCACATCCACGCCCGCAACGACGACGGCTCGCCGACGTGGTCCAAGGACACGTTCGCCCGGATCATGGCCGAGACCAAGCAGCGCTGCCCGGTGCTGATCAACTGGTCGACCGGCGGCGCCGGACCGATGACCGAGCGCGTCCACCACCTCGCGCTCCGGCCGCACATCGCGGCGCTCAACATGGGCTCGATGAACTACGCCAAGTGGAGCGAGCAGAAGAAGCAGTTCGCGTTCAACTTCGTGTTCGCGAACTCGTTCGACGACATCCTGGGGTTCGCGCGGGCGATGAAGGAGCACGGCATCAAGCCCGAGATGGAGTGCTTCGACGTCGGGCACACCAACTCGCACCGCGTGCTCGCCGACCTCGGGCTGCTCGAGCCGCCGTTCCACTTCTCGTTCATCATGGGCGTGCTCGGCGGCATCCCGGCGACGGCGCGCCACCTGGCGTTCCAGGCCGAGCAGGTGCCGGCCGGCGCGCGCTGGAAGGTGATCGGCATCAGCCGCGAGCAATGGCCGCTGGCGATGGCGGCGCTGTCGCTCGGCGGCGACGTCCGGGTCGGCCTCGAGGACAACTTCTACTTGCCGAGCGGCGAGATGGCGAAGTCCAACGGCGAGCTGGTCGCGGCCGCGGCCGAGCTGGTCCGGCTGTCAGGGCGCAGCGTCGCGACGGTCGATGACGCCCGGCGCCTGCTGTGGCCGGCCGGGGGCCCTCATTGACCTCGACCTCGCAGACCTCCGGGACCTCGCAGACCTCGGGCGGCTTCGAGCGCGAGCTGGCGCGGGCGATCGAGCTGGCGCGGCTCGCCGGCGCCGAGGCCGCGCGGATGCAGCGCGGCGAGCTGCACGTCGAGATGAAGCCCGGCGACGAGCCGGTGACCGCCGCGGATCGCCGGGCCTCGGAGCTGATCGTCGCGGGGCTCGCCGAGAGCTTCCCGCGCGACCCGATCGTCTCCGAGGAGCTCACGCCGGCACCGGGCGCGCTCGGTGCGCCGCGGTTCTGGCTGGTTGATCCGATCGACGGCACCAAGGACTTCATCCGCGGCGAGGACGGCTACTCGGTGATGATCGGCCTGGTGTGCGAGGGCAAGCCGACCGTCGGCGTGGTGTACCAGCCGGTGCCCGATCGGCTGTTCTACGGCACACCCGACGGCTCGGTCATGGTCCACGAAGGACAGACCCGGTCGATCGCCGTATCGGACATCGCCGAGGCGGCCGGCGTCCGCCTGGTCGCGTCCAAGTCCCACCGCTCGCGCGAGCTCGATCGCGTCAAGGACGAGCTCGGCATCGCCAACGAGGTCAACATGGGCTCGGTCGGGGTGAAGCTGTGCGTGATCGCGGCCGGGCTCCGCGACCTGTACGTCAATCCGGCGACGCGGACCAAGGCCTGGGACACCTGCGCCCCCGAGGCGATCCTGGTGCCCGCGGGCGGCCGGCTCAGTGATCTGTTTGGCAATCCCATCGATTACACCGAGCTCGCGCATCACCGCGGGCTGGTGGCGTCCAACGGCCGCGTGCATGACGAGGTGATCGGGAAGCTGGCGCCGCTGTTCGCGCATCTGGCATGACCCGGGCCGATCCCGCATGATACGGTCATGACGATGGGAGGCTCGCGACCGCTCGCGGCGCTGCTGGCTTCAGCGTTGCTCACGGGCCCTGCCCTCGCCGATCCCAGGCCGCCCAGCGAGAAGGACCGCCAGCTCGCCAGCGACCTCGTGAAGAAGGCGATCGCGCGCAGCCAGGCCGGCGATCACCTCGCGGCGATCGAGATCTACAACCAGGCGTACACGATCATCGCCAACGCGCTGCTGCTGTCGAACATCGGGGCCGAGTTCCAGCAGGCCGGCATGCCCAAGGAGGCATTGAAGTACTTCTGCATGTACCTCGACAAGGACCCGTCGGGGACCAACGCGCCGTACGCGACCTCGCAGGCCAAGATCCTGCAGCGCCAGCTCGGCAACAAGAAGGTCGACGAGCGCGACGTCTGCGCGGCGCCGAGGCCCGACAAGGACGACCGGCGCGAGGGCGACCGGCGCGACGGCGACCGGCGCGACAAGGACGACAAGGACGACCCGGGCAACCCCGAGGACGTCCGGCCCCGGCCGAGGACCACGGGGCGCGGTTCCAAGGAGAGCCCGTCGCGGCCGCCGGTCCAGCCGGACGTGGTCGAGCGCGACACCGGCAACCCGGGCCTGATGTACGTCGGGGTCACGGCGGGGCTCGCGGGGCTGGCCGCGGCCGGCGCCGGGATCTACTTCGGACTCAAGGGCAAGAGCATCAGCGACGACATCAATAGCCACCGGATGGGCGATCCGTGGCCCGACAACATCCAGGAGATGATGCACGAAGGCGATCGCGACAACCGCTACGCGATCGGCGCGCTGGTCACGAGCGGCGTCCTGGTCACCGCCGGCATCGTGCTGTACGTGATCAGCCGGCCGGACGGCACGTCGGAGCGCACCAGCGAGAAGACCGCGATCCACGTCACGCCGACCGCCGGTGGCTTCGCCGTGTTCGGCCGGTTCTGAGCCGGGCTACGGCAGCACGGTGTCGAGCGTCAGCGTGACGTGCTCGGCCGGGATCTTGACCCGGACCTGACCGGTGACGTCGCCCGGCTGCCGGGACAGCGCGTCGCTGTCCTGGTCGTAGCGCGCGGTCACGACGACGTCGCCGCTGAGATCGGTGCCGGCGACCATCGCCTGGGCCTCGGTCAGCTCGAACGCCATGCCGTCGCCGCTCCAGGTCAGCTTGTCGACGGCGAGCGGCGGACCCGACGGAGCGCCGTCGGCCCCGGCGCGCTTGACGATCAGGAACACCGAGGTCCCGGGCTTGACCCGATCCTTGGCCTTGGCGTCGATCCGGATCACGCCGGCGACGCGGTGGCTGGGATCGATCGGCCGGTCCGGATCGGGCGCAGCGAGGCCGAGCTTGGTGACATCGGTGCCGCCGCCGCTCATGTCGACGCCGGCGTGCGGGTTCGCGGGGTCGCCGCCGCCCATGTCGACGCCGGCGTGCGGGTTCGACGGGTCACCGTCGCCCATGTCGACGCCGGCGTGCGGGTTCGACGGATCGCCGCCGCCCATGTCGACGCCGGCGTGGGGATTCGACGGGCGGGCGCGCATGCCGGGCGGCGGCGACAGCGGCGGCACCGCCTCGGCGGTCGCTCCGGCCACCGCGCCCGGGGACGTCTGCCACTCGGTCGCCGGCGGCAGCCCGTCGGACGCTTTCTTGCTGCAGCCGGCCGCAACGAGGACGCCGCACGAGGCGAGGATGGCGCACCACATCGCTGGCAAATGTAGCAGGGTCACACCCAGCGTGCCGTCGTGGTGATCGTGGCGAGCACCTGCGCGCCGGGGTGCGGCTCGTGCAGCCAGGCCTGGAACCGCGCCGCGGCGGCACCGGCGTCGGCGAGGCCCGCGATCTCGTAGCGCGTCGCCGGGGCGGCGGCGAGCCGCAGTGGCAGGCGGAGCAGGCGCGCCCGCCGGAACACCGCGAGCTCGATCCGGTCGCCCGGCCGCAGCGCCGCTGTGAGCGAGCGCACCTCGGCCTCGCCGGTCACGCGGAAGCCGTCGATCGCGATGATCTCGTCGCCCGGCGACAGCCCGGCGGCCTGGGCGGGCGAGTCGTCGACCACGCCGGTGACCTTGATGCCCGACAGCGTCGCGCCGAGCCAGGCCGCGCCGGCGCCGTCGGCGAGCTGCGCCGGGTCCACGCCGGTGCGCAGCTCGAGGCCGACGTGGCGCAGCTCCTCGACCAGCTCGGGATCGTCGGTGCCGCGGATCTGGCGGTCGAACACCTCGGCGAGCGAGATCCCGGCTGCCTCCTCGAACAGCGGCTGGAGCTGCTCGGGGTGCGGCTCGCCGGTCGCGCCGTGGCGCTGCCACAGCAGCCGCAGCACGTCGTCGAGGCTGCGCGCGCCCTCGGTGCGGCGCCGGATCTGGAGATCGAGCGCGAGCATGACCAGGCCGCCCTTGAGGTAGTAGCTGACCGTGGTGTTGAGGTTCGACTCGTCGGGCCGGTACAGCTTGATCCAGGCGTCGAACGACGCGGCCTCGAGGCTCTGGCGCCGCCGGCCCGGCGTCGCCAGCAGCCGCGCCCACTCGTCGAGCACCTTGTCGAGGAAGCTCCGCGCGGTGATCCGGCCGCTGGTGCGCAGCGCGTAGCGATCGTAGTAGCTGGTCAGGCCCTCCATCAGCCACAGGCACGGCGTGTAGGCCTCGCGCGCGTAGTCGGGCTCGAGCAGCGGCCGCGGCGCGATCCGCTTGCCATTCCATGCATGGAACAGCTCGTGCGACAGCAGCTCGAGCAGGCCGTCGTAGTGCTTGCGCGACGCGGCGAACTGCGGGTGATACAGGTTGACGCTCGAGGCCCGGTGCTCGAGCCCGCCGTAGCTGTCGTGCGCGAGCATCACCAGGAACGTGTAGTGCGGGAACGGCGCGACCCCGAACCGGGCGATGTGGTCGTCGACGATCGCGCCCAGGTCGGCGGCGAGCCGCGGCTCGTCGAACACGCCGCCCGGGGCGCGCGCGCCCCAGATCGCGAGCTTGACCGGCACCGCCGCGGGCACCGCGAGGCTGCGGACCTGGCCGGGGGCGGCGGCGTGGATCGGGTGATCGTAGAGCTCGTCGATGCCGGCCGCCGCGAGCCGGTACGGCGGCTCGGGCTGCCACGCCATCGCGGTGGTCAGGGTCCAGCCGTCGGGGAGCGCGAGCGCGAGCTCGATCGGCTGGGTCCGCAGGTGGACCGGGTACAGAAACGTCGCCGGACCATGCAGGAACGCGTGGTCGGCGTCGATGTGGTTGGTGCGCACGCTGAGGTCGTGGCCGTACACCGCGTAGCGGACCACGAGCTCGCGGGCGCCGCCGGCGTCGACCGACCAGGTCGACTTGTCGCGCTTGATCGCGGTGCGCCGCTTGCCGTCGTCGCCGTGGACGATCAGGTCGCGCACGAACCGCGCGTAGTCGCGGATCAGGTAGCTGCCCGGGCACCACGCCGGCATCGCGAGCTCCACCGTGCGGGTATCTACCGGGAACCGCAGCTCGATCTCGGCCAGGTGGTGCCCCGGGGCATCGACCCGGACGGCGTAGCGCAGCGGCGACATGGTCTTGTTGCTAGCACGGCGCTATCCTGACGGTGTGTCGCGCCTGATCGGCGTCGCGCTGGTGCTCGTGTCGGTCGCTGTATCGGTCGCCGGATCGGGCGCTGCGTCCGCGGGCCCGAGCGGGCGCGTGATCCGGGTCGAGCGCTCGGCCGGCGCGCGCGTGGTGCCGCGGCTGTGCGAGATCCACGGTGACGCCGGCAACTGCGTCGGCGACGAGCCCCGGGCCGGGCAGACCGTGACCGTGCTCGACGAGCACCACGTGCTCGCCGAGGTCAAGATCGTCGAGGTCGCGAGCTTCTCGCCGACCTGCCCGGTGCTGTGGACGGTCAAGACCCGGGTGATCCGCAGCGGCGGGGCCGAGATCGACGGCGTCGGCGTGATCGATCCGGGCCTCGATCCGACCCGCGCGCACCTGATCGACCGCGGCCACCTGCCGCCGAGCCCGAGCGGCTCGGCCGACGAGGAGGTCTGGCGCGCGGTCGACCGCGACGGCGACGGCGCCGCCGACATCCTGATCACGCGGTTTGGCTGCGACTCGTCGAGCCGGCCGGTCTCGGGTGGCGCGGCGTTCTGCATGGACGTGTGGGCGCGGACCGGGGCCCGGATGGCGCGGACGACCCAGCTCAACTTCGCGCACTGCAATCGCTGAGTCGCGCCGGGTCGCGCCGGGTCGCGCCGATTCGCGTCGGGGACCCGGCCATGGTAGCCGTATGCTCGTGATGCCCTGGGTTGCCATTCCGCCGAGGACCGAGCCGTCGTGAACGACCGGCGCGCGCTGCTCGCGGCCGAGCGCGGCACCCTGTACAAGGAGGCCGAGGTCCGGATCGCGCTGGTCTACCCGAGCCCGTACCGGGCGGCGATGTCGTCGCTGGGCTATCAGCAAATCTATCGCGTGCTGCACGCGATGCCCGGGGTCGCCGCGGATCGCGCGATGCTGCCCGACGATCATGCCGACCCCGCGGCGGCCGGCGGCGTGTTCGTCACGCTCGAGACCGGTCGGCCGGTGGGCGGCTACCCGATGCTGGCCTACTCGGTCGCGTACGAGCTCGAGATCGCCGGCGTGGTCGACACCCTGACGCGCGCCGGGATCCCGGTGCTCGCCGCCGACCGCGACGCGCGCCACCCGCTGGTGATCGCCGGCGGTCCCCTGACGTTCTCGAACCCCGCGCCGCTCGCGCCGTTCTTCGATCTGGTGATCCTCGGCGAGGGCGAGGAGCTGATCGCCGAGCTGGTCCGCGTCGGGCGCGATGTCGGCTTCGCGCGCGACCGGGTGTGGGCCGCGCTTGCGGGCCGGCCGGGCTACTTCCTGCCGCACGTCCACGGCGAGCACATCCCACCGGTCGCGGCGGTCGACGACGCGCTGCTCCCTGCCCGCTCGGTGATCGCGACGCCCAACACCGAGCTCGCCGACATGTTCATGACCGAGGCGGCGCGCGGCTGCTCGCGCGGCTGCACGTACTGCGTGATGCGGCGCTCGACCAACGGCGGGATGCGGATCGTGCCGCGCGGCGACATCATCGCCGGGATCCCGGGCGACGCGCGCCGGGTCGGTCTGGTCGGCGCGGCGGTGACCGATCACCCGGACATCGCCGGGATCGTGCGCGACGTGGTCGACGCCGGCCGCGAGGTCGGGATCTCGAGCCTGCGCGCCGACAAGCTCGACGACGAGCTGGTCGGGCTGCTCGCCCGCGGTGGCTACCGCACGCTGACCGTCGCCGGCGACGGCGCGAGCGAGCGGATGCGGCGGGTGATCGAGCGCTCGACCCAGGCGCGCCACCTGATCCGCTCGGCCGAGCTCGCCGCGGCGCACCGGCTGCACACGCTCAAGATCTACATGATGCTCGGCGTCCCGGGCGAGACCGACGCCGACGTCGACGAGCTGGTCGCGCTGTCGCGCGAGCTCGCGGCGATCCACCCGCGGGTCGCGTACGGCGTGGCGCCGTTCGTCGCCAAGCGCAACACGCCGCTCGACGGCACGGCGTTCGCCGGGATCCATCTGGTCGAGGATCGGCTCGCGCGGCTGCGCGGCGGGCTCGCCGCCGCGGGGCTCGGCGGCAAGGTGATCGTGCGGCCGACCTCGGCGCGCTGGGCGTGGGTCGAGTACATGCTCGCGCAGGGCGAGGCCAGCGCGGGGCTGGCGGTGATGGACGCGCATCGCGCCGGCGGAAGCTTCGCGGCCTACCGCAAGGCGTTCGCCGCGCGCGGCGTGGTGCCGACCGGGCCGCGGGCCCGGGTGCTGTCGAGCCAGGAGCTGATCACGCTGCGCCGGCAGCGGCTCGCCGTGCCCGCCGCGTGACCGCGGATAGCGAGATCCGGGACGGGAAAATCCCCGGTCGGTGCTCAGCGCAGCGTCGGCGAGGGCATGCCGTAGGGCGCGAGCGCCTCGCGTAGCCCGGGGCTGTCGAGCGCGACCGGCGGCAGCCACGGCTCCTCGTGGTCGCGGGTCCACCAGGTCGGGCTGTCGTAGGGCTCGAGGTGGTAGAGGAACCGGCGGATCCGGACGTAGCGCGGCGCGGCGCCGTCGAACGGATCGACCGCGAGCAGCTCGCGGATGCCGCGATCGCCGTCGAGCAGCTTCCACACCAGGTGGAACAGCCACGGGTCGCGCGGCGCGTCCTGCATC
Source organism: Kofleriaceae bacterium (assembly GCA_036403075.1). GTDB lineage: Bacteria > Myxococcota_A > Polyangia > Haliangiales > Haliangiaceae > JABFXX01. The sequence continues at coordinate 11,361 of DASWRS010000253.1, forward strand.
GCCGCGAACCAGATCAGCCAGTCGAGCCGGAGGTGGTACGGACCGAGCACGCACGGCCGGCGCGCCAGGTCGCCCGGCTTGCACGGCAGCTCGTAGGCGGCCCAGCGCGCGGTCGCCGGATCCGGATCGCGGGTGCCCTCGATGATGATCTCGTGGCGCTCCATGCCGACCGAGCCGAACGCGCCGTAGGTGTTGACCAGCGCCAGCCGATCGTAGCTCTGGTTCATCGCCTGGTGGTGCGACGCCAGGTTGACGACCACCGGCCAGCTCTTGATCGCGATCAGCACCGCCATGCCGGCGACGAAGAACCGGTGGCCGCGGCGCGGCAGCGGCGAGGCCGCGCTGCGCGCAGCGAGCCAGCGCCGCAGCGGGCCGGGCAGGCAGCGCAGCACGAAGTCGTCGTCGAGTAGCGCGAGCACCGGCACGACCGTCAGCCAGTTGAGGAACGCGAGGTTGCCGCTGACGATCAGCACGAGCTGGAAGCCGAGCATGCCGAGCGCGGCGACCAGGCGCAGCCGCCGCGGCCCGAACGAGAGCCACGGCAGCACCACCTCGACGATGTGGTTGACCACCACCCCGCCGGCGAGCACGACGTGCGGCAGGTAGTGCAGGAGCGGCGATAACGGATTCGGGATCGGCTGGGTCTCGAAGTGCGCGTCGAGGCAGGTCAGCGCGGTCCAGCACGGATCGCCGCGCAGCTTGATCAGCCCCGCGCCGAGCATGATGCGGAACGCCAGCCAGCGCATCAGCACGATCGCCGTCGCCGGCGGGGCCGGCGCGCGCAGCGGCCGCGGATCCCACGGGTGGACCAGGCACGCGGCGACCACCGTGGTCTCGAGCAGCTGGATCTCCCAGCCAAAGCCGAACCACACCTGACCGACGCGCTCGTACGAGCCATAGATCAGCCACAGCGCGGCGAGCGACGGCAGGTTGGCGTAGCCGGCGACCAGCGCGATCGACAGGACCAGCCCGGCGATCGCCCACCCGCGCAGCGCCGCGTCGGAGGCATCGAGCAGGAACAGGCTCGGGACATCCCGGAAGCTCAGGCCGGCGCCGTGGAGCTGATCGACGTACGCGCCCGCCGGCGTCAGGCCGTGCTCACCGAGCAGCGGCAGGCACTGCCGGAGCAGGCCGAGGAACGCGAACAGGTACACCACGCCGAGCAGCCGCAGGATCAGCCAGCGCGTGAGCACGTAGTCGCGGGGCCGGCCGTAGCGCTCGCGCAGTCGCCCGAGGACCTGGGCAAACGGCGCCGAGGCGCGCAGCTCGGACCGGTCGCGGCTGCGCGGGCCGCGCGGGCCGATCGGCTTGGGGGGGTCGACCTGTCCGGCCTCGGCCATGGTGTCACTGTAGCCGTGGTCACGGCGGCCGCGTGCGCCGTTCGAGCGAGCACGCCGTGACCCGAGTTCCTCGCATCACGCTCGTCAGGCCTCGTCGACGCCCTGGCGGAGGTACGCGACGGTGTCGACCAGCGTGAGCTGCGGATCGCGCGCGGCGAACCCGAGCTCGCGCTCGGCCTTGGACGAGTCGATCCACCAGTAGTGCTCGGCCATCTCGACCGAGATCCGGTCGACCGGCGGCGGCTTGCCGCGCCAGCGGTACAGCTCCTCCATCACGCCGGCGCCCCAGCGCGCCCACGACGCCGGCAACTTGAGCCGCGGCGGCGCGACGTTCGCGACCCGGCCGAGCCGCGCGAAGAACTCCTTCGTGGTCCAGTTCGGCCCGCCGAGCAGGTAGCGCTCCCCTGCCCGGCCGCGGTCGAGCGCCGAGGCGGTCGCCGCCGCCGCGTCGCGGGCATCGACGAAGCTGACCCCGCCGTCGGGGATCGTCGGGATCTCGCGGCGCAGGAACTTGCGGACGTCGCCGGTCGATGACAGCCGGCGATCGCCCGGCCCGAGCAAGAGCGACGGGTTGACCGCGACGACCTCGATGCCGAGCCGCGTGCCGTGCTCGAACGCGAGCCGCTCCTGGTAGATCTTCGACGCGTAGTACGGCCAGCCCGCGACGATGTCCTCGGCGTACGGCGCCGACTCGTCGAGGATCGCCTCGTCCTTCGACACGCCGATCGTGCCGCTGGTCGACGCCAGCACCATGCGCCCGACGCCGGCCGCGGCCATGCGCTCGAGCACGCGCCGCGTGCCGTCGACGTGCAGCCGCATCATGCGCTGGGCGTCCTCGGGATCGCGCGACACCGCGCCCGCCAGGTGGAACACGGCGGCGACGCCGGCGAGCGCCTGATCGAGCTCTGGGCCGGCCAGCACGTCACCGCGGATGTGCTCGACGCCGAGCTCGGCCAGGATCGCCGAGCGCGTGCGGGCCAGGCCGCGCACGGCGTGGCCGCGCTCGACCAGCACGCGGCACAGGTGCTCGCCGAGAAACCCCGTGGCGCCGGTCACCAGGACGGCGGTCACGGGCCCGCTCCACGCCGGTTCACGAGCTGCCGGCCGGCGAGGCTCGTCGATCGACGGCGCCGTGCGCGCGAGATCGACGCGCGCGCCGCCTCATTCGGCCGCGTCGCGTCGCGCGGCTCAGTCACGGGATTCCTCATCGGTCGAGGGCCCCGGGGGCTCGCCGTGCGCGGCGAGGTACTCGGCCATCGGCGTCGTCCCGGCGTCGCCCAGCGTCCACGCCTGATCGCGCGGCGCGAGCCGGCGGATCACGCTCTCGACGTGCAGGGTGATGGCGCGGTACTGCTCGCTGCGCGAGCGCTGGCCGGCGAGCGCGACGACCTCGCGGTACGGCACGAACGGGCCGATGTACGCGGCGACCCGCTCGCCGCGCCGGGGCAGGTACCGGCCCTTGGGCATCGCCTCGTGGGTGCCGGACAGGTACATCGGCAGGATGCCGCACTTGTTGGTCAGCGCGAGGTAGCCGAGCGACGGCTTGAAGTCGGTCATGATCCCGGTGTCGCTGCGCGTGCCCTCGGGGAAGATCAACAGGATGTAGCCGTCGCGGATCACCTCGCCGGCGAGCCGGAGCGACTCGCGCAACGAGCCGTGGCGCTCCATCGGCACCAGGTTGGTGAAGTTCTCGAAGTACATCCGGCGCACCGGATCCTCGAAGAAGTAGTCCTTGGCCGCGAGCGCGACCATCGCCTCGCCCTGCTCGCCGAGCGCATACTTGATCAGCCCGGTGTCGAGGTGGCTGGCGTGGTTGGCGCACACGATGTAGCCGCCGAACGGCGGGACGTGGGCCGCGCCGTAGACGCGGGTGTCGAGCACGCGCTGGTAGAGCGCCTTCATCCCGCCCCGCAGCGCGCGGCGGCCGAGCGCGACCAGCGGGCGCGGCACGTCGATGTCGTCGTCGGCCGACGCCGCGGCCTTCTTGTCCTCGGCAGCCTTCTCGCGGGCGAGCCGGTCGCGCCGCGGCTTCTCGCTGCGGATCTTGGCGCCGAGCCGGGCGACCAGCTGCTCGACGTCGGCGACGGTCTCGACTCCCTGGAGCTCGGCCGGATCGGGCAGCTCGACCCCAGCGGCCTCGAGCGCGACCGCGAGCTCGGTGAACATCAGCGAGTCGAAGCCGAGCTCCTCGAGCCGGGTCTCGGGGCTGATCGTGCCGCGCTTCTTCTGCGAGACATCGGCGATCAGGTCGAGCAGCCACGCGCCGGCGCCGCCGGCCCCAGCCGACCCAGCCGACCCACCCGAGCCGGCCTCGAGCTTTCGGATCTCCGCGCCGCCCTTGCTCGCGCGCTCGAGCCGCTGCAGCTCCTGGATGACGTCGCGGCGGCGGACCTTGCGCGACGCGGTCTTGGGCAGGTCGTGATCCCAGAGGTGGAGGATCTTGATCCGCTTGTACAGCGGCAGGCCCTTGCCGACCTTCTTCAGGTGCTCGCGCACGGCCTCGCGCACCGCCTCGCGGCGCTCGCGCGCGCCGCCCTCGCCCTGCTCGTAGTCCGGCACGACCAGCGCGGCGACGGTCTCGTGGCCGCCCTCGCCCGGCAGCCCGACGATCGAGAGCTCCTTGATGTACCGGCTGTCGCGGTACAGCTCCTCGAGCTCGTCGGGATAGACGTTCTCGCCCGACGGGCCGAGGATCATCTCCTTCTTGCGGCCGACGATGAACAGGTTGCCGTCCGCGTCGATCCGGCCGAGGTCCCCGGTGTGCAGCCAGCCGTCCTGCAGGGTCTGCGCCGTGGCCTCGGGGTTCTCGAAGTAGCCGGTCATCACGTTGGGGCCCTTGGCGATCACCTCGCCGACCCCGCTGGCGTCCGGCCGGTCGATCCGGACGTCGATGCCGGGCAACGCGCGGCCGACCGAGCCGGGGACGATCTTGTCGCCGGGCCGGGTCACGGTGAGGACCGGCGACGACTCGGTCATGCCGTAGCCCTCGTAGAGGTTGAAGCCCAGGCCGCGGAACGCCTTGAGCGTCTCCGGGGGCAGCGCCGAGCCGCCGGTGATCAGCAGGCGCATCCGGCCGCCGAGCTTGCGGTGCACCGGATAGAACAGGAGCTTGCCGGCGCCGATGTCCCACGGCAGCTTGTCGCGCAGCGAGCGGTTGAGCTCGACGATCGAGTCGAACGCCTTCTCGACCAGCACGCCGGCGTCGCTGACGTTCTTGTAGATCTTGCGCTCGAGCAGCTGGAACAGCGCGGGGACGCCGACCATGCCGGTGATGCCCTGATCCTCGAGCGCGCGCGCCAGCGTGTCGGCCTCGATGTCCTCGAGGTAGTCGATCGACGCGCCGTGGAGCAGCGGCATCAGGAACCCGGCCGAGAACTCGAGCGTGTGGTGCAGCGGCAGCACCGAGAGCAGCTTGTCGTGCTTGTACAGCGTGAACAGCGACGACAGCTTGCTGACCATCGAGGTCAGGTTCTTGTGGGTCAGCATCACGCCCTTGGGCGTGCCGGTGGTCCCCGAGGTGAAGATCAGCGATGCCAGCGCGTCGCCCCGGACCTCGGGGTACACCGCGCCCACCGAGACGTCGGGCTCGGTCAAGAGCTCGTCGAACGCGAGCACCCGCGCGCCGACCGGCTCCGGCGTGCGCTGCGCGAGCCAGTGGCCCAGCGCCGGGTGCGCCGGGGACCAGAACAGATCGTCCTCGCCATCGCCGCCATCGCCCACCGGTACCGCGAGGTCCGCCTCGCCGGCGAGCCGCTCGGCGACCTTGCGGGACAGCACCAGCGCCTTGGCGCGCGACACCCGCGCCAGGTTCACGACCTCGGGCAGCGACAGCTCGCGATCGAGCGGCACCGCGGTCGCGCCGGCGAGCAGGATCGCGAAGTACGCGATGCCCCACTCCGGCCGGTTCTCGGACATCAGCACCACGCGGTCGCCGGCGCCTACCCCCAGCTGGCGCAGCACCCCGGCGCCCTGCCACGCCATGTCGCCGAGCTGGCCGTAGGTGTACGCGATCGGCTCGGCGTCCTCGTCCTTGCGGATCAGGCGCAGCGCGGTGCGGTTGCGATGCAGCTTGATCGCGGCCTCGAACAGCTCGACCAGCTCCTTGTGGGTGTAGACCGTCTTGGGCTTGGCGCCGAACTCCTCGTCGAGCTTGTCGAACGTCCAGCGCTGCAGGCCGGGGAAGTGGGTGTCGAGCCAGTACTTGCGCCAGTCGATCAGGTGCGGCGCCCACAGCAGGCGGTCCTGATCGGCCGGCGTCACCCGCGCCCACAGCGCGCGCATGTGGTCGCAGCGGAAGCTGAGGTCGTGGTCGGTCGTGAACGGCTTGAACAGCTCGATCAGGTCCTGGACCTGGCCGGTGAACGTCGAGATCTTGGCGAGCTCGTCGCGCGCCCGCTCGGCGAACGCCTCGACCCGTGGGGCGCCCCAGCGCGGCAGCTTGTCGTCGATCGCCGCGATCAGCCGGTCGGCGATCCGCTTGAACATCGGCGCCGACCAGCGCTCGAAGTGCTCGTAGCTGACCGGCATGCCCTCGAGCCGGGCGCGCAGCCGCGACCGGAGCTCGTCCTCGCCGCGATCGGCCTTGTCGCGATACACCTGGCGAACCGCGAGCGCGGTCAGCTCGGTCAATCGCCGGCTCGAGATCCGGTTCACGTCGCTCGTGCCGAGCTGGTAGACCGGCTCGTGCTCGCCGGCGAGCACCGCGGCGGTCGCCAGCAGCATGCCGCAGGCGATGAAGTCGACCGGGATCACGTCGAGCGCGGTGTCCTTGCCCATCGGCACCGCGCGGTGGCCCTTGAGCATCAGGTACATCAGCGGCGCGGTGGTGTTGAAGCCCTCGTTCCAGCCCGGGAACGGGTAGCGGATCGAGCTCTCGACCACCGCGGGTCGCACGATCGTCGCGGGCACGGCGCGGTCCGACAGGATGATCTGCTCGCCGAGGGACTTGGTGTACGTGTACGTGTTGGTCCAGCCCCAGTGCTCGGCGCGCTCCATGCCGAGCCGGGTCAGGACCTCGTTCATCCAGATCTTGCGCTCGCGGGCGACGGCGAGCTTGAGATCGTTCTCGTCGTCGGGGTCGCGCCGCTGCTCGCGCAGCGCCTCGGCGCCGCGCTCGCGGAACTGCGAGATGTGCTGGCGGTCGTTGGACTGCTCGCGCACCTGGTCGATCATCCGCTGGCAGTCGGCGATCTCGGCCGCGGGATCGAAGTCGCGATCGAGCAGCTCGCCGGTCGCCCAGCGCGCATCGCCGTTGCCGCGCCGCGGCGGGGCGGCGCTTGCCGAGCTGCGCGGGAAGTAGCCGACGATCGGCTCGTCCTCCCAGACGTCGCCCTCGCGGCGGCCGGCGACGAAGCAGGTCGAGACGTGGCACAGCCGCGCCCCGGCCTTGCGCGCGGCGTCGAGCACGTTCTTGGCGCCCATCGCGTTGATCCGCAGCGCGCTCTCGAGCGACGGCGCGAACGACACCAGGCCGGCGCTGTTGAGGATCACGGACAGCCCGCCCGCGCGATCGAAGTCGGCGAACTGGTCGTCGCCGAAGTTGCACAGCGGCCGGCCGATGTCGCCGGGCACCGCGACGATCTTGGTGCGCAGGAAGTCCTCGAACCCGCTGCCGTGGACCTCGCGCACCGGGTCGAACACCTCGGACGAGGCGACCTTCTTGTAGAACCGCTCGTCGGCGGTGTTGCCGGCGCCGGGGCGGACCAGGCAGTAGATCCGGCCGACGTCGGGGTAGCGGTGGAGCAGCATCGACAGCGCGACCTTGCCGACAAAGCCGGTCGACCCGATCAGCATCAGGTTCTTGCCGCGGAAGATCTCGGTGACGTCGAGCCGGGGCTTGCTCGTGATCGGCTCGCGCAGCGGCGGCAGCGCCACGCCGCGCTTGGCGTCCGGCCACGGCGCCGTGGGCGCGGTCGCGCCCCATGCGAGGTCGGTCTCGAGGAAGTAGCCGCCGCGGCCGGCGCCATTGTGTCCGTTCGAGCTCGGCATGCTCACATCACGTCGGAGATCATGTACGGCGGGTGGTGCAGCATCGTGATCTGCGCGCTCCGGCCCATCGTGCCGCGCGCCATGGCGATCGCCTCGGCGACCGAGCCGGCGGTCTCCCAGCCCATGATCGCCGGCACCGTCGCGTTGTCGGCGCCGACCACGATCACCCGGCTCGCCTTCTCGCGGCCGCGCTGGCCCCAGTACCACATGAAGCACGGGTGGGCGCCGTGGTAGGCGTTGCCGCGCCGGTACATCTCGATGTAGCTCGGGTTGTACGCCAGCTCGTCCTGGTACTTCTTCTCGATCGTGTAGCTGTCGGTGGTCTCGGTCAGGATCCGGTTGAAGAACTCGATGTAGCTCGGGTGGTGCACCGGATCGAACCGGTCCGAGCACGGGTGGGTCAGGATCAGGACCCCGCCGTCGCGCAGGATCGGCTGGTTCCGGTACATGTGGTAGAAGTAGCCCAGCGCCATCACCTGGACGAGCAGCGGGTTCAACGCCTTGCTGTTGACGTTGTACGGCGAGATGTACGGGATGCCGAACAGCAGGATGTCGGCGGGCCCGTCGACCTCGACGCAGTTCTGCTCGTTCTGCTTGGCGACCGTGCGGTCGTGCGTCGGATCGCACGCGCCCGCGTAGCAGCCGATCAGCTCGTACGCCGCGGGCGTGCGCATGAAGATCTCGCGCCGCGCCGCGAACGGCAGCTTGTCGAGCGTCCACTTCATCGCCTGGAACTTGAGCCGGTCGGTCTCGGTGAAGTCGTCCTCGTTCTTGGTCAAGAACGCGAGCGGGCCGTCGAACGCGCGGTTGTTGAGCACGGTCTCGATGTGGAACACCTTGAGCGTGTTCTCGATCAGGTCGCCCTGGCGCTTGAACGAGTGCGACAGGTACGACCGCGGCGGATCCATGAACGAGCTCGACTGCACGATCCCGTGCGGCGTGTGGTGCGCCTTGAGGCTCTCGTAGCCGCACAGCCCGACCGCCATCGACTTGTGGCCGCCGTTCATCGGCACGAAGTTCAGGTTGACGTAGATCGTCAGGTCGCTCTCGGCGACCCGGCGGTTCATCTCGACGATCTCGCCGTGGCCGGTCTTGCCGAGGTCGACCATCCCGTCCGGATCGCAGCCGTCGTGGTTGTACAGCCGGTCCGGCCAGTACTCGTCCCAGACCTTCTGCCCCACCATCCGCCTGATCTCCCAGTCGTGCATCCGGCGGTGCAGCCCGAGTGCGATCACGATGTGGACGTCGTCGACCCCGTGGTCGGCCAGCATCTCGCAGACGATCTCGAGCACCAGCTCGCGGACGTCCGGCGTGCGCATGATCGGCAGCGGCATCGAGATGTCGTCGACCGCGATCGTCACCTTCATCCCCGGCCGCAGCATCGCGTGCAGCGGCTCGGAGTCCTCGGGGTGGTTGAGCGCGTAGCGGATCGCCGCCCGCGGGTTGGCGACCGGCATCATCGGCCGCTTGGGATAGATCACCCGGGTGCCGACCGGCAGGTCCTCGATCAGGAGGTTCTCGCCGTAGAACATGATCCGCGGCGCCGAGTCGGTGTCGATCGTGACGATGTGCTCGCGCGTGTGGCTGCGGATCTTGGGACGGATGGCGCGCATGGATTTCCTCGGGCTACTCGGGCTGTCCAGGTCGTCCGCGGATCCGCCGGACCGGCGCGAGGCCTTGCGGCCGGCGCGCCGCCGAGCGATCGGGCGGTTCGTCGAGATCGAGCACCGGCCAGTCGTACGAGCGGGCCAGGGAGCGCAATCGCAGATCGGGGTTGCACGCGGTCGGATGGCCGACGACGGCGAGCATCGCGTAGTCGCTGAAGCTGTCGCTGTACGCCCACGACTCGGCCAGATCGATGCCGTGCTGCTTGGCGTACGCGCGCATGATGTCGGCCTTGGTCGCGCCGGCCACGAACGGCTTCTTGAGCTTGCCGGTGGCGTAGTTGTCGACGAACTCGAGCTGGTTGGCGATCAGATCGTCGACCCCGAGGTAGCGCGCGAGCGGCCGCATCGTGAAGTCGAGCGCGCCCGACACCAGCACCTGGCGCAGCCCGGCGCGCCGGCTGTCCTCGATCAGGTCCTTGGCCCGGGGATAGATGTTGGGCTGGATCACGTCCTCGAACAGCTCCTCGGCCAGGACCACCAGCCGGTCCTCGCTCGCGCCCTCGTACGATCGGTAGAAGATCTCGTTGAACCACTTGCGCGACAGCTTGTCGGCGGCCCAGAACACCGGGATCGACAGCGCGGTCTTGACCGTGTTCCGGGCGCTGACCGCCAAGGATGCGTGGCGCGACGCGTAGAACGCGAACGCGTGGACGATGTTGATCTTGATCAGGGTTCCGTCGACGTCATAGAACGCCGCGGAATTCCTGTACTTGGGCTGCCTCTGCATCGCCGGGAGTTGGTGCACTCTGGCGCAGGCGTTGCGGCGCTGTCAATGGTACGGATGGAAACAGCCATGCGCGTTCCTGTCTGGCTCACCCTCGGCATCGCCCTCCTGGCCTTCGTCTGGGGCGCCTATCGCATTCGCATCGCGTTTCGCTCCGACGATGCGGACGAACGCGCCCGCGACGGCAAGCGCGGGCTGTTCGCGCTCGGCCGCCGCACCCACTTGCTGTTCGGCATCGTCTACCTGCTGCTCGGCGGCGCGCTGCTCGCGACCTCGCTGGGCTGGAACCCGGTCGGCGGCCTGCTCGGCCCGCGCACCGAGCCACCCGCGCACGACGCGGCACCGAGCAAGCCCGGCAGCGTCCCCGCCGATCAGCTGCCGCCGGCCCCGCCGCCGGCCGCCAGGCCGAGCAAGTAAGCTTTCGCGCGCCGGGCGTGACCGCTTCGGCAGATCGAGGACGACGGAGCACCTTGCGCCGGACTCAGGTCGAGCTGGCCGGCTGGTCGGGCGCGGCCGCGACGAGGGTGCCGGGCGGACGCCGCGTGAACAGGCTGTCCAGCCACGCCGGATCGATCGCAGGGCCGCCGGCGATCACCGTCTCGACGCCCCGGCGTGCGAGCTCGACGGCGGCCGCGAACTTCGCGCGCATCCCACCCGTGACGTCGAGCTTGGTGGGCGCGGAGATCTCCGCCAGGACGCGGTCGAACCGCGCCGCGGTGACCCGGCGGATGACGCGGTCGCCGCGCATGACCCCGGGTCGATCGGTGATCACGGCGACCCGCCGCAGGGCGAACGCGTCGGCGATCGGCAGCGCCATGCGGTCGCTGCCGATCGCGTGAAATCCGCCACCCGGCGCGACCATCAGGCCGCCGGTCAGCAGCGGGACGTAGCCGCCCGCGAGGCACGCCTCGATCGGTCCGGGATTGATCAGCTCGGGTGTGCCGTTCTGGCTCGCGAATAACCCACTCTCCTGGAGTGGTATCGCGGCGCCGCCGTGCCGCTGCATGGCCCTCGCGAACAGCACCTTGAGCTCGTAGAGTGCGGCGGTCAGCTCGAACACCTCTCCGGAGCAGCGGTGAGCGCCTCCGGAGTCGAGGCCGTGCCGGTGCACGACATTGTGTCCAAACGCGCCACCGCCCAGGATGATCAGGACGTCGGACCGGCGGCGCGCGCGCCAGGCGACGATCACCCGGGCGAAGTGATCGATGGCGCGATGCCGCGCGGTGCGATACTGACGTCGATCGGTGATCAGGCTGCCGCCCACCTTGATCACGACAATCGCTCGACGAGGAACCGTGATCATGGCTGCAGGACCGAATCGACGCTAGCGGATCACACCTGGGGTGTAAAGCTGCGCCCGTGCAGCAGCGCGGTGCAGTCATGGCGTATGGCTCGTCGGTGATGCGCCGGCGAACCGCCGGTGTCGCGGCTTGACAGCGACGAGGCGAGGTGTTGTCCTGACCACGGCGAGAGATCGATTCCATGCAATCGAAACCGTGCCTCGGGAGTGAGCGGTGCTGATCGCGCTCGCCGGTTGCGACGGCGCCGGGAAGACCACGCAGATCGAAGCGCTGCGCGCTCGACTCTCGGCGCGGGGCTACTGCGTATCGGTGCTCGACAAGTGGGATGTGCTCGATACGGAGCGATTTCCCGAGTGCCGGTTTCTCCGCCCCGATCTCGGTGACCTCAAGGCGTGCATCGCCGACATGGAGGGCGTCAGCCGGGCGATGATCTTCTTCTGGACGTTGTGCATCACGCTCACCAAGGACCGCCTCGAGCGGCCCGATCGGATCTACCTGCTCGACGGTCACTGGATGAAGCATGCCGCGGGCGAGATCGCGCTCGGTTGCGACCCGGACTGGGTGCTGATGACGGTGAGGCAGATGCCTCGAGCCGATGTCACGATCTACCTCGATATCCCGCCCGAGGACGCGTTCGCCCGCAAGTCCAGCTTCACCCTGATGGAGTGTGGACGAGACCGCACGCGCAGCCGCGAGGCGTTCCTGACCCATCAGCGACGCATGCGCGAGCGTCTGCTGGCCTGGAGCGACGAGATGGGGTGGGTGAAGATCTCCGCGCTGCAAGCCACGGCGGACATCGAGGCCGCGATCGACGGCGTCCTCGCCGCCCGGCTGCCGCCCCCGCCGAGCAGCGCCGCGCTGCCCGCGACGCGGTCCCCCGGAGAGCGCTGTCCGCCTGACGTCCCTTGACGGCGCGGTCGATCGGGTCGCCGAACCAGGAACCACGCATGAAATTTCCCGTCCCGCACCAGGTGAGCACGGCCGCGATTCCCGGCACCGAAGGCTGGGAACGGATGTATCCCTATCACTACCAGTTCGTCACCGACGAACCCACACGCCAGCAGTACGAGCGGGATGGCTTCTGGTTCTACGACGGCCTGCACTACCCCGAACCACTGTATCCGTTCGATACGTTCTGGGACGAGGTGTGCAGTCTGTCGCTGTCCCAGTACAACAATCGCATCTTTCAGATGCCGCCGGTGCGCGGCATCGATCGCCGCATCATCAACGGCTACGTCTATCTCTCGCCGGTGGCGGTGACCGACCCCGAGGAGGTCAAGCGCCGCGTGCCGACGTTCCTCGACCGCGCCGGCCACTACTACCGGAACTGGGACGCGCTCGAGGCCCGGTGGAAGACCAAGATCGAGGCCACGATCGCCCAGCTCGAAGCGATCCAGATCCGGGCGCTGCCCGACCTCGAGGACCGCCGCGTGGTGATCGAGGCCGTCGGCGAGTCGACCGGCTATCACCTGCTCAAGTCCTACGACGACGTCATCGATCTCGGGGTCCGGTGCTGGCAATACCACTTCGAATTCCTCAACCTGGGATATGCAGCGTACGTGTCATTCGTCGAGTTCATGCAGCGAGTGTTTCCGAGCATCCCGCTGCAGCACGTGACGCAGATGATCTCCGGCATCGACGTGATCATGTACCGGCCGGACGCCGAGCTGAAGCAGCTCGCCCGCAGGGCGCTCGAGCTCGGCGTCGACCGGACGATCTGCTGCAGCCCGGAGTGGAGCGAGGTCGAGCCCGCGTTGCGCGAGCAGCCCGAGGGCCAGGTCTGGCTCGCCGCGCTCGCCGAGGTCCGCCATCCCTGGTTCTACATCTCGACCGGCACCGGCTGGTATCACCACGATCGCTGCTGGAACGATGCGATGAACGTGCCGCTCGCGGGGATCCAGGGCTACATCGGTCAGCTCCGGAACGGGCTCGACATCGAGCGCCCGCTCGCGCAGCTGCGCGCGGAGCGCGATCGGATCACGGCCGAGTACCGCGGGCTGATCGATGGCGCCGAGGACCACCGCCAGTTCGACGCGCTGCTCGCCTGCGCCCGGACCGTGTTCCCGTACGTCGAGAATCACCTGTTCTACGTCGAGCACTGGTTCCACTCGGTGTTCTGGAACAAGCTGCGCGAGGTCGCCGCGGTGCTGAAGACCCACGGCGTGATCCACGATGTCGAGGACGTCTGGTACCTGCGGCGCGACGAGATCAAGCAGGCGCTGTGGGACGTGGTGACCGCCTGGGCGGCCGGCGTCCCGCCGCGCGGCGGCCATACCTGGCCGGCCGAGATCGAATGGCGCAAGGGCGTGATGGAGAAGTTCCGGGCGTGGCGCCCTCCGGCCGCGCTCGGCACGCCGCCCGAGGTGATCAACGAACCGTTCACCATCATGCTGTGGGGCATCACCAGCCGATCGCTGGCCGCCTGGGCGCGGCTGTCGGAGGCAGCGGACCCCGCGAGCGTCACGAGCCTCGAGGGCTGCGCCGGCAGCCCGGGCGTCGCCAGCGGCCGGGCGCGGGTCTGCCGGACCGGCGACGACATCCGCCTCCTCCAGGCCGGCGAGATCCTCGTCGCGCCCACGATCTCGCCATCGTGGGCGCCGGTGTTCCCCCGGATCGGTGCCTGCGTCACCGACGTCGGCGGCGTGATGAGCCACGCGGCGATCGTCTGCCGCGAGTACGGGGTCCCGGCGGTCGTCGGCACGGGACATGCCACCCGGGTGATCCGGACCGGCGCGATGCTCCGGGTCGACGGCTCGTCCGGCGCGATCGAGATCGGCAGCTAGCGATGGCCCCCGACACGGCGCCGGAGCTGTGCTGGTTCGAGCAGGTCGGCCTGCACGACGTCGCGCTGGTCGGCGGCAAGTGCGCGTCGCTGGGCGAGCTGCGGCGCGCCGGGGTGCGCGTGCCGCCGGGGTTCGCGGTGACCACCCGGGCACATGCCCGGTTCATGTCCGAGGCGGGCGTCGGCGATGACGTTCACCGCCTGCTCGCCGGGCTGCGGCACGACGACCTCGAGCGGCTCGAGGCGGTGAGCGACGCGATCCGCGCCATGATCGAGTCCGCGGCGTTCTGCGCCGAGACCGAGGACGCGATCGCGGAGCACTACCGGAGGTTGTCGAACCGCTGCCGGGCGTCGGCGGTCTCGGTCGCCGTACGCTCCAGCGCGACCGCCGAGGACCTCGCGGGCGCCAGCTTCGCCGGGCAGCACGATACCTACCTCGGGATCTGCGGTACGGCCGATCTCGTCCGCCATGTCCGGCGCTGCATGGCGAGCCTGTTCACCGCCAGGGCGATCTCGTACCGCATCAGGCGCGGCGTCTCGCACCGCGATGTCGGCATCAGCGTCGGCGTGCAGCAGCTGGTCGCCGCGTCGGCCGCGGGGGTCATGTTCACCGTGAACGCCGCCGACGGTGATCGCTCGGTGATCGAGCTCGACGCGAGCCTGGGGCTGGGCGAATCGGTGGTCTCGGGCAAGGTGACGCCGGATCACTTCGTGGTCAACAAGGTGACGCTCGACATCCTCGCGCGGACGATCGCTCGCAAGCCGACGTCGATCACGGTCGACCGTTCGACCCGGCGCTGCGTCGAGGCCGCGGTCGCCGTCGAGCACCAGGCCGCGCCGTCGCTGCTCGACGGCGAGATCGTCGAGCTGTGCCGCATCGCCAGGGCGATCGAGCGCCACTACGGCTGCGCGATGGACATCGAGTGGGCGATCGATCGCGAGCTGCCCGCCGGCGATCGGATCTTCATCGTGCAAGCCCGGCCCGAGACGGTGTGGAACGGGCGGCGGACCGCGGCGCGTGCGATGGACGGCGGCGCCCTGGAGGTCATCGTCCAGACCCTGATCACCGGACACAAGGTCCTCACCCGGTGACGCGCGAGGACGGCGGCCCGATGGCTGCGAGCACCCCGACCGACGGCGGCCCGCCGAGCGCCGCGGTGGAACACGCCGCGGCGGCGCTGCGCGACTACCTCGACCAGCTCGGCTTTGTCCAGCTCTACAAGTTCATCGCCACGCCGAGCTTCTATCACGCGGACCCGAACCTGTTGAGCCTGTGGCAGCTCCGCCGCGTGGCGGACTTCGACGCCTACGTCGCCGGCGATCGGTCCGGATATGGAATCGCAACATGCCTGATGCTCGCCGTGGCAGTCCCGCGGGGCGAGCTGACCCCGATCGAGCAGCGGCTCGCGGATCAGCTGGTCGATGCCGGGCTGCTGACCGACGCCGGCGAATGCGTCGCGATCGGGCCATATCAGCTGATCTCCGCGCAGGACATGCCGCTCCTGATCGACGCGCGCATCAACTTCCCCGGCCAGGTAGCCCCCCGCGTCTACTTCGGCCGCGACTCGCTGCTCCTGCCCTATTACCTGGACGCCGAGCGGATCGGGCGCGACGACCGCGCGCTCGACCTCGGCACCGGCGCGGGCCTGGGCGGGCTGGTCCTGGGCCGGCGCAGCGACCACGTGATCGCGACCGACATCTCGCCGGACGCCCTGCGCCTCGCCGGCGTCAACCGGCTGCTCAACCACATGACCCGCAACGTCGCGATCCGCGACGAGCGCGTCGAGGACACGGTCGAGCGCGGCGAGCGCTACGCGGTCGTGACCTTCAACCCGCCGTTCACCCCGCTGCCCGACGGGCTGCGCGCGCCGGCGTTTGCCAGGGGCGCCGGCCGGGACGGGCTCGGCTACTGCCGCCTGGTGATCGAGCGCCTCGACGACCTCCTGGTCCCCGACGGCACGGCCTACCTGACGGCGAGCCTGCTCGGTGACCCGCGTGGGCCGTTCTTCGCCGACGAGCTGCGCCGGTTCGCGGACCTGCGCCGCCTGAGGATCGACGTGTTCATCGAGGCGACGAGCGAGCTCGCGGCGGGCAACGCGATGTTCCAGGCCCTGGGCGCGTTCCTGCACCGCGACAACCCGACCGTGTCCGCCGCGGAGTGCCAGTCGCGCGTCGAGCAGCTGCAGCTCCGCACGCTGGGCGCGACCGCCGCGTTCCTCTCGGTCCTGGTGGTCCGGCGCGCCCGCGACCTGCCGCCGTCGCTGCGCGTGTTTCACCGCCGCGCCGGGCTGCCGTTCCCGCCGGCCGAGGTCCGCCCCGCCTGAGCCAGGACGTCACGCGCCGGCCGCCGGGAGGCAGAAGCCGGCCCCGGCCAGGTGTGCGATCGTGTCGCGCACCGCGCTCGCCGCGGCGGCGTCGTCGCGGCCGTGGACCATGACCGCCGCCTCGCGAACCGTCGTGGCGCCGTCGCACAACAGCGCGACCGCGAGGCCGCTCGGCGACAGCTCGACCGTGTCACCGAACTCGTTGAGCCGCCCGAGCGTCGCCGAACGCTCGCCGAGGAAGAAGTCGACGTCGAAGTCCAGGTACGGCAGCGCGGGGTCGCCGGACGCTCGCGCGGCGGCGGGCGCGGCCGCGAGGCGGTGGCCCGGAAACGCCGGCTTCACGAGCCGGTTCTCGGCCGACACGAACGCAGCGCGGGCGAACGCCGAGATCCGGAGCGCGTGGTCGAGTGCGGGCTTGTCGTCGGGCTGCTCCGGGGCGCGGTGCAGGCACCAGTACCGCTGCCCGGCGGCCAGGTTCGAGGCCCGCACGGCGAGCGCGAGCTCCCAGTCGGCGGGGAGCCGATCCAGCATCCGGTAGCGCCACTTCGCCACCGGGTGGGTCAGCTGATAGCTCGCCGTCAACGCGTCCACGGCCTGCCCGAGCAGGTGCTGCGCGGCGAACACCAGCGTGCGGTGGTCGCCGGTCTCGCGGTACCCGACCAGATCGACCTGGACGGTCCGGGCCTCCTGGCGCGCGACCTGGAGCTTGAGACGCGACAGCTCTGCGGCAGATGGCATCACGGCGGTGCGCTGCGCGCCGCGCGCCTCGACCAGCGGGTAGCCATGCAGCAGCCGGTGCAGCAGCGTGCGCTCGTCGATGGTGAGCTTCACCGCGTTGGTCACGTCCCACGGCAGCGTGGTGATCGCGCGCAGCCGGCCGAGCAGCTGGTCGACCTCGCTCGCGTGCATGATCCGCACGTCGATCAGGCACCGGCCGGCCATCAGGCCGAGCTCGTCGCGCGCCGGCAGCGCGCCCGGGTCGCGCGGCGTGATCAGGAGCAGGTCCAGATCGGACTTGCTGTTGCCCAGGCCCTCGGCGACCGAGCCCACCGCGAGCAGGACGTCGTCGGCCTCGAGCCGCACCGCGGCCTGGACGGTCGCCACGACGCTCGCCAGGTCGGCGCCGCGGAGGTGCAAGAACTCGGTGATGTCCATGGCAGGTGCACGCGACGGCCGGGAGGTCAGTCGTGGATGGTCATCCCGAACTCGTCGTTGGTGATGCGGTTGAAGTCGGCGAGGCGGCGGCGATACAGCCCGTCCAGCCCTCCCGGACCCGCCGCGGTCGCCTTGGTCTCGATCAGCTCCGCGGTGTACGAGACGTGGCTCAGCTCGTCGCGGAACAGCGAATCCAGGACCTTGGTCGCACGCGGCAGGTTCGCGGCCGGGCAGTGCAACGCGAGCGCCGCCCGCTGCAGCAGGTGGTGGATCGTGGTGCGGATCTCGGCGATGTTCATCTGCACGTACAGGTCGATCGTCGGCCTGGTCGCGTAGGGTGACCCGACGACGACCGACGGCTCCTGCGCCATGGTGAAGCCCGGGGACACCACGTCCAGCTCCTTGCGGAATGCCGGATCGACGGCGTCGGGGAACGCGAGATCGAGCAGCGCGAGATAGAGCCGCGCATGACGCGACTCGTCCACCGCGTGGCGCTTGATCAGCTGGCGCTCTGCCTCGTTGTCGGCGCACGCCGCGAGCGTCCACAGATCCCCCGCGCCCTGGCCTTCGCGCTGGGCGTTCGAGATCAGCGAGATCGCCAGCCACTTGCCGCTCACGGAGGAGTCGCGATAGATCTTCGCGTAGGCCTCCGTGCTGAACGGCGGCGGCTCCTCGCTGACCGCCTTGCGCAGCGCCGCGCGGTAGGCCGGGCAGTCCAGCGGAGGGTCGCGATCCGACAGCGCGAGCTCCGCCGCGATCGCGACGCGATCGGTCGGCGGCGCGTCGCTCAGCACGGCGTAGGCATCGATCCGAGGGCTCCCGGCGGCTGCCATCACGATCTCGCGATCTGCCAGCGTCCCGGCCAGGCTAGTCCGATCCGGGGACGACCGGATCGAACGGCGAGTTCATCGCGAGGAATACCAGGTTCGGGTGCTTGGCCGCGAGATCCGCCAGATCCGATGGATCGATCTCGATCTTTCCATTCTTGATCTGCCCGATGATCTGGACCTTGCGGCCCTCATCCTCGAGCTTGGTAATGGCATCGGCGACGACGGGATCTGGGTGCTTGTGGCTAGACATGAGTAGCTCCTCCTCGTCCAACGGTTGACTGTGAGTCAGCGCGATGCTCGGCCGAGCGATATCCGCTGTCAAGAATGATCGGGGCAGCGAAGTAAGGCGTCACGGGTCACTCACGACACCTCACATGCGGGAGCGAGATGACCAGGTTGACGCCGGCGAGCGCGCCGTGATTTCCTGCTGCCAGGCTGGTCGGAGCGAGGTCGCATGTCATCGCAGAGCGCGTTCGAGGTCCTCGGCGGCCGCGTCACCGTCCCTCACTCGTTCGTCCTCGAGAACACCTACGCTCGCCCCGGTGACGTGGTCGTCGTCGCGGGGACCCTGATCGAGGGCATTGGAAATGTCTACTCGGACATCGACGTGTACGTGGTGACCGACCGGCTGCGCGAGCTCCACGAGGTCGACACCGCCCGGCACCACCGCGTGGTCAGTGTCCAGCGCGAGATCCTGCGCAACGGCATGCCCGATCGCCAGGTCCTGCTCGTGCATACCGTTGTCCCGGGCACTGACATCAAGGTCGATGTCGAATTCCGCACATTCGCTGAAATTGAAGCACTGCTGTGCCGGATCGAGGAGCTCTACCAGCGCGCGACCACGAGCCTGATCCTGCTCGTCCCGGTGCTGAGCGAGCGCGAGGAGAGCGTGATCCACCGCCTGCTTCACGGCGTCCCGATCCTCCACCACGAGGGCTACGAGCGACTGATGCAGCGGCTGCAGCGGTTCAGGTATTGTTATTTACAATATCGCTGGAAGGCCTCCGACTTCTCGGTGCTCATCGATCTGCTCGGCACGTGGCAAAATGGCGAGCTGGATCGCGCGGTCGATATCGCGCGGGAGAACCTGGTGACCCAGATGCATGCGTACGTGCACCTGAAGGGCGGGACCAACTCCCGGCGCAAGTGGCTGTTGCAGCAGGTGGACCAGTACTTGATGACCCCCGAGGACCGACAGCTCCGCGCGGCGTTCCTGGATCACCTGTACCTGCGCGGTACCGAGACCGACCACGGCAAACAGCGTTACGTGCACACCTCGCTCGATGTGGTCGACGAGATCTTCCGGCTGTCCGAGCACGCGTTGCGCGCGAATCCGGAGTATCCATCGGGCGAGGCGGCGCTCGCCGTGCTGCGGGAAAACCACGAGCGCTCGGACCGCGACCACCACTACGCGATCATGGAGTTCGACTATCGCGCGAAGGTCTACGGTCTGCGCCGCGAGCCGACGCGCGCCTGGCTCACCGCTTTCGGCCGCGACGCCGCCGGGAGCGCGCGTTGATCGCGGGCGCCGCGCGCCGGCCGCTGGTCGGCATCGCCGGGTGC
This sequence comes from Kofleriaceae bacterium, assembly GCA_036403075.1. Classification (GTDB taxonomy): domain Bacteria; phylum Myxococcota_A; class Polyangia; order Haliangiales; family Haliangiaceae; genus JABFXX01. The sequence continues at coordinate 31,035 of DASWRS010000253.1, forward strand.
AGACGACACGCCGGCGATCCGCCGCTGCACGTCACCGCCGAGAAGTACGTCGCCAGCGTGACGCGCGTGGTCGGCGGGCTGCCGTTCATCATCCCGCCGCTCGATGGGATCGACGCCGGCGAGGTCCTCGATCACCTCGACGGGCTGTACCTGCCGGGCGCCCCGAGCAACGTCGAGCCGCGCCGCTACGGCGACGAACCGACGATCGACGGTCCCTGGGATCCGGCGCGCGATGCGACCACCCTGGGCCTGGTACGCGCGGCGGTCGAACGCGGCATCCCGATCTTCGGGATCTGCCGCGGGCTCCAGGAGATCAACGTGGCGCTGGGCGGAACGCTGCACCAGGCCGTGCATCGACTGGCCGGGCGGCGCGACCACCGCTGTCCCTCGGGCGTCCCGCACGACGAGCGATATCGCGTCGCGCACCGGGTCGAGAGCGTGCGCGGCGGGTTGCTCGCCGCGTTGCTCCCGGAGCCGTCGTTCGCGGTGAACTCGGCGCACGATCAGGCGATCGATCGCCTCGCCCCCGGGCTATATGCGGAGGCGTTCGCGGAGGACGGGACGATCGAAGCGGCGTCGCTGCCCGGATCGCGGGCGCTGGTGCTGGGCGTGCAGTGGCACCCCGAGTCGCCCGACCCGACCGCGCCGCTGTCGAGCTGTCTGTTCGCGCATTTTGGCCGGGCGTGTCGCGCGCGACGCGACGAGCGCGCCTGACGAGCGCGCCTAGCGCGACGAGCGCGCCTGACGATCCTGACGAGCCGGACGAGCGTGACAAGCGCCGGGCGGCGCTCGGCGGACCCCGGCGTGCCGGCCGGCGCCTCACGCCGGGTCAGAGGATCTGCAGGCGACGGCTGTGCTCGGCCTGCTCGCCGATGTACTCGAGGACGTGGGGGTGGGTCATGATGACCTCGCGGAACGTGGCCGCGGGCAGGCACAGCGCGAGGCCCTTGCCGCGCGCGACGACGTCGCTCTTGAACACGCCGCCCGAGAGCAGCGCGGTCTCGCCGATCAGGTCGCCGGGCCCGAGCTGGGCGACGGCCGAGCCGTTGCGCAGGACCAGGAACTGGCCGGCGAGCACGATGTAGAGGCCATCGGGTCGCGCACCGGCGCCGAGCACGACGGTGCCGCCGTCGATCTCGAGGAACTTGAACCGGGCGGCGAGCTCGATGCGCTGGGCGTCGTTGAACGGCCGGAACAACGGGCTGGTCCGCATCCAGCGATCGACCAGGCGATCGCGGACGAAGCGCAGCACCGCGCGCAGCATGTCGCCGTGGTTGGCGAGCACGCGCGACAGCGTGTGGCGATCGATCCGCAGGAGCTCGGCGGGCTGCAGGCAGGCCACGGTGGCGGTGCGCGGCTGGTCGGTCATCAGCGCGACCTCGCCCAGGAACGCGCCGGGCCCGAGCCGCGACAGCTCGGTGACCGGCGGGCCGGGGTTCTGGACCGACAGCTCGCCCTCGACGATGACGTAGAGCGCGTCGCTGGGATCGCCGGCGCGAAACAGCAGCTCGCCGCGCTCGAGCGACACCAGCTGGAGGTTGGCGACCAGGGCCTGGAGCGCGTCGCTCGGCATGCCGGCGAACAGCGGGGTGGCGGCGAGCGCGCGGGCGGCAGCGGCGCCGATCACGCGCGGCTGAGGCAGCGGGATCTCCTCGAGATCCGAGAGATCGAGCTCGGTCGATTCCGAGATCTCGGGGGTGATCATCTCGTCGGGCGGCTCGAGCTCGAGCATCGGCATCGAGTCGCGCGAGACGTTGTGCGTCGTGTCCTGCTCGAACTCCTCGTCGATCGGGATGACGTGGATCCCGGGCTCGGCCGTGTCGCCGGCGCGCGGAGGCGACTCCGGGAACTCGGCCCTGAGATCGACGCTGTCGATCGCGGCGCCGAGCGGCAGGGCGATCGGCCGGCTCTTGGTGCGGCCCACGGACACCGGGGTGAGCTGCTGGGTGCGGCGGAAGCCGTCGGTGTCCTTGCGCGGCCGTGACAGGCCGTCGTCGGGTGGGCGCAGCGCGGTCTCGGTCGTGGTCCGGCCCATGAGCGCCGCGACGCTCGGGTTCTCGTGGAGCGCGGGGTTGTTGTCGGCCATGCTCGCGGCCCGGGTCTGGCTGGCGCCGATCCGCTCGTTCATCTCGGCGAGCCGGCGCAGCGTGTCGGCGTGGTTGGGATCGATCTGCAGGATCACCTTGCAGACCGCGATCGCCTGGACCAGGAAGCCGTTCTGCGCGTAGCGCTCGGCGGAGCGCTCGAACGCGCTGATCGCATTGGAGTTGTTGCCGAGCCGGCGGTAGGTCTCGCCGGCGCGCTTGGCCCACTGGGCGTCGTTGGCCTCGAGCCGCTCGAGCTCGAGGTAGGCCGCGAGCGCGCGCTTGTGCTTGCCGGCCGCGACCGCGGCCGCGGCCTCCTCGCGCAATGCTCGACCGTCCTTGGCCATCGCTCGGAGGCGACTATAGATCAGAAGGCTGCGATGCACCCGCAGACCCTGGTCGGCACCTCGGGCCGTGGGCATCGCGCCGCGACGGGTTCACCCGATCCTCACTTCTCCCGATGAGACTCGACGACCGCGACCGCAACGCTCACTTCTCCCCCGCTGCGCGTCGCGTCGCGCGGACCACCGCCGCAAGGCCCTGCTCGCGCTCCCCTCACTTCTCGCCGGCCTCGCCGAGCAGGTCGCGCGCGCCGCGCAGGTCGGTCTCGGCGGCGAGGCGCCAGAGCTCGTCGTCGGGGAGTTTCGGAGCCGCCAGCGTGCTGCGGTATTCGGCCACGGCCTTCTTGAGATCGGCGATCGCGCGGCCGCGCAGCGTGCGGCGCAGGCCGGCGGCGACCGCGGGGTCGAGCTCGGGCGGTAGCTCGGAGAGCAGGCCCAGCGCCAGGTCGTGGTAGAGGCTGCCGGCGCGGTAGCTCGCGGCGATCTGGGCCAGGCCGCCGTGCTCGGCGACGGCGCGGTAGCGGGCGACGGCGTCCTCGGTGGCGTCCTCCTTGACCCGGATCGAGCTCGACAGCGCCTCGAGCACCGGCCGCGGGCGCAGCTTGTGGACGCGGGCGAGCACCCGCTCGGCGGCGGCGAAGGCCTCCGCGACGCGGGGCTCGACGCCGGGCAGCGGCGTACCCAGCCGCGGGCCGCGCAGGTCGCCGGTGCCCGCGGCCGCGACGACATCGGCCTGGAGCTCGGCGACCCCCTCGGAGATCGCGACGTCGCTCGGCGCGAGCGCCGAGGCACGGGCGACGAGCTCGAGCGCGTGGCGGCTCTTGCCCGCGCGCGACTCGAGCCGCGCGAGGTGCAGGGCCGCGCGCGCGGCGATCGCCGGCGGTGCGTCGCTGGCGTCGAGCACGCGCTCGAAGCCGGCGCGCGCGGCCGCGAGGTCGCCGGTCAGCTCGGCGAGCACGGCAGCGCCGAGCTCGGGCGCCGCGCCGTCGAGCTCGGTGGTGATGCCGCGCGTCGGGTCGGCGGCCGCGCGCTCGGGGGCCGCGACCTCGGCGGGCCGCGGCACCGGCGGCGCGCTGTCGCCGCAGCCAACCAGCCCGAGCGCGAGCAGAGCGAGCCACGCGGCCGGCCCGAGCGCGCACCACGTGCGCTGCCCACGCGCGCGTGGCGGGGGCGAGCCGGTCCCGCCGATCTGCGTGCGCGGTCGCGTGGCCGGCCCGAGCGCGAGGCACCGCGGGGGAGCGACCGGCTCGAATGCGCGTGGCATCGGCGAGCAACCCGGCTCGAGCGACCCCCACGGTACCGGCGCTGCGCCGGCACCAGAGTGGGTCCCGCCGAAAACCGGCGCTGCGCCGGCACCAGAGTGGGTCCCGCCGGAAGGTGGGGTCTCTGATGCCGGCGCCATCGCCTCGCCCATCACGGTGGTAGCAAGGCGGCGCCGGCGATGTTTCGCGGCCGTGTACCCGGGCGTCACGACCTCGCAAAACGTTGTCATGAGGTTGTCACCGCGGCGATCCTCGACCTTGGCCTCCGGGCGCCCACTGCACCGCATCGCGAGCGATATCGAGCTTGTAGCCCGCGCCGTGTACGGTCACCAGCCACCTCGGCTTGTCGGGCTCGTCCTCGAGCGCGCGCCGCAGCTTGACCAGGTGGTTGTCGACGGTCCGGGTGTTGGGGTAGCCCTCGTAGCCCCAGGCCTCGTCGAGCAGCGTGTCGCGGCTGACCACCTCGCCCGGCCGCTTCGCGAACACCTTCAGGATCGCGAACGCGCGGCTCGGCAGCTCGATGCGCTTGCCGCCGCGCACGGCGACCTGGCCGACCAGATCGATCGCGATGTCGCCGAACGCGAGGCCGACCGGCTCGGCGGTGTCGCCGCCGGCGCGCCGCAGCACCGAGGCGACCCGGGCGAGGAGCTCCATCAGCGAGAACGGCTTGGTGACGTAGTCGTCGGCGCCGAGCTCGAGGCCGCGCACCCGGTCGAGCTCCGCGCCGCGCGCCGACAGCATGATCACGGGCACGCGACGCGACGCGCCGCGGCTGGCGCGGATCCGCCGGCAGACCTCGAAGCCGTCGAGATCGGGCAGCATGACGTCGAGCACGACCAGATCGTAGCGCCCGCCGATCGCCCGGTCGGCGCCCTCGACGCCGCGGGCCACGGCGTCGACCTCGTAGCCCTTGGCGGCGAGCGTGTCCTCGAGGCCCAGGCGGATCGACGGATCGTCCTCGACGACCAGGATCCGGGTCATGTCGCCTCCGCCGCGGCCGCCGCGCGCGGCAGCCGGATCGTGAACGTCGCGCCGTCGCCGACCGCGGACGCGACCTCGACCATGCCGCCGAGCGCCTCGATGTGGCGCTTGACCAGCGCCAGGCCCAGGCCCGTACCCTCGACGCCGGAGTGGTAGGCCTCGGGCGCGCGGTAGAACTCGCGGAAGATCCGCGCCTGCTCCGCGGGCGGGATCCCCGGCCCGTGATCGCGCACCGCGATCCACGCCGCGTCGGCGTCGGCCTCGACCGCGACCTCGATCGGGCGCGCGGCGCCGCCGTACTTGGCGGCGTTGGCCAGCAGGTTCAGCACCGCGCCGACCACGACGTCGCGATCGACCTCGACCTCGGCGAGCATCGCCTCGCCGGACACCGCGATGGCGATCGGATTGCGGCCGTCGCCGGCCGGCTCGCGCAGGCTCTCGAACGTGGCGACCGCGTGGCGCGCGAGCGGCCCGACGCCCTCGCGGGTCGGGGTGTAGCGCCGCGTGCCCTTCTCGATCTGGGCGTAGTCGAGCAGGTTGGCGATCAAGAGGCCGAGCCGCTGGCTCTCCTGGACGATCACGCCGTGGTAGCGCGCCAGCTTGGCCGGATCGCCGCGGGCAACGCCCTGCTCGAGCATCTCGGCGAACATCCGGATCGAGGTCAGCGGGGTCTTGAGCTCGTGCGACACCGTCGACACGAAGTCGCTCTTGAGCTGCGCGAGCTCGCGGGCGCGCGCCGCGCCGCGGATCATCGCGAGCAGGCCCAGGCCGAGCGCGATCGCCAGCGCGGAGGTGTAGATCACGTGGCGCCGCGAGCGCTCCCGGATCACCTCGTCGAGCGGATCGGGATCGGCGAGCGGGTTGACGATCGCGACGCCGAGGTGCGGCAGCGCCGCGCCGAGCGGCACCTGCTGGATCGTGCGCAGCTCGGGGCCCGGCGAGGTGCCGGGCAGGAGCACGAGCGCATGGGCGTGGCTGGCGACCGCGAGCTCGGGGATCCCGGGGGCCGCGCCGGCGGCGGCCTCCAGCATCGGCGCGTCGACCGCGAAGCCGATCACCCCGCCGTCGCCGCGCCGGCGGTAGATCAGCGTGCGCGCCGGCTCGCGCGCCGCCGGCCGGCCGCGCCATGCCGGCGTGGCGGTGCGCGCGATCTCGGCGACGTCGTCGGCCAGCCCCGCCGCGGCCCGGGCCTCGCCGCGCAGCTCGGCGATCCGGGCGTCGAGCTCGGCCCACCGGCGCGCCGGCTCGGGCGCGAGCGCCTCGGGCAGCCGCGACCGGAGGTGCACCAGCACGCCGAGCTGGATCACCGGCGCGACGGCGTACCGGCCGGCGAGCACGTCGGCGGCCACGCCGAGCAGCGCGCCGGTGGTTGCGCCGGTGGTTGCGCCGCTGGTTGCGCCGGTGGTCGCCCCCGGGGGCGCTCCCGGGCTGGCGGCCTCGGCGCGCAGGGTCGCCACCACCAGCGGCACCGGCACGCCGTCGAAGCTGCGGTCGCCGAACCGGCGCTCGAGCTCGGCGAGCGCCCCCGGTGCATGGCCAACGCCGAGCCGTGCCAGCACCCGTGCCAGCCCGAGCAGCGCGCTCGGCCCGGTATCGGCGAACGCCGCCAGCGCCGCGTACTGCCGCCGGGCCTCGAGCCAGCTTGCCGCGGCCTCGGCGCGCTCGGCGGCATGCAGCCGGGCGATGCGGGCCTGCCGGGTCGACAGCTCCTGCACGCAGTCCTCGAGCGCCCCGCCCGCGCAGCCTGCCCCGCGCTCCAGGCCGCCGCCGAGATCGCCCGTGGGTGGCGCGGAATGCGGCATCCGCAGGTGCTGATCGGCGTCGATCCAGAACCAGTACCGCGCCAGGGGCGCCGACGGCCGCGCACCCTGGGCGACCGAGCGCTCGGTCTGGTCCAGCGCGTCCTCGACCGCGCGCGTGATCCGGTTGCCGATCCCGAGCGCCGCCTGGCGCTGACGCTCGTTCTGGGCCGATACGGCGCCGCGCTCGTTGCGGTACGACACCGCGCCGAGGTACGCGATGCCGCCGGCCGGCACGACGAGCACGGCGATCGACAGCACGTAGACCCACGCGCGGCGCGATCTCACCCCGGCAAGCATAGCGCGTTGCGGCGCCCGGGACGGATCGCTATGGTCCGCGCGGCGATGTCGCACGCGCTGATCGTGGTCCCGACCTACAACGAGCGCGAGAACGTGCGCGACATCGCGGCCCGCCTGCTCGCGGCGCTGCCCGGCACCGAGCTGCTGTTCGTCGACGACAACTCCCCGGACGGCACCGGCGCCGTGCTCGACGAGCTCGCCGGCGCCGAGCCCTGCCTCCATGTGATGCACCGCGCCGGCAAGCTCGGCCTGGGCACGGCCTACGTCGAGGGCTTCGGCTGGGGCCTGGCGCGGGGCTACGACTACCTGTTCGAGATGGACGCCGACGGCAGCCACGACCCGAGGTACCTGCCCGAGATGCTCGCACTGGCCCAGGACGGCGCCGACGTCGTGGTCGGCTCCCGCTACGTCCCGGGCGGTGGGACCCGGAACTGGGGGCTGGGCCGCAAGCTCCTGTCGCGCGGCGGCAGCCTCTACGCCCGGACGGTCCTGGGCGTCGAGCTCCGCGACGTCACCGCCGGGTTCATCTGCTGGCGCCGGGCCGCGCTCGAGGCGATCGACCTTTCCACGATCACATCCAATGGCTACAGCTTTCAGATCGAGATGAAGTACCGCGCGCTGACCAAGCGCCTGCGGGTGGTGGAGACCCCGATCGTGTTCGTCGACCGACGTGTAGGTCAGTCGAAGATGTCGCGTGCGATCTTTCTCGAGGCATTGCTCCAGGTCTGGCGATTACGGTTTCACGGCGGGTGATCGGCTCCATGAAGCAAACACGTGCCCCGGCTGGCGCACCGCGGCCAGCATTTGGTACGGTCGCCCGCGATCGTCGATGGTAATCCTCAAGCTCCGAATTCGGACCGCCGAAGAATGGCGCGAGCTCGCACCAAGCGACTCCACCACCGATCCGGTGTTCGTGCCCACGACCGACGAGCTGGAACCGCAGCAGCCCGTCATCATCGAGATCTCGTCCCAGCTCTTGCCCAACAAGGTCCTGGTCCGCGGCACGGTCCAGAGCTGGCGGCCGGCGCTGCCGCGCATGCGGGTCCGCGCGGGCGCGACGATCGTCCTGGCCACCGACGAGCAGACCAAGCTCACGTTCCTCCACGAGGTGTTCTCGGGCCGGCGCACCGACGTGCCGCGGCGCCGCCACCATCGCCTCCCGGTGTCGGTGGCGGTGCGGTACCGGCTCACCAACAGCTCGAGCTTCGTCGACTCGGCGATCAGCGAGATCGGCGTCGGTGGCGCGCTGCTCACCACGCCCGAGCCGCTGCCGATCGACACCGAGCTGACGGTGGAGGTCACCCCGCCGGGCGCGGCCGCCCCGCTCGCGATCGCCGGGCGGGTCTCGTACCACGTGCCCTCCGGTGGCTCCGGGCTGCGCTTCGTCAGCCGCGACGGGGACGGCGATCGCCGGCTCCGCGAGCTGATCCGGCGGCTGCGCGCGTCGTGAAGCAGCGGCGTCAGCCGTGGACGCCCCGGACGCTCGGTCCGCAGACCGCGCAGGCCGCGGTCGCCGCCGCCCTCGCGCTCCACGGCATCACCGACCAGGTCCGCGCCGGCCGCGTCGTCACCGAGTGGACCGAGCTGGTCGGCGCCCGGATCGCCCAGCGCACCCGGCCCGAGGGCGTGTTCGATCGCGTGCTGTGGGTCGAGGTCGCCACCAGCGCGTGGCTCCACGAGCTCAACCTGCTCCGGCCGCAGCTGGTCGCGAGCCTGCGCGAGCGGCTCGGCGAGCCCGCCGTGTTCGACGACCTCAAGTTCCGCCTCGCCGGCCAGCGCCGCCGCGATCCGGTCGCGCTGCGCGCCCCGCGCCGCCCCGCCCCGCCCCCCGCGCCGGCCCCGACGCCGGCCACCGGCGCCGCCCGCGAGCAGATCGTGCGCGAGGCCGCGGTGGTCGACGACGACGAGCTCCGCGAGCTGATCGCGCGGGTCCGGATCACGCACGACCGATGACCGCGATCACTTTGTCGCGCTGCCGAGCGCCGAGCCGCCGACCGACAGCAGCGCCGAGAGGTCCTCGTCGTTGAACCGCAGCATGCCGCCGAAGAAGTAATCGCGGCCGTACTGGAACGTGTTGAACTGGACCGGCACGCCCGACGCGCCCTCGATGATCGGGAGCTTGTTCGGATGGTTGATCAGGTCGTCGATCCCGCCGAGCACGTAGATGTGGTGGAACAGCTCGTAGGCCGCGGCCAGCTTGACCCGCGGGTACTGATCCCACGAGGCATCGAACACGTCCGCCGACAGCCGCAGGTCGCGATCGAACCACAGCAGATCGACGTCGGCGCCGACGCCGCCGGTCGACTCCTTGAGGCCGTAGCGCAGGGTCAGCCACGAGAACCGCTTGGCGAACTGGAACGTGAACCGGATCTGGTCCTGGATCACCGTCCGGCGGATCCAGTGGTTGGGGTCGATCGTCGGATCGAACGTCAGCGTGACGTCCGGGTACGCACCGCGCGGCCCCTTCTCGAGCTCGATCAGGTAGAACTTGTCGGGCCGGGTGTGGAGCTCGACGCTGATGTAGTGGCGCAGCAGGCCAGCACGATAGTTGTACTCGCTGCGCAGCCCGACGTACGCCTTGAGCCCGAACAGCGTGCCGAGGAAGCCCTTGGCGTCCTCGGTGATCTGCTCGACGTTGTCGGCGATCGCCGGATCGTTGACCAGCCGGCCGAGCGTGCCCTTGTCCTCGTCGATCTTGCGGGTGATCGACTGGGTGTTGCTGATCACGCCGTCGAGCTTGTCGAGCTTGTCGCGCAGCTTGTCGCCGGTCTGGGTCAGCTCGCTCTTCGCGGTGGTGACCAGGTCCTTGGCCTCGGCCGACGCGTCGTCGAGGTTGTGCAGGATGTGCTCGATCCGCGGGTCGGCGCCCTTGGTGATCGAGCGCAGGTCGGCGGTGATCTGCTCGATCCGCGCCATCGAGCGATCGGCGCGCTCGATGATGTCGCTGACCGTCCCGGCCTCGCGCTGGACCAGGCCGTCGACCCGCGTCGCCACCGACTGCAGCGGACCGTTGACGATCCGCCGCACGTCCTCGGACAGATCGCGCACGCTCTCGAGCACGCGATCGACGTTGGGCAGCGTCTGCTCCATGCGGTGCAGCAGCTGATCGGGCGTGGTCGCCTCGACCACGTTCACGATCTGGCGGCAGGCGTCCGACTTGCGCGGGTCGGCGTCGCCGTACGTCGCGCAGCTCGGCCCGAGCCGGGTGAAGCTCTGCCGCGTGCCGTCCGGCGCCTGCTTGACCTCGTCGCCCGGATCGATCTCGAGGTAGTTATCGCCGAGCAGCGAGCGCGCCTTCTTGACCACCACCGCGCTGGTCCAGACCGTGATCTCCTCGTCGATCTTGAACGTGACCTTGGCGTAGCGGCCCTCGACCGCGAGCCCGATCACCTCGCCCTTGGGCAGGCCGGCGACCACGACCTTGGTGCGCTTGGGCAGCCCCGAGGCGTCGCGAAACTTCGCGAACAGCGTGTAGTTGTCCTTGCCCGCGGGGTTCTGGCCGAGGTTCTTCCACACCAGGTAGCCGCCGACCGCCAGGAGCAGGAACAGCACCGCGACGCGGACGCCCGCGGACAGCGACTTCACGGCGCACCGCCCGCGGCGCGATCGGCCGCATGCGCGGGATGCGCGGGATCCGCGAAGCGCACGAGCGCCATGGCGCGCAGGCTCACCACCGAGATGACCTTATACCCGCCATCATCCCTTTCCGGAACGGAAGATCATCAGCATGATGTCGGACAGGAAATAGTCGAGGATCAGGGTCGACACCGACGAGATCACCACCGCGCGCGTCGTGCCCATGCCGACGCCGCGGCCGCCGCCGCTGGCGTTGAAGCCCTGGTAGCAGCCGACCAGGGCGACCAGGAAGCCGAACACCATGCCCTTGATCAGGCCCTGGATCACGTCGATCGGGTCGACGATGTCGCGCAGGTTGGCGATCCACTGGCCCTGATCGACGTGCTCGAACACCACCGCGACCAGCCAGGCGCCGCCCATCCCGACCACGAAGAACAGCAAGGTCAGGATCGGCGTGACGATCATCGCCGCGATCAGGCGCGGCAGCACGAGGTACTGGATCGGGTTGACCGCCATCGACTCGAGCGCGTCGATCTGCTCGGTGATCCGCATCGTGCCGAGCTCGGTGGCCATGCCGGCCCCCGCCCGCCCCGACAGCATCAGCGAGGTCAGCACCGGGCCGAGCTCGGTCGACAGCGCCTTGCCCGTGGTGCCGCCCGAGAACGACTCGAGCCCGAACTGGCGGAACGCGTAGACCGACTGCAGCGACATCACCATGCCGGTGAACGCGCCGACCAAGAGCACGATCGGCAGGCTGCCAAAGCCGATGAACTCGGCGGCCTCGAGGTAGTTCGCGGAGCGAACCGGCCGGCGCGGCAACCAGGCGAACGCGCGGCCGACCAGGATCAGGTGGCCGCCGAGGGTGTCGAGCAGCCGCACCAGCGGCGCCGCCGCGTCCTTGACGCCGGCGACCACGGCGCCGCCGACCGACGACGCCGCCGCTGCGTGGCCGTGGTTCGTGCCGTCGGTCGTATCCTCGGTCGTGCCCTCGGTCGCCGGCGGGGCACCATTGCCGCCGCGGGGCGCCCCGGCGCTCCGATCGGTCAGCGAGCCTCCCGGCGGCGCCGGCGGCGGCGCCAGCCCGTCGTCGAGCACCGATCCGGGCAGCCCGCGGCCCGCGTCGGCCCCGCGGACGTCGGTCGGCTCGCTGTCCGGATCGTGCGGCGCGGTCACGGCGGCTCTCCAACGTAGGTGCGTGGCACGCGCTTGCTCATTCCGCAGGTCACTTCGTACTCGGACAGGCCGGCCCAGGCACCATACTCGGCGACCGAGATCGATGCACCGCCCGAGGCGCGTCCGAGCAGCACGGCGGCATCGCCGACGGCAATCTCGGGCACATCGGTCACGTCGGCGATCGCGATGTCCATGCTGATCACCCCGACCAGCGGCACGCGGTGGCCGCGGATCGCCGCCTGTGCGCGGCCGCTCGCCCGTCGCGGCAGGCCATCGGCATAGCCCAGCGGCAAGATCGCCACCCGGCTGGGCCGCGCCGCGCGCCAGGTCGCGCCATAGCCGACGCTGGCGCCGACGGCGATCTCCCGCAGCTGGGCGACCTCGGTCACCAGCCGCATCGCCTGGAGCGGCGTACCGCCGGCCGGCCAGCGGCCGTGGCCATAGATCGCGATCCCGGTGCGCACGAGATCCAACCTTGCCTCCGGAAACAGCAAGGCGCCGCTGCTGTTGGCCGCATGTCGCACGCGCAGCGGCGCCCCCGCCGCCGTCACCGCGCGATCCACATCACGGAACCGGCGCAGCTGATCCCGCGTCATCGAGCCCGGGTCGTCGGGTGCGTCGGTGTCGGCGCAGGCGAAGTGGGTCATCAGGCCGACCACCGCGATCCCGACCTGCCCCGCCTCGGCCGCGAGCCGCGGTGCGTCCGCCTCGGCCACCCCGAGCCGCCCCATCCCGGTGTCGACCTTGAGGTGCGCATCGATCGTACGCCCGCGGCGCCGCGCGACCGCCGACAGCGCTGCGAGATCTTCGGCGCCGCCGATCACGGGCGTCAGCCCCGCCATCACCATGTCGTCCTCGCCGCCGTGCTGGCTCGGGCCCAGCACCAGCACCGGCGCCGCGACCCCGGCGTCGCGCAGCGCGATGCCCTCCTCGACCAGGCTCACGCAGAACCCGGCCGCCGCCCGCGCGGCGGTCAGCGCCTGCGCCACGGCGATCGCGCCGTGGCCATAGCCGTCGGCCTTGACCACCGCGAACACCTCGGCGGCCGTCACCGCGCGCACCGTGCGAGCGTTCGCGATGATCGCAGCCAGGTCGACCTCGACGCGGGTGCGCCGGATCATCGTCGACGACGGCATATCCTGGGGGATCACCCGGATCCCCCCGCGTGTCAAGCCGGCCGGCGATCTCGGCCTACGCGGCCTTCTTCTTCTCGGCGCGCTCGATCAGCGCCGGCGTCACCACCAGCGAGCGACCGCGCGGGATGATCAGGCCGTCGCGCGCCAGCTGGTTGAACGCGCGCGAGATCGTCTCGCGACAGCTGCCGATCATGTTCGCCAGCTCCTGCTGGGTCGGGCGGCGGCGGACCACCAGCCCGTCGGGGCCCGAGGCGCCTTCCTCGCGCGCGAGCCCGACCAGCCGGTGGATCAGCCGCTCGTTGACGTCGCACAGCGCGAGCTGCGCAATGGTCTCGTCGGCGCGGCGCAGCCGGCGCGCCATCTCGCCGAGCAGGTTCATCGCCGTCCGGGCGTGGGTCTGCATGTGGCGCAGCAGGTCCTCGCGCGACAGCACGAGCAAGGTCGTCGGCTCGATCGCCAGGCAGTGCGCCGAGCGCGGCGCCTGGTCGAACAGCGACATCTCGCCGAACGAATCTCCAGACCGCAGCAGCGATAGTGTCACCTCACGCCCGCTCTCCCCGAAGATCACCACCTTCACCCGCCCCGACATGATCACGAACATCGCGTCCCCGGGCTCGTCCTGCGCCACCACCGCCGAGCCCACGGGAACTTTTCGGACACTCACCCGCGCCGTCAGATCTTCGATCGCGGAGATCGGCAATGCCGCAAACAGCGGCGCTCGCGCGATCGTGGCTCGGATCCGGGCCGGATCCTCACCCCCATTGCGTGGGTCTACAGGCCTCAGCGCGGGCAGCGAAGCCGGGGACATGATGGGGCGGGCGATTCCTAGAGTCATAAGACGAAGCTCCTACGGGGGTGACGACCTACCGACGTGCTGTCATCTACAAGCCTCATGCCCGTGACCATGATCGCGTCTCGCCAACGGGGTTTCAGTGATTTGCCGGTTATCCTACACGTCGGGAGTGTGACTGGTACTTCACAACGATGGTGAAAACCGCGGCGCTGATGTCGCGATCCTTACATCTAGCCCGGTGCGTCACCTCATATCGAGGAGTCCTGGCCTGGGGCGAGCCACCCCGGGGCGGTGGTGGTAGGTTCGCCGCGATGTCGGTGACGATCGACGTGGTCATCAACGGGCAACCAAGGACAGTGAACCAGGGCACTTCGGTCGCGGGGCTCCTCGGTGAGCTTGGTCTTGCGGGCAAGCCAGTCGCGGTGGAACGCAACCGCGAGGTGGTGCCTCGAGCCCTCCATGCGGCCACACTGCTCGCGGCAGGCGACCGCGTCGAGGTCGTCACCTTCGTCGGAGGAGGCTGACATGCCGGAAACCAACGCAACCGATACCTGGACCCTCGGCGCGCGGACCTTCCGCTCGCGGATCATCGTCGGCACCGGCAAGTACGCCTCGAACGACCAGACCCGCGAAGCCCTCGCCGCCTCGGGCGCCGAGATCGTCACCGTCGCCCTGCGCCGCGTCGATCTGTCCAGCAAGCAGACCGTGCTCGACGCGATCGACCGCAGCCGCTACCTGCTCTTGCCCAACACGGCGGGCTGCTACACCGCCGACGAGGCGATCCGCACCCTGCACCTCGCCCGCGAGCTCGGCATGGACGAGCTCGTCAAGCTCGAGGTCATCGGCGATCCCAAGACCCTGTTCCCCGACAACACCGCGACGGTCGAGGCCGCCCAGCGCCTGGTCAAGGAGGGCTTCCACGTCCTGCCCTACTGCTCGGACGACCTCATCACCTGCAAGCGGCTCCAGGACGCGGGCTGCCTCGCCGTCATGCCGCTCGCCGCGCCGATCGGCTCGGGCCTGGGCATCCGCAACCCGCACAACATCCGGCTGATCCTCGAGAACGTGACGGTGCCGGTGATCGTCGACGCCGGCGTCGGCACCGCCTCGGACGCCGCGATCGCCATGGAGCTCGGCTGCACCGCCGTCCTCATGAACACCGGCATCGCAGGCGCCAGGCACCCCGTGCTCATGGCCGAGGCCATGCGCCTCGCGGTCGACGCCGGCCGCAAGGCCTTCCTCGCGGGCCGCATGCCCCGCCGCGACTACGCCAACGCCTCGTCGCCGACCACCCAGCTCCTCGAATAACGATGGGGACAGTTGACCCGTCCGGGGACAGCACGCCTCAGCCGCGGGTCGTCGCCATCACCGACCGGCGCCTCATGGTGCCCGCCGATGTCCTCGACAGCCGAGACTGGGCCGCCATCGCAGACGCGTTCGGCGCCGCCATCGAGCGCGCCGTCGCCGGTTGCCCCGCCGGCACGGTCCTCGTGCAGGTCCGCGAGAAGGACCTCGACGGCCGCCCGCTGCTCGCGCTGGTGCGCGCCGCCCAGCCGTTCGCGCCGGTGATGGTCAATGACCGCCTCGACGTCGCCCTGGTTGCAGGTGCCCACGGTGTGCACCTGCCGGAGCGTGGCATCGCGATCGCCGACGCCCGCGCCCTCGCGCCGTCGCTGCGCCTCGGCGTGTCGCGCCACGCGGCCCCCGGCGACGTCGCCGCCGCAGGCGCCGCCGACTTCGTCCACCTCGGCCCGATCTGGCCGACGCCCTCCAAGCCAGGCGCCACGCCGCTCGGCCCCGCCGCCCTCGCCTGGCCCCACGGCCGCGCGACCCTGGTGGCAGTCGGCGGCATCGACACCGCCGAGCGCGCCGCCGCGGCCGCCACCGCCGGCGCCGACGCAGTCGCCGTGATCCGCGCCGCCTGGACCGGCGCCTCGCTCGCCACCTTCGTCGCCGCGGTCGACTCGGGGCTGGTTCGCCGGTTCGCCCCCTGAGCCACTTGCGCCATTCCCCTGTCTCGGGTACCAGTTAGCCCCTACCTTGCCGCTGTAGCTCAGGGGTAGAGCAACGGTTTCGTAAACCGTAGGTCGCCGGTTCAAACCCGGCCAGCGGCTCAAGATTTTCGAGGGCGAGGTGGTTCTAGGCTACGCCTAGGAACCAGAAAGTCAACGGTCGCCCGCATTGCGCCATGCGGCAAGCGGTGGTGCCTCAACGCGCTCCGTTGAGCAGCCGCGGCCGGTCACCAGCACCACCCGCACGCTCGGCGATCTCACCGGTGCTCACTCGCTGACCGACCCGCGGCCGCTGGTTCAGACCGGTGCCGCCGTTATGCGCCAGTCCCCGTCTTGGATGAGCGGGCTGTTGTAGGTGGCGACGCGATTGCGCCCGCTCTTCTTCGCGAAGTCCTTCACCCGCTCGGCCGCGTGCTCGATTTCATGCCCAGTGAGGTGGCAGTCCGGACACACGATCACCACGCCGACCGAGACGGTCGCCTTGCGCTGGATCCCCTCGTAGGACAGCTCCGCCAACCCCTGCCGCAGACGATCCATCGATGCCAGTGCCTCCTCCTCGGTGACGTTGTTGAGGAGGATCACGTACTCGTCGCCGCCGTAGCGGTACGCGTACCCGCGGGTGAACACGTGGGCCTCGACGCGACGCATGAACGTCGGAAGCATGTGGCGGTCGACGTACGGGTTGCCGCGCTCGCTGTTGAAACTCTTGAAATCGTCGATGTCGAGGAAGCCCACCGCTACGAGGACGCTGCGGAGGGCGGCGGCCCTCCTCGCCCTGTCGAGATCGTGGAGGAAGAGTCCCGGCGCCTGGAGAATGCGGAATTTTTCGTCGAACTCGCGCGCCCTCGGCTGGCCGTGCTCCTTCACCAAGTCGGCTTCGACGCGCTGCACAGGGAAGAACTCCGTTAGCTGCGGAACTGGCTTCGCCTCTGCGCGCTGGAACCACTGCGCGTTCAAGAGCCTCGTGTACGGCTCCAGCTCGGAGTCGAGCTTCTTCAGCAAGTCCGGGTCGATCGTGAGCGAACGCCGCTCCTCCACCCGCTGCGCGACTCTGAGCCTCGTCCATATTACCGCGTCGCGCAGCGCGGATGCGAATCGATCGCTGACCTCGAACGGCCCATCGTCGCCCGGCTGCTGCGAGCACCGCTCCAGCTCCGCATACAGCTTGTCCAGCGAGTCGAGGTAGGCCTTCACTTTCGGTGGCGCGAAGCTCGGCACTATCGGTTCGAGCAGGCCGAGGAACCGGTTGTGGAAGTCGTTCAAGTAGCTCCGGACGCACTCCGTCAGCAGGTCGACCTCGTCCTCCTCGTCAAAGTGGATGACGCCCATCCACCGAGGATAGATCGCGGCTCTGACGCTCGTGCCCACCACCCGCCCGCTCCCAGCCCCCAGACCTTGAGCGTTCGGTCCCCCGACGCCGAGACCACGTGCCGGCCGTCCGGCGTCACCGCGCACGCAGTCACTCAGCCGGTGTGGCCTTCGAGGCTACGGACCAGCGCCGGACTCTCTCTCGTCGCCGCATGGCGCACCCGCAGCATGTCGGCAGCCGGGGGCACGCCAAGCTGTGCATCGAGGTCGCTCGCCGTCCAGCCGTACCGGCGCAGTCGGTTCCACACCAGCGCCCCGGTCGCCTCGGGCGCCGCCCGCAGCCAGTGCGACCCGCGACCCAGCGCCCTCGCCAGGTCGCCGAGCCGCTCGGCATGTGCCACGTCGCCGCTCGCGGCACCGCGCCGCAGTTCGCGCCACGTCGACCTCGGTGTCGTGCACCCCGAGCTCGACCGCGACACTTCGCCTCCGGGAATGTGACGCGCACGAGCTGACCGCGGTCCGTCTTCGCGTCGCCAGACATCTTCGCCGCGAGGATCGCCCGGGCGGCTTCGTCGATGGCGTCGTCGAGTTGTTGATGGACCTCATGAAAGTCATCGTTGCCGTAATCGAGAACATCGGCACGCGCTGTGTGGTACCGGCGCATCACTACGCTGTCGTTCGTCGTTGGTTTCGGCGTCCATGCTGCAAGAGCTTAGCGGCGTGAAGCTATTTCATGGTGCATCACTGACGCTCGGGTTGGGCACATGGCGCGCCGCACGGGCCCAACGGTCGTCGACGGTGGACGCCCCCGCTTGGGGTCTGTGCTCGAGAACAGGATGCCAGAGGCCGCCGGTGCCGTAGAGGGCGAGCTCGCTGCGCTCGGCGCCTGCGGCGCCCCTTGACTGCCCCGTCGTGCCTCCGGCGAGTGGCCAGTAGGTGGGTCCGTGCCCCGTCGTGCCTCCGGCGAGTGGCCAGTAGGTGGGTCCATGGTCCCGGTTATCCCGGTGGGAGTGGTCCCCTCCGAGGCCGGTGGCGACAGGAGGTCAAGCGCCAGAGAAACCGGGACCCCGATGTTTCTATTTTCGGCGCTGTCGCGGATTCGACTTTCAGCGCGTAAACTTACGCAGTTTACTCATCGACCGCGAACAAGGTGGCGGTGACCTCTGGGTCCTCAATCTGCTCGACAACATCGCCAAGAATAACGACGACAACGGGCTGTCGCGCTTCGCGTTCAGGAAAGGCGAACGCTATCGCGTCACCGATCGGCTTCGCGATCACGTCAGCAGGATCATAGCTCCACCCTCGTTCGGAGAGCCATCGATCCAACGGTTCGGTCCGCAGTTGAGGGGCAAGCTCCACCGCGCGTCCCAAATGTGGACTAAGAACCCGCCGTAAGTCGGCGAGCCGAAGCGGCGTCTTTGAAGGTGATGCCGAGATAGAGACGCATGTGCTTCGCTCCGCTGCCTTCGCCTTCACAATGCGGGCATGCGCTTCAGCTATGAAGCCTAAGTCCCGTGCGCTCTCCACTATACGCTCGATTTCATTTGCCAAACTGTCAGGGAAGGTTAGCTCGTTCCCGTCCCAAATCGCGTAACTGCGCGAGCCGAAAAGACAAAATCCTCATCGAGGAATCCGGAAATAAGTACCGGGCCTCCCCGTGTCCTGTGGGTGCTTGACGTCCAC
>DASWRS010000254.1:0-2429 GCA_036403075.1 Kofleriaceae bacterium
GCGTGTCGATCACGCCTTCGTCGGCGGCGAAGTTGCCCCAGCGGAGACTGTCGCGCGTCAGGAGGAATTGCGTCGCGGCGAACGCGAGCACGAGCACCGGCGCGGCGAAGCGCGCGTACGGAATGCGCTCGAGCCCGAGCACGAGCCCGACGGCCGCGACGACGAACACCGGCATGATGAACCGGTGCAGGCCCATGAAGTCGCCGCCGACGCTCGCGGCGTACACCAGGTACACGACCGCGAGCAGCGCGCAGGTCAGCGCGAGCACGAACCGCGGCGTGCGCGGCTGGATCGCGATGAGGCCCCACAGCACGATCGGCAGCACGTAAATCACGTGCGACTGCCTCAGCCACACCCACAGGTAGTAGCCGCCGTGCTTCCACATCTCGTGCGCCATCGCCGGGCTCGCCCACGGTCCTGACGCCTTGACGTAGTACGTGTTCGGGAACGGATAGCCGTAGTACCACCAGCGCCACGCGAACCACGGCGCCCACAGCGCCACGAACCACGCCACCGCGATCGCCTCGTCGCGAACACCGCGCGCCGCGCCGGCGTCGGGCACCGCCGCCGCCGCGCGCGCACGCCGTAGCCGGGCGGCCACGCGGTGTCCAAGCCACACCGCGCCGAGCACCACGGCGACCAGCGGCCCCTCCGGCCGCGTCATCGACGCCAGCGCGAGCACCACGCCGGCCCGGCGCAGCGCGCGCGGCGCCTCGACCGCTGCGACCAGCGCGTCGAGCGCGGCGGTGACCAGCAGCGTGTAGAGCTGGGTCTCGAGGCCGCCCGAGGTCCAGCACGCAAAGCCCGACGAGCACGCGAGCAGCAGCGCCGGCACCGCGGCCCACGGCGTGCGACGGCCGAGCGCGCGCTCGGCGAGGCGGAACACGACATACAGCGTCGCCAGCGCGCACGCGGTCCCGAGCACCCGCGACGCGTGCTCCGGCGGGATCCCCACGAGCATCCCGAGGCCGAGCACGAACGTCCACAGGAAGTTGGTGTAGCCCTCGACCGGCTGGCCGAGGTTGAACGTCAGCTGGCCGTGCTCCGCGAGGTTGCGCGAGAACACGAACGAGATGTAGGCGTCATCGGTGACGAAGTTGTAGGCCAGCGAGTGGACGACCAGCACGATCGCCGCGGCGCCGAGCAACAGCCAGCGCGCGCGCAGCGGCCCGGGTCCGATCGCGGTCACCCCGGAAAACTACCCCGGAGCGCGGCGCGACGCGAAGCTCCGTGCGACGCTGCGCGCGGCCAGCATCGGACGCGCAAGCGCGGCGTCACCTGGCTTGCAGGCGCGCGATCCGCTTCCGGATCAGCGCGGCGTCGCGCGCGGCCGGGACCGCTTCGATGTAGGTCGTGAGTGCCTCGAGCGCGCTGGCGGTGTCACCGAGCTGCGCGTACGCCAGGCCGAGCCCGCGATATCCGCCGACGTAGCCAGGGTAGAGCTCGAGCGCCTGGTGATAGGAGTGGATCGCGCCGTCGAGGTCGCCGGCGAACAGCTTCTGGTTCCCGGTGGTGTAGGCGCCCCGCGCCTTGCCGATCGCGGGATCCTCCTCGGTCTGTGCCACGAGGCCGGGCGGCGCCGGGTCGCTCGGCCGCGAGCTGTAGTCGACGACCAGCTTCTTGGTGATGAGCTTCTTCGCCGCGTGCGGACCAGGTCGGGCCGGCGCGGAGGGGGGCGCTGCCGCGACGGCGAGCGATCGACCGGGCGGCGTGCTCCGTGCCGCCGGCATCTCGGCGGCGGGCGGCGATCGCGGAGCGGGCGGCTTGCGCGCGGGCGTCGCGGCGGCAGCGGGTCTGGCAGGCGCCGCCGCGACCTCGCGCACCCGTCGAGGGCCGCGCGGCCCGCGCCCCGGGCCAGGCGCCGAGCGCTCGGACGCGCTGTCCGGCGATTGGTCCGATGGCGTGTCCGAGGGATTGATCAGCGCGGCGGCGATGACCACGCCGACCGCGATGCTGCCCACCGCTCCGCCGATCCACCACAGCCGGCGACGGGTCAGCACCTGTAGCTGATCGCTACCCTCGGCAGCCGGGTCGCGGATCGCGCCGTGGCGCAGCGCCGCATCGGGCGACGAGAGCCCGGACGGGATCGGGCGCGGCGGCCATGCCGTGTTGGGATCGGCGCCGCCGGCCGTCGACGAGATCGTTCCCGGCCCGACGCGCGACGGCTCGGCGAACGCCGAGGCCATCGCAGCGGGGAGCGGTTCCACCTCAGGTGGACGTGCGCCACTCTCGCTCGTGGCGGCCGCCGGCGGTGCCGAGTCGCCGCGCGGCTCTGACGCCGGGCGTGGCGCCTGCCGCAGCGCGGTCAGCTCGCTCGTCGCCGTCACCGGCAGCGAGAAGTCGATCTCGCGGGCCGCGGGCGCGGGAGCTGGCATTCGAGGCGCCGGCTGCGGCTTTGCCTGCTCGCTCGTCACCGGCAGCGAGAAGTC
>DASWRS010000255.1:0-20243 GCA_036403075.1 Kofleriaceae bacterium
CGCGGCGCGGATGGACGCGGCGCGCTACGGCCGGATCTGGGAGCTCGCGATCCGCGGCGCGCGGTCGCCGGACACCGCGGGGCTCGCGCCGGTCGCCGCCGAGGACCACGGCGGCGTCGCGGTGCGGCGCTACGAGCGCGCCCCGGCGATCGTGGTCGGCGATGTGGTGCAGCGCCTGGCGTCCGCGACCAGCGACGGGCCGCGGCCGACGCTCGAGCTCGCCGAGGTCGGGTTCGCGCCGCACCGCTGCGTGCAGATCAGCCCGGCGCCCGGCCGGCCGGTGCGGATCACGTTCCCGCAGCTGCCGCTCGGCCGCGAGCTGGTCGGCTACGCCGGCATCGCCGACGTGTTCACCCGGCGCGACGTGCGCTCGCCCGGCCGGCTCGACGTCGAGATCGGCGGCAAGGTCGTCGCGTCGGTGGCGCCCGGCATCGACGACGGCTGGGTGCGGTTCGCGGCGCCGACCGCGCCGGGACCGGCCGACGTCACGTTCGTCGCGCGCGCGACCGACGCCAACCGCCGGATCTGCTTTGCGGCCGAGGCCAGGCAATGACCGGGCCGGCGGTCCGGCCGTCCCGGGCGGCCCGCGGGCTCGGCTGGGCGCTCGGGCTCGTCGCGACGATCGCCGTGGTCGCCAACCAGCAGGGCGTCGGGATCGCGCGCGACGAGGTGGTCTACATGCAGGCCGGCGCGCGATACGCCGCGTGGTGGACCGGCCTGGTGACCTTCCAGCACGGCGCGGGCGAGGCGTCCGTGACCCGGACGTTCGGCGGCCCGGGCGCGACCGACAACAACCGCGAGCACCCGCCGGCGATGAAGACGCTGTTCGGGCTGTCGGAGAAGCTGTTGCACCAGACCCTGGGCGTCGCCGGCGAGGTCACGGCGTTCCGGTTGCCCTCGGCGATCCTGCACGGCGTGCTGGTCGTGCTGGCCTACGGCATGGTGCTCGAGCTGTGGGGCCTGGCGCAGGCCGTGATCGCCGCGCTGCTGATCGTGGTCCTGCCGCGCGCGCTGTTTCACGCCGGGCTGGCGTGCTTCGACGCGCCGACGATGACCCTGTGGTTCGCGACGGTGCACGCCTACTGGCGCGGGCTCGACGGCCGGCGCTGGCCGTGGCAGGTCGGCGTGGTCTGGGGCCTGGCGCTCGCGACCAAGCACACGGCGCTGCTGCTGCCGTTCGCGCTCGGCGTGCACTACGTGATCCTCGGGCTGCGCGTGCGGCCGCGGGGCGTCGCAGGCGGCGTGCTCGCCCGGACCGGCGCGGTGCTCGGCGCGGTGCTCGGCCACCGCTGGCGTGTGCTCGCCTCGCTCGCCGTGCTCGGGCCGGTCACGCTGTACGCGGTGTGGCCGTGGCTGTGGTTCGAGCCGGTGCACCACGTCCGCGACTGGCTCGCGTTCCACCTCGGCCACGTCCACTACAACTACGAGTACCTCGGCCGGAACTGGAACGCGCCCCGGTTCCCCTGGCACGTCGCGCTGCTGACCACGCTGGTCACGGTGCCGGCTAGCACGCTCGCCGCCGCGGTCGCCGGCGCCGGCGTCTGGATCGCCGGGTGGGCCCGGCGCGTGCCGCGGGCGCCGGCGCTCCTGCTCGCGCTGTCGGCGGCCGCGTCGATCGGCCCGTTCTTCCTCGGCACGACGCCGATCTTCGGCGCCGAGAAGCACTGGATGCCGGTGCTGCCGACGATCTGCATCGCGGCGGGAGTCGGCGCGGTGTGGGCGGCCCGGCTCGCGGTGGAGGCGGCGCACGCGGTGGCGCTGCTGCGTCGGCTGTCGCCGCGGGTCGCGATCGCCGCGGTCGGTGGCGCGGTCGTGATCGCCGCGGCGGTCGAGACCTGGGTCGCCGAGCCCTACGCGTTGACCTGGTACAGCGCGCTGGCCGGCGGCGCGCCGGGCGGCGCCGACCTCGGGATGAACCGGCAGTTCTGGGGCGTGGCGATGCGCGGTGTCCTGCCCAGGCTCGCGGCCGAGGCGCGGCCGACCGGCACGACCTACGTCTACACCCACGACGCCTCGCCGGCGTGGGGGCTGTACCAGCGCGCGCGCCTGGTGCTGCCGACGCTGGTCGATGCCGGCTGGGAGCAGGCCGGGATCGCGCGCAGCGAGCTCGCGGTGGTGATCCACGAGCTGCATTTCAACCGTCACGACTACCTGATCTGGAGCGCGTACGGCACGGTCCAGCCGATCGACGTGCTCACCAGCGACGGCGTGCCGATCGTCTCGCTGTACCGCCGGCCCAGGTGACCGGCTGCGTCACGGCGGCGCGGCGGAGAGGTGGCGCTCGACCAGCTTGTTGACCTGCGCCAGCGAGAACGGCTTGTCGATCCGCTCGTTGGAAATGTTCGACAGGAACAGCCTGGCCTTCGAGGTGAAGGCGCCGCCGGTCATGAACACGATGCGCGCCGCGATCGCCGGGTGCTGGCGCGTCAGGTACTCGTGGAGGTCGATGCCGCTGAGGTCCGGCATCATCAGGTCGCACAGGATGACGTCGAAGGTCTCGCCACGCTCGATCCGCGCCAGCGCGTCGCGCGCATGGCCGGCGACCGTGACCTCGTGGCGCGACAGCCCGCGCTGCAGGATCCGCGCGATCAACGGCTCGTCGTCGATCACCAGCACCCGGGCGCGCTGCGACATCGGCATCGCTACTCGAGTTCGCCTGGATCGGCGATCGATCCAGGGGCGACGTCCCCACTGCAACCCGACACGGCGTGCGACCACGCTCGGTGGGCGTCCTCGCGCGAGCGCGGGGCCGCGAAACTTCCGCATACGCAAGCCAGGGTCAAGACCCCTCTGGTGAGAGCGACGGATGTTCGGATGGTTAGCCAGGCTGCTGCATTTTGGAGCGGTTCTTGTATGACCGCGCGGGCTTGCGATTCGTCCCGGGGCAGCTCGTCCCGCGAAGGGGTACACGATGGCCGACGCGGTCGAGAGCGCGATTCAATGCCACAAACAACGAGCGGCGTCGACCTGCGGAGCGTCACCGTTGCTGCGCGAGACCTCGGCGCCGGTCCAGACGCTTCCGGGCTCGTGCACTTCAGGCGGTCGCACCCCCGTGGTTGAATAGCCCATGCCTGATACCCGGAGCATGGACCGGATCGACACGGGGGTCCCCGGTCTCGACACCGTCCTGAACGGCGGCCTGTTCAAAGGCGGCGTCTACATTGTTGAGGGCGCGCCCGGCTCGGGCAAGACCATCCTGGGCAACCAGATCTGCTTTCATCGCGCAGGGCAGGGCGACAGCACGATCTATCTCACCTTGCTGGCGGAGTCGCACACCCGGATGATCGCGCACCTCCGGAGCATGGGGTTCTTCCGGCCGGATCTGGTGTCCTCGGCGATCTACTACATCAGCGCTTTCAAGGTGCTGGAGGAGTCGGGGCTCGATGGGCTGCTCAAGTCGGTCCGCGAGTCGGTCCACGCGCGCAAGGCGACGTTCGTCGTGCTCGACGGCCTGGTGTCGGCCGAGGAGTTCGCGCCGTCGGCCCGCGCGTTCAAGAAATTCATCCACGAGATCCAGACGATCAGCGGGATGACCGGCTGCACCGTGCTGCTCTTGTCGTCGACCGAGCGCGCCGCCGGGTTCCGTCCCGAGCACACGATGGTCGATGGCTTGATCGAGCTCGGCGACACCGTGATCGGCGTGCAGTCGCTGCGCCACATCCTGGTGCGCAAGATGCGTGGCACCCGGCAGCTCCGCGGCCGGCACGCCCTGGAGATCTCGGCGGCCGGGATCAAGATCCGGCCCCGGATCGAGGCCCTGCTGCACACCCCCGACGAGCACGATCCGGCGCCGCGCCCCACCGGGCAGGCCAACTTCGGCGTGATCGGGCTCGACGCGATGCTGCGCGGTGGGCTGCCGGGCGGCTCGAACACCATCGTGCTCGGCCCGTCGGGTAGCGGCAAGACCATGCTCGGCCTGCAGTTCCTGTCCGCCGGCGCGCGCGACGATCAGATCGGGCTCTACCTGGGGTTCTACGAGCGGCCGCCGAGCCTGCTCGCCAAGGGCGCCCGGCTCGGCCTCGGGCTCGATGCCGCCCGCGAGCGCGGCGTCCTGCACCTGCTGTGGGAGGCGCCGACCGAGGGCGTGCTCGACGCCGTGGTCGAGCGCGTGCTGCGCGCCGTGGTCGAGCACCGCGTGACCCGGCTGTGCTTCGACGGTCTCCACGGGTTTCGCCACCACGCCGAGTACCCGGAGCGGACCCGCGCGGTGTTCTCGGCGCTGGCGGACGAGCTGACCCGGCGCGGCGTCACCACGCTGTTCACGCTCGAGACCGCCGACCTCGTCGGCTCGGCGATCGAGGTCCCGATCGACGGCGTCTCGGCGCTCGCCGACAACATCCTCCTCTTGCGTCACGTCGAGCTGCGCTCGCAGCTCTACCGGCTGATCTCGATCCTCAAGGTCCGCGACCGCGCCTACGAAGGCGCGATCCGCGAGTTCCAGATCACGGACCGCGGCGTGGTGGTCGCCGATACCTTCGACAGCGCGGAGCAGATCCTCACCGGCGCCGCGAGGACCGTGGCAGAACCAGAGCCCCCGCGCTGAGCTGGCCCGGCAGACATGACGCAATCGGTCCTCATAGTCGACGACGAGTTCGGACTCGCCGATATCACCGCAGATGTCCTGCGTGAGGCCGGCTATGACGTCGCACTCGCGATCAACGGCAAGCTCGGCCTCGAGAGCCTCGCGCAGCGCCGCGCCGATCTCGTGCTGACCGACCTGATGATGCCGGTGATGGACGGACCCGAGATGATCCGGCAGATGCGCGCCGATCCGCGGCTTGCGGCGATCCCGGCGATCTTGATGACCGCGCTGCCCGAGGCCGTGCCCACGGGCGACGCCGGGCTCCACGATGCCGTGCTGGTCAAGCCGTTCAGCGTCGCCGAGGTGCTCAGCCTGGTGCGGCAGCTGCTGCCGCCGGAGTGACCGGCTAGCAGCCCGGGAAGCAGGCGGTGCCGAGCCGGGTGGCGGCGGCGGCCCGCGTCGCGCCGGCGATCTCGAGCAGGCGGGCGACGGTGGCCTGCGCCAGCTGCTGGAGCTCGGGCGTGGTGGCGTACTTCGCGATCAGCTGCTGGCCGAGCTGCTGGTGGCGCTGCTCGTCGGGCTGGATGTACTCGCTGTAGATCCGCACGGTCTCGAGGTCGCCGCGGTGCTCGCACAGCGCCATGAAGTTCTCGTTGACGCCGTAGGCGATCGACTCCAGCGTCACCAGCCCGGCCGCGATCCTCTCGACGGTGGTGCCGAGGCCGCGCAGGTACTGGAACATCGGGTTATCCCCGGGCGCGAAGCCGGCGATGTCGAACCCGAGCGCGGCGAGCCGGTCCGCGACCAGCTGGAAGTGGCCGGCCTCGTCGCCGGCCTGGCGCGCGAACGCGAGCTTGACGTCGAGCTCGCGGGTGCTCGGCATCCACGCCGCCGCCAGCTCGGCGACGTTGATCTCGTTGGCGAGCGCGACCTGGAGCAGCTGGGTCGCCTGTTCCGGCGGCACCTCGGCCGACAGCGACGTGCGGCCGGCGCCGAGGATCGGGGCCAGGCGTTCGGACTTGAAGGCCTCGAGCTGGTCGACGAATGCCATGCGGCATTCCATAGCACGCACCGGGGCGGACATGCCCGCCACGCCGGGCAGGCACGCACCTGCACGGCAAGTGTGTGACGAGCGCGCGATCGCGAGGGCGACGCCATGGTTCTGATCGACACCCGCGGCGGACGCGTGGTACTCGATCTCGATGGGGCTGCGCGCGGCGACATCTGTCCTTCTGATCATCAGTGCAGTGGCGGTGGCGAGGGCCGACACCCGGCCCGCCAGGGCGGAACCGGCCAAGGCGGACCACGCCAAGGCCGGGGCCAGGCCCGCGGTCGCGCCGGTCGCAGAGCGCCCCGATCCGGAGGCAGCGAAGGCGGACAATGCAGACCAGGCGCCGACCGAGGCGCCGACCGAGGCGCGGACCGAGACGCCGGCCGAGACCGGCGACGCCGCGGAGATTCCACATGTCATGGGCCCCAGGCTGGTCGACCTCGGCAACAGCGCCGAGATCGCGCTTCCTGAAGGCTTCGGCCTGCTCGAGCGTGCCCAGGCCCAGGAGCTGTCCCGCAAGCAAGGCAATCCCCCCGAGAGCGTCCTGGCGATGGTGTACAAGCCCGACCGCGAGTGGCTGATCGTGATCCACTACGACGGCTCCGGGTACATCGACGACTCGGACGCCGACGAGCTCGACGCCGGCGACCTGCTGGATTCGTATCGCAAGGGCACGATGGAGCAGAACCAGCGGCGCAAGCAGCTCGGGATCCCGGACCTCTTCGTCGACAGCTGGACCGAGCCGCCGCGCTACGAGCGCGCGCAGCACCACCTGGTCTGGGGCCTCTCCGCGCATTCTGCCAGCGGCAAGGTCGTCAACTTCTTCACCCGGATCCTCGGCCGCAACGGCTATCTGTCGGTCAACCTGATCGACGCCCCCGAGCGGATGGAGGCCTCGAAGACGGAGGCGCTGGCGATCCTCCAGGCGACCCGGTTCAAGCCGGGCTCGACCTACGCCGACCACAGCTCGAACGACAAGAGCTCCGGCATCGGCCTGCGTGGCCTCGTGCTCGGCGGCGCCGGCGTCGCGGTCGCCTCCAAGCTCGGCCTGATCGCCAAGATCCTGCTCGTGTTCAAGAAGGCGTTCATCGTCGTGTTCGCCGCGATCGGCGGCCTGTTCCGCTGGCTGTTCCGCCGCAAGTCCCGCGACGCGGCCGCCGACCCGCTCGCCGGGCTGGCGGTGGCCGATCCGACCAGCTCGCCGGTGCCCCCGGAGCCGCCGTCGTCCCCGCCCGCCGGCGACGGCACGGCATAGCGTTCACCCCGCAGCGCGACGTCGGCGGCCATCCGGCGTCCGGGGCCTTCCGATCAGGCCGTAGCTCTTCAGCTTGCGGTACAGCGTCGCGGACCCGATCCGGAGCTGCTCGGCGGTGCGCGTCTGATTGCCCTCGTTCAGCTCGAGCGCGGCGATGATGTACTCCTTCTCGATCTCGTCGAGCGGGCGCACCGTGCCGTCGTCGGTGGCGTCGGGAAGCGTGCGGCGGATCTCCTCGGGCAAGTCCTCGAGCTCCACGCGACTTCCGCGCGCGAGCGCGACGGCGCGCTCCATCGCGTTCTCGAGCTCGCGCACGTTCCCGGGCCAGCCGTAGCGCAGCAGCTGATCGGCAGCATGCGGGACCAGCGCCGAGACCTTGCGCTTCATCCGCAGCGCCGCGTCGGCGAGCAGCACGCGCGCGAGCGGAAGGATATCGTCCCTGCGGTCGCGCAGCGGCGGCACGTGCAGCTCGACGACCTTGAGCCGATAGTAGAGGTCCTGCCGGAAGGCGCCTCCGACGACCCCATGCGTGAGGTCGCGGTTGGTCGCAGCCACGACTCGCACGTCGACGTGCCGGCTCGTGTTCTCGCCGACGCGCCGGATCTCGCGCTCCTGCAGCACGCGCAGCAGCTTGACCTGCATCGCGGGCGACACCTCGCCGATCTCGTCGAGCAGCAGCGTCCCGCGGTTTGCCGCCTCGAACAGCCCCGGTCGATCCTGCGTCGCGCCGGTGAACGCACCGCGCGCGTGTCCGAACAGCTCGCTCTCGAGCAGCGTCTCGGTGATGGCGCCGCAGTTGACCGCGATGAACGGTCCGGTCGCGCGCGAGGATTCGTCGTGGAGCAGCCGCGCGATCCGCTCCTTGCCCGATCCGCTCTCGCCGGTGATGAGCACGGTCGAGTCGACCTGGGCCACGCGGCGCGCCAGCTCGACCAGCTGCCGCATCGCGACGCTCCGGGTGACGATCCCGAGCGGCTCCTCGGCATCGCCCGCGCGTGCCACGCGGGTCAGCGCTCGCCGGTGTCGCTGTAGCTTGCGCTCGGCGGCCTGCAGGGTCTTCATCACCCGCTGCAGCGAGACATCGAGGCAGTCCTTGAGGCGGCTCGGCTCGAAGAAGCGCAGCTCGTCGGCGCGCTCGCCGCCCCATTCCTCCCGCGAGCGCGCGAACAGGTGGCACGCGGCATCGCCCTTGCCGGCACAGCCATCCTCGAGCACGTAGGTGTCCTTGCCGGCGATCCGGCTCAGGTAGCCGCTCGTCAGGCCGCAGATCGTCCAGCATGCGGGGACCTCGGAGCGCCCGAAATGAAGCAGGTGCTGCTCGGCCTCGTAGGAGCCGACGATCATCGAGCCGGTCCTGGACAGCGGCCCGCTGCCGCCCGGGACGACGCGAAACAGACCCTCGAGCGCGTGGATCCGCGTGCCGGCGCTCCGCCATTCGTCGTCGCTCTCCCACGGGAACCCGGCGCGCATGGCCTCGGCCATGCGCCAGCCGTGGGCGAAGCCGAACTGGGTGAGCACGGTCCGCGCCGCCGTGATGCCGAAGTTCTCGACCAGGTACTTGCGCAGAAGCCCCATCGCGACGGCGTCGAGCAGCAGCGCGCGCTGCCCCGCGAACCGGATCACTCCGCCCTCGGGGTCGAGCTCCAGGAGCTCCTTGTGGTCGAGCTCGTCCGCGCGCACGCCGTCAACCTCCTTCAAAATGATGGACAGGGTACTTCATGTTGACCGGATCGCCCGCGTCGGATGTGTAACTGCCCGGATCAGCTCGATGATCATGTGGTCCAGGTCGTGCTGCCGGGATCGATCGACCCATGATCAGTGTCCGCCTCGCCGCCGAACGCCATCACGACCGACGCCAGAGGCGGCAGGTGTGGCGGACCTTCGATCCGGTCGATCCCGCCGATCACCTCGCCGATCGGTTCCGCGCGCTCGAGGCGCTCGACGAGAGCCGGCTGCCGCCCCACGCCGACGTTCCGCGCCGCGTCGGCACCGAGGCCGAGATCGTCACCTACGTCCGCGAGGGCGCGGTCCGCTACGAGGACTCGACGGGCCACGCCGGCGTGGTCCGCGCGGGCGAGTTCCAGCGCATGATCACGGCACACGGAGCCCGGCACAGCGAGGCCAACGCGTCGCGCGTCGACTGGGCCCACGTGTTCCAGATCCGCATGCGCCGCGTCGCGCCGGAGGTCGAGCCCGGGCGCGAACAGAAGCGGTTCAGCGCTGCGGAGCGCCGAGGCGGACTCTGCGTCGTCGCCTCGCCCGACGCACGAGGCGGGTCACTGCGTCTGGGGCAGGACACCCGGATCTACTCCGCCTTGCTCGAGCCCGGGCAGCACGTCGTCCATGCGCTCGCGCCCGGGCGCGCCGCGTGGCTGCACGTCGTCCAGGGCGAGGTCGCGATCGATGACTTCGTGCTGACCACCGGGGATGGCGCGGGCGTCGAGTGCTCGCGCGCGGCCTCGCTGACCGCGCGCGAGCACTCCGAGGTCCTGCTGTTCGACGTCGCGGAGGCCGCAACGCCGGCGGCCCATGACTTGCAGACTCGTCGTAGATGATGATCGACACGACGAAGGACCCCGGCGCCGAGCCCGATCTCGAGGCGCGGATCAAGCAGCGCCGCGCGGAGCTGATCGGCAAGCTCGGCGAGCTCAAGACCGACGTGCGGCTCGGTACGGCCGAGGCCCGCGACCAGATCAACGCGACGCTGTCCGAGCTCGCGCACGTCGTCAAGTGGGGCATCGTCGATGGCTGGACCAGCCTCGGAGTCCCGGTGACGCACAAGCTCGAGCAATGGCTCGCCGCATCCGCACGCCACCTCGCCACCCGGAACGACCCAAGGAACGACCAATCATGATGATCCGTCCGCTCTACGATCGCGTCCTCGCCCAGCGCCTCGACGAACAGGACAAGACGTCCGGCGGCCTGTTCATCCCCGACAACGCCAAGGAGAAGCCGCTCGAAGCGGTGGTCATCGCGGTCGGCAGCGGCAAGCTGCTCGCGGACGGGACGATCCATCCCCTGGCGGTCAAGGCCGGCGACAAGGTGCTGATCGCGAAGTACTCCGGGGCCGACGTGAAGTCGATCGGCAAGGATCACATCATCGTGCGCGAGGACGACATCCTCGGTGTCATCGAAGGAGGCAGCCAGTGACCGCAAAAGATCTGCTGTTCGACCAGAGCGCACGCGCACGCATCGGCGCGGGGCTCGACGCCCTGGCCAACGCCGTCAAGGTCACGCTCGGGCCGCGCGGCCGCAACGTCGTGATCGAGAAGTCGTGGGGCGCGCCGACGATCACCAAGGACGGCGTCACCGTCGCCAAGGAGATCGAGCTCGAGGATCCGTTCGAGAACATGGGCGCGCAGATGGTGAAGGAGGTCGCGTCGAAGACCTCCGATGTGGCCGGCGACGGCACCACCACGGCGACCGTGCTCGCGCAGGCGATCTACCGCGAGGGCACCAAGCTGGTCGCGGCCGGCGCCAACCCGATGGACGTCAAGCGCGGGATCGACGCGGCGGTCGCGGTGGTCGTCGCCGAGCTCAAGCGGCTGTCGACCCCGACGCGGGGCAAGACCGACATCGCGCACGTCGGCACGATCAGCGCCAACGGCGACGAGACGATCGGCTCGCTGATCGCGGACGCGATGGACAAGGTCGGCAAGGAGGGTGTGATCACCGTCGAGGACGGGACCTCGATCGAGACCACGCTCGAGCTCGTCGAGGGCATGCAGCTCGATCGCGGCTACCTGTCGGCGTACTTCGTCACCGATCCCGAGCGCATGGAGGCGGTGCTGGCCGACCCCTACGTGCTGATCCACGAGGCGCGGCTGTCGAGCATGAAGCAGCTCCTGCCAATCCTCGAGCAGGTCGCCAAGCAGAGCAAGCCGCTGCTGGTGATCGCCGAGGACATCGACGGCGAGGCGCTCGCGACCCTGGTCGTCAACAAGCTGCGCGGAACGCTCCAGGTCTGCGCGATCAAGGCACCGGGCTTCGGCGACCGGCGCACGGCGATGCTGCAGGACCTGGCCGCGCTGACCGGCGGCACCGCGATCACCAACGACCTCGGGCTCGATCTGGAGAAGCTGACGCTCGCGGACCTCGGTCGCGCCAAGCGGGTGATGATCGACAAGGACACCACCACGATCGTGGAGGGCCGCGGCGACAAGGCCGCGATCGAGGCGCGCGTCAAGACGCTGCGTCGCGAGATCGAGAACACCACGTCCGAGTACGACCGCGACAAGCTGCAAGAGCGGCTCGCGAAGCTGGTCGGCGGGGTGGCGGTGATCAAGGTCGGCGCCGCGACCGAGGTCGAGCTCAAGGAGAAGAAGGCGCGGGTCGAGGATGCGATGCACGCGACGCGCGCGGCGGTCGAGGAAGGCATCGTCGCCGGCGGCGGCGTCGCGCTGCTGCGCTGCACGCCGGCGCTCGCCGCGACGGTGTTCCACGACGACCGCCGGTACGGCGTGAACATCATCCGCCGCGCGCTCGAGGAGCCGCTGCGGCAGATCGCGCAGAACTGCGGGGTCGAGGGCGCCGTCGTGGTCAACAAGGTCCGCGACGGCACGGCCGACTACGGCTACAACGCGGTCGGCGATCGCTACGAGAGCCTGATCGCGGCCGGCGTCATCGATCCGACCAAGGTCGTGCGCGTCGCGCTCCAGAACGCCGCGTCGGTGGCCTCGCTGATGCTGACCACCCAGGTGGTGATCGCGGCGCACACCGCGGGCAGCGCCGACCGCGAACCCTGACGGGCGGGTGCCGGCGCGAGCGCCAGGTCACTGAACGTCGACGCTGCCGGCGTGGATGAAGCGCTGGACGTGCTCGTCGGGCGAGGCCCGGAGCTCGGCCGGCGAGCCGTAGGCAGCGATCCGGCCCTCGTGGAGCATCGCGATCATGTGGGCGATCCGGAACGTCGACGCCATGTCGTGGCTGATCACGATGCTGGTGATCTCGAAGCGCTCCTGGGTCTGCTGGATCATGTCGTCGATGTCGCGGGTGCGCAGCGGGTCCTGGCCGGTGGTGGGCTCGTCGTAGATCATGATCTCGGGCTTCATCACGATCGCGCGGGCCAGGCCGACGCGCTTGCGCTGCCCGGCGGAGATCTCGCCGGGCATGCGGTGCATGATGTCGTTGATGTTGAGCCGCTCGAGGATGTCGAGCACGCGGTCGCGCTGCTCGGGGCGCGATCCGCTGCCGCGCTCGCGGAGCGGGAACGCGACGTTGTCGTAGACCGAGAGCCAGTCGAGCAGCGCCGCGCCCTGGAACAGCAGGCCGAAGTGCTTGCGGACCTCGTTGAGCTCGCGGTCCTTCATCGGCACGATGTCCTGGCCCAGCACGCGGATCTCGCCGCGGTCGGGTTTGAACAGCCCCATGATGTGCTTGATGATGACCGACTTGCCCGAGCCGCTGGCGCCGATGATCACGGTGGTGCGCCGCGGATAGATCGCGAGGTCGATGCCGCGCAGCACGTCCTTGTCGCCGAACCGCTTGTGGACGTCGACGAGCTCGACCACCGGCGCGTCGCGGATCGCCGCCGTGGGCACGGCCTGGGCCGGCTCGGGATCGCCCGCGCGCGACAGCCGCGAGGTCTGGGCGCCCTCGACGAACGCCTGGATCGGCGGCAGGTCGCTGTGCGTGAACTCGTCGTAGCTGCCGTCGAACACGATCTGGCCGTCGTGGAGGAACGCGACGTTGTCGGCCAGGCGCTGGGTGCTGGCCATGTCGTGGCTGACGATCACCGAGGTGATCTGGTACTGGTCCTTGGCCAGCGCGATCATGTCGTCGACCGCCGCGATCATGATCGGATCGAGGCCGGTGGTCGGCTCGTCGAACAGCACGACCTCGGGGTTGGCGATCAGCGCGCGGGCCAGGCTGACGCGCTTGCGCATGCCGCCGGATAGCTCGGCGGGCAGCAGGTTCTCGCTGCCGGTCAGGTTGAGGATCCGGATCAGGTCGTGGCTCAGGCGCTCGATCTCGCGGCCCGGCAGGCTCGAGTTCTCGCGCAGCGGAAACCCGACGTTCTCGTCGACGGTGAGCGCGTCGAACAGCGCGTAGTTCTGGAACAGCATGCCCATGCGCTTGCGGAGCTCGATGACCTCGACCGGCGAGCACGTCGCGAGGTCGCGACCGAACAGGGTGACGCGGCCGCGATCGGGCTTGTGCAGGCCCATCATCACCTTGAGCAGGATCGACTTGCCCGAGCCGCTGCGGCCGACGATCACCGTGGTCTGCCCCGGGATGATCTGGAGGGTGAGGCCGCGCAGCACCTGCTTGTCGCCGAACGCGACCCACACGTCGTCGAGCTCGATCACGGGGCGGTGGCGATCGAGCGGCCAGCGCTCGCGCCCGGGCAGGAGCAGGTTGGGACGCCCCTCCGCCGGGTGCGCGCCGTCGGCTACGGGCACCGGCGCGGGCGCGGGCGCCACGGGCTGCGCTGGCAGATCAACGTCGGGCATGTCCGCGTCCGCGAAGTCTCGCATGCCGTGGCGGCCGTGACGACCGGCGGCGCGCCGTCATGGCCAGAGCACGACGTCGTCGACGGTCAGGTGGCCGGTGGGGTCGTCATCGACCAGCGCCAGGCGTGCGGTCTTGCCGCGCAGCTCGCCGAGCGCGATCGCGACCTCGCGGAGGTCGTCGCCGGAGGGCGGCGGCACGCCCGCGGTGCGCACGCGCTTGCCATCGACCCAGAGCTCGACCCGCAGCGCGCTCGCGGCGCCGCCGCCGAGCCGCAGGGTGAGCCGGGTGCCGTCGAGGGTGAAGAACGGAGACGTGATGCTGCCGGTCGCCGTGTCGCCGCCGGTCATGCTGGTGGCGAAGCGCCGGCCGGTCGCGCCGAGCACGAGGCCCTCGCCGGGCAGCGCGGTCGCGGCCGGGCCGGCGCCCCAGGCGGTGCCCGTGCGGTCCCAGCCGTCGGTCCAGCTCGCCGCCTCGAAGTCGAACACCAGCTTGCCGGGCGCGGGCGGCGCGTCGGGCAAGGTCGGCAGCCAGATCGACTCGGGCACGAGCAGGTTACCCGAGCGGGCGTGGCCGGCGCCGGTGTAGACCCGCGGTCGTTCGTCCTCGGGCAGCAGCAGCGCCGGGTGATAGGACGAGGTGAGCCATGGGATCTCGAACTGCGGGTCGCGGTTATCAAGCAGGATCGCCGCGTACGCCTGGTGCCGGACCTGGTCCTCGAGCCGGTCGACCGTGCGGGTCTGGCGCGTCGTGACGTCGCGGATCCCCATGAGGTGGACGTGCGGGGTCTTGTCGGCGAGCTCGGCGTACCAGGGATGCGACGGGATCCACACGTCGCCGTCGATCGCCGCGATCCGCTGGATCAGCCGGTCGCCGGCGAGCACGTCGGCCCGGGTCGGGATGTACTGCCGCGGCTCCCAGCGCGCGAGGCCGCAGGTCAGCGCGAGCGCCAGCGCCGCCGCCGCGCCGCAGGTCAGGCCGAACGCGTCGCCGTGCGGCCGCGTGCCCCACAGCGCCCGGCCGCACGCCAGCGCCGCCGGCACCGCGGCGCCGGCCGCGAGCGCGCCGTGGAGCAGCGCCGGCATGTACGCGTTGAAGTGCGCGAACTCGGTGCCGTAGCCGATCGCGCCGACGAGGATCGACACGGCGTAGGTGGCGGTCCACAGCAGGAATGGCCGCGCGGCCGGCGGCAGGGCGCGCGTGCGCCACGCGGTGACCGCGACCATGCCGAGCGTGATCGCGATGACCACCGTCGGCGCCGGGAAGTGCCACAGCATGTGGCCGAACGCGGCGTGGAACCGGTCCTGGTTGAAGTCGTGGGCGCGATGGATCTCGGACACGTAGATCCAGAACCAGCCGCCGGACGCGCGGTTGAGGATCCAGCTGCCGCCCAGACCGATCAGGCCGGCCATCGCGACGTAGCTCGCGGTGCGCCGCCAGTTGATGACCAGGACGATCGCGCCGCCGAGCGCGACGTAGAAGATCCCGGTCTGCTTGCAGAAGAACGCCAGGGCCATCACCGCCGCGCCCGCGGCGACCTTGCCGTGGCCGGCGACGCCGTCGTCGGACCTGGCCCACAGCGGCAGGCCGGCGACCCCGGCGGTGACCATGAACAGGAACAACGTGTCGGCGCGGACCAGGTCGTACCAGCCCTCGACGAACGGATAGCTCGCGGCGAACAGGCCGAGCGCGAGCACCACGCCGGCCAGCGTCGCGCCGAGCGGGCGGGCCTTCGAGC
Source organism: Kofleriaceae bacterium (assembly GCA_036403075.1). Taxonomy (GTDB): domain Bacteria; phylum Myxococcota_A; class Polyangia; order Haliangiales; family Haliangiaceae; genus JABFXX01. The sequence goes on from DASWRS010000255.1 coordinate 15,017, forward strand.
TCGCCAGCGACGCGATCGAGACCGCGGCGATGCCGGCGAGGCCGATGATCGACACCGCGCGGCCCAGCGCATACGACAGCCCGAGCGGGCCACCGAACAGCGCGAGCAGCGCCGGGTACAGCGGGGTGTAGAGATACGGGATGAAGTCCGCGTTGGGTGGGACGTAGATGCCCTGGCCCATGCGGATGCGCAGCGCATGGTGCAGGAGGCCGCCCTCCATCCACTCGAGGTCGTAGGGGTAGCCGACCCGCCCGGCGATCGCCTCGGCCAGGAGGCCGATCTGGTACAGCGCGGGCAGCGCGAGCAGGAGCCACAGCACGACCTGCGCGACCGAGAGCCACGCCGGCCGGGTGCGCAGCGCGGGGTCGCTGGTCGCCGCGGGAGCAGCGCGCGGCGGTGCGGCCAGCGCGGTGTCCGGCACCGAGATCGAGCCCGGGATGCTGTCGGGCGCGCCCGGGACGGTCACGGCGCGACCTCGAGCTCGGCCGCGGCGACCGCGTCGTCGACGACCCGGGCATGGGGTGCGTGGGCCCGCGCGCGCCGGGCGGCGTCGAACAGGCCGACCCACACGACATAGTGCCCGGACGCGGCGCTGCGCGGAACTACCACGGTGGTGGTGTAGCGGATGTACTGGCCCGCGCGCCACCACTCGAAGGGCCGGACGGGCCGATGGTCGCCGCTGAAGAATGCCGCGCCGGTCGGGCCGGGGCCTGCGACGTGGACGAACACGCGCCAGCCGGGCGCGACCTTGCCGCGGGCCTCGAACGTCCAGGTCAGCGAGATCGGCTCGCCGGGCTTGACGCGGGGTGGGGCGTCGACCGCGAGCAGCCGCACCGCGTCACCCAGGTCGGCGTCGAGCGGCGTGGCGAGCGCCGGGCGCGTGGGGAGCAGCGCCTCGGCGGCACCGCGCGGCACCTGCTCGGCGTCGAACCACTGCTCGACCGCGCCGCGCGTGCCGGCGCACTCGTCGTCGTCGCCGGCGAGGTCGTGGGCCTCGAGCGGATCGCGGTCGACGCGATAGACCTCCCAGCTGGTGTCGGGGCTGACGTTGTAGATCACGTGGCAGCGGGCATCGACCCCGGCGCGGATCTCGTGGTTGCCCTCGTAGGACAGCTGCTGGAAGATCGTGCGCGGCACGTCGGCGCCGGCGAGCACGTCGACCAGCGACCGGCCCATCATCTCGGGGCTCGCCGCGCCGCCGGCGAGGTCGACCAGCGTCGGCAGGATGTCGGTGTGGCCCGCCGGCGTGGTCGCGCGGCGGCCGGCCAGGCCGGGGACGCGGATGATCAGCGGCACCTTGGTCTGCGCGGCGTAGAGGTGGTAGCCGTGGAGCTCGATGCCGTGCTCGCCGAAGCCCTCGCCGTGGTCGCCGGTGACGACGATCACCGTGCGGTCGTAGAGCTTCCGGGCCCGCAGCTCCTCGAGCAGCCGGCCGATGTGCAGGTCGGTGAACCGCAGCTCGCCATCGTAGAGCGCGATCCGGTCGCCGCCGAACGACGGCACCTCGGGGTGGGGCTCGTACGCGTAGTGCGGATCGTAGTAGTGGACCCACAGGAACCAGCGCTCGGCGGCGTGGCGGCCGACAAAGCCGATCGCCTTGTCGGTCTGCTCCTTCGACGAGCTGCCGCGGGTCTGCTCGGGGCCGGCGCCGGGCACGCCGGTGTGGAGCCGCGCGTCCTCGTTGTCGTACTCGGCAAAGCCCTGGTCCATGTGGCGGCCGCGATCGAAGTACCAGTAGTTGGTGATCGCACCGGTGACAAAGCCGAGCGGCGCGAGCGCCTCGGCGATCGTCGTGGCCTGGGGCAAGAGGCCGGGCCAGCCCTCGACCGAGGTGTCGTAGTGGACATCGAGCGGCAGCCGGCCGGTCAGGATCGCCGGCATCGAGTAGCGGGTCGACGGCGCGTGCGCCCAGCCGTGCTCGAACACCGTGGCGTCGCGCGCCATGGCGTCGAGGTTGGGCGAGGTCGGCCGCGGGTAGCCGTACATGCCGAGGTGGTCGGCGCGGGTGGTGTCGATCGTGAGCAGGAGGACGTTGAAGCCGGGTGGCACGCCCGCCGGCACCGGGCGGAACATGGGATCGGGGGGCGGGCGCCGGGTGCTGGCGTCGCCGCCGAGGCAGTTCTGGTCGATGCCGTCGTCGGGGATCTCCGGCGCGCCGGGGTGGACGGTGGGGTCGCCGTCGTCGCAGTCGCCGCCGCCGAGGAACCGCGAGTAGCCGTCGCCATCGCGGTCGAACGCGCGGCGTAGCGCGTGCGCGATCGGCCCGCCGAGGCCGGTGTAGCTGGTCGCCGCCTTGATCACCGCCGCCGAGCCGCCGGTCGCGAGCACGAGCCCGAGCAGCCCGAGCAGCCCGAGCAGCCCGACCGGCAGCGCGGCCCACGCCGCGAGCCGGCGCCGGCGCCGCCGGCCGCCGAGCGCCACCAGCGCGCGGGCCGGGCGCAGCGCGGCGAGCGCGAGGCCGATCGCGACCGCGATCACCACCGGGCCGCGCAGCGGCAGCTGCCGCGCGGTCTCCCAGTCGCGCACCGCCCACGCGATCGCCGCGGCGGCGAGCATCGCGCCGAGCGCGGCCGGCGGCGCCCACGGCGACGACACCGCCCGGACGCGGTGCGCGATCGCCGCGAGCCCGGGCTCGATCGCGCGGGCGAGCACGAACGCGACCGGGACCGCGATCGCGAGCGCGACGACCGCGGCGGTCATCGCGACCGCGACCTCGAGCGCGATCACGTGGCGGTTGGTCACGTACGGCACGGTCAGCCGGAACGCGATCACCAGCGCCGCGGCGGCACATGGCAGGCCGGCGAGGACGAGCGATAGCCCGATCACGGCGGTGCGCGGGTCCCGGGCGCGGTGGTCGCGGTGCTCGCGCAGCGCGAACCGCATCAGATCGCCGAGCCGCGTGCCGCGGACCAGGCTGAGCAGCGCGGCGGCCGCGACCACGCCGGCGATCGCGCCGGCCAGCGCGTAGCTGGTGGCGGCGAACGCCACGCCGCGCAGCCGCGCGGCGGCGCCGGGCAGGAACTGCGCCGCCGGGGTCCAGGACCAGATCGCGTCGAGGGCACCGGTCGCCAGGCCGGCGATCACGCCGGTCGCCACGCCTGCGCCGAGCACGTCCCCGAGCGGACGGGGCGGCGGCTCGCGATCGGACTCCATCAGGCGAGGCTAGCGTATCACCCGTGGGGTGCGGCGGCGCCGGCCGGAGCGCCGGCGAGCACCGGCGAGTACCGGGGCACCCGGCGGCGATGGGTTTCGCCTCACGCCGGTGCGCGTCGTCGAGCTACCGCCACGGGCGGTCCGGGGTACCGGGCCGGCCGGCGGCGCATGATCGAGACCGGTGTTCGGGGCACGCTGCACGGCGCGCGAATGCCTCCTCGGATCCGGTGGGCGCAGCTCGCGCTTGCCGTGGTAGGCGCGCACGCGATCGAGCCTGGCGGGGGCGGATTCTGTTCGATATGTCGCCTGGGGTTTCTCCGGTACGGAACGGTCACACCTGCGGGGCCGTGGCGATCGGCTTCCGTATTGCGATGTTTCCCGAGAGCGGCAGTGTCGTCCGGGGCAGCCGCGCGGAACCATTCGCTACACACATGCGCTCATGACCTGCGCCACCGGCGAGGCGGAGCGTGCCCACATCGGAGCGCGCGAGCTCCGACGGAAAACCTGCGCGCGAGACACAAGACCTACAACGCCGCGCGCGCGGCACGTGATAGATTGACACTGGTCGTGAAGTCGCTCTGGATGTCTGGGAGGTATGGAGTCATCTCGAGCTGCGCAGTCCTCTCGATGATGGCGTGTGGCCACGCGCGTCCGGTCGCCGTCACGCCGCAGCCGCCGCCGCGCCCCCGGGTCCAGCTCGCGGTGATCCCCGCCGAGAGCGACGTGTTTCCCCGCGTCGCCCGCGCGCTGAGCGCCTCGCTCGCCGGCGCGACGATCACCGGCGTCGACCGGACCTCGGTCTCCAGGGTATCGCTCGAGGTCGTGCAGCTCGCGATCGAGTGCGTCGATCCGACCGAGGCGTGTTACCAGGCGATCGGCCGGTCGATGTCGGCGAACCGGCTGCTGTTCGCGCGGATCGACGCGGCTGCACGGCGCCAGCTCCGGGTCACGGTCACGCTGTACGACGTCGACGGCAAGGCCACCCGGCGCACGGCGGAGAAGCTGTTCGTGGGCGAGGCCCAGGCGATCGACGGCGCCGCGGCGCTCGTCGCGGAGGCCACGCGATGACCAAGCCCGCCGCCCCGCCGCCGCCGCGCGCTGCCAACATCGTCGAGATCGACGCGATGGATGTCGCCGAGTGGGAGAGCGGCCAGCGCACGCCCCAGGCCTCCGACGCCAACCTCGCCGAGCTGGTCCGGCGGAGCGCGGCACCCCCCGAGCCGCGGACGCGCCCGCAGACGGTCGCACGGGAGCGCGCGCGCACCGAGCTCGGGGTGCCGATCGTCGCCCGTCCGGCGAGCCAGCCGGCGCGGACGGCCCCGCCGGGACCCGCGCCGAAGCCGACGCGGGCTCGGCCACCCGCCGGTGGACCACCGCATGCGCCAGCTCGGCCGGCGTCCGGGGCGCCGGCGTCGTCGCGACCGACACCCGGACCGGCGGCAAGCCAGGTCGAGGGCAAGACCGGAGCGCCGGCGTCGTCGCGACCGACACCCGGACCGGCGGCAAGCCAGGTCGAGGCCAAGACCGGGGCGCCCGCACCGCCGCGCCAGACGCCCCGGGCGCCGGCTCCCCCGGCGCGCGACGGGCTCGCCGCCAGGCGCGAGATCGCCATGCTGGAGCTGGCCCCGCTGCGGCCGGTCGCGCCATTACCGCTGCCGCCGGTGCCGCCCGCGCGCAGTGGCTTCGACTTCTCCGTGCCGGTCACGGCGACCAGCGAGCTGCCGGTGACGAACGCAGCGGCTGCATCGGCCGCCCCCGCCGCACGCGGCACCGACTTCTCGCTGCCGGTGACGGCGACGAGCGACCTGACCGCGCTGCGCCAGGTGCCACCGCCGCCGGCTGCGACGGCGCGTGGCGGCACCGACTTCTCGCTGCCGGTGACGAGCGAGCAGGCAAAGCCGCAGCCGGCGCCTCGAATGCCAGCTCCCGCGCCCGCGGCCCGCGAGATCGACTTCTCGCTGCCGGTGACGGCGACGAGCGAGCTGACCGCGCTGCGGCAGGCACCACGCCCGGCGTCAGAGCCGCGCGGCGACTCGGCACCGCCGGCGGCCGCCACGAGCGAGAGTGGCGCACG
>DASWRS010000256.1:0-2053 GCA_036403075.1 Kofleriaceae bacterium
GCCGCTCGGCGGCGCGGACCAGGAAGCCGATCGCCCGGACGCGCAGCCGCCGCCCGGTCGCCGGGATCAGCACGAGGCCGAGCAGCTCGTCGGCGGTGCCGACCGGGATCAGCGCGCGCGCGCCGTGATCGGCCAGGAGCCCGGCCACCAGCTCGCGCAGCTCGGCCGGCGCGGCGTCGAGATCGTCGGCGAACACCGGGCCGAAGACGGCCCCGAACACCGGATCGTTGCGCTCGGCGAGCCAGCTCGCGATCAGCGGGTCCGGGGCGCGCGCGTCATCGAGCCGGTCGCCGGCCTCGGTGCTCCAGCCCCAGTCGTCGGCCGAGGCCAGCAGCACGCGGACCCGCACGCCGAGGCCGAGCTCGATGATGTCGATCGCCAGGCCGGCGATCGCCGGCGCCGCCGACAGCCCGCGGGCGCGGCCGACCAGCTGGGCGAGCAGCCGATCGAGCGGGCCATCGCCTTCCCGGGCGCCGCGCGCGACCAGCCCGATCGTCGCCACCGACACCCGCACCGCGGCGAAGCACAGGATCAGGGCGAGCGCGGTCAGCGGCCACGGGATCGGCGCGGCGAGCGCGGCGAGCGCGACCCACGCGAGCAGCGCGCCGGTCGCGAAGTACAGGACCAGCAGCGGCGCGGTGGTGTCGACGGCGCGGACCCGCAGGAGGTCCTCGACGACCAGCGCGCGCACCACCAGCAGCGAGCCGATGCCCGACAACAGCCAGCCGATCGGGAACACGCCGGCGCCATAGGCCAGGCTGATGTCGCTGAGCCCCGACAGCACCACGAAGTTCGCGATCAGCGCGGCGCGCAGCTGGCGACGCTCCTCGGACGGCGGCCTGGTCAGCGCGGCGTGACCCAGCGCCACGAACCCGGGGATGGTCATCGCCAGCGTGTGGACCACGGCGAGCCCGGCCCACGGCCCGGCGTGCGGGTACCAGAACCCGGGCAGGCGGCGCACGCCGTCGATCGCCAGGTTGGTCGCGCAGCCGACGCCGACCCAGGCCAGCCCGCTGGCGATGCACAGCCACAGGATCCAGCGGTGCCGGCGGTAGCCGCCGAGCAGCGCGATCTGGAACCCCGTGCTGGTCGCGCCGACCAGCGGGATGAACGAGCCCGCGATCCGGAACAGCTGCTCGGCGACGGCGGGCGACCGGATCGACGGCGACAGCATCACCACCGTCGTGTACGGCAAGAGCGAGGCGAAGTTGGCCAGCAGGAAGCCGCGCAGCACCGGCGCGCCCCGCATCACGGCGGTGTACGCGATCACGATCAGCATCGCCGCCGGCGCCAGCGCGAACGGCAGCGACAGCAGGTGCGGCTCGTAGCTCGTGCTCGACCACAGCTCGTGCATCGCCGCTCACCACTGTATCTCGTGTACGATCCGGTGGTGGCGGATCCTCGCAACCCTTCGGGCCGGCGGCCGCCGATCCTGCCGCTGCCGCCACCGCCGGACACCGACGAGTCGCCGCCGCCGCCATCGTCGGGCACGACCCAGGTCCGCGCCCGCCGCCGGACGCCGACCCGCGACGTCGGCCACGAGCTGCCGCGGCTGCCCGAGGTCGGGTTGCACGAGGAGTCCAACGAGGTCGATCTCGATCCGCGGTCGCTGGCGCCGGTGCGCGGCTCGCTGTCGGGCGCCCGCGAGCTGCCGGTCCCGCCGCCGCATCCCCGCGCCGCCAAGCCGACCGCGCCGCAGCGGCCGGCCCGCGCGCAGCCATCGACCCGCCTGCCGATCACGCCGCGCCCGCCGCCGCGCAGCGCCGCCGTCCGGGTCGACACCGCCGAGTTCTCGTCGCTGATCGGCGGCCGCTACCAGATCTTGACCCGGATCGGCCAGGGCGGGATGGGCAAGGTCTACAAGGTCAAGCACGCCCACCTGTCGCGGACCTTCGCGCTCAAGATCATCTCGAACCAGGTCGCCGAGACCGACGAGGCCCGCGAGCTGTTCTACCGCGAGGCGCGGTTCGCCTCGGCGATGGCCCACCCGAACATCACCTCGGTCGTCGATTTCGGCGAGGACGAGAAGGTCGGGATGTTCATGGTGATGGAG
>DASWRS010000257.1:0-12225 GCA_036403075.1 Kofleriaceae bacterium
TCGGCCCCGACACCGGCACCGGCTCCGTCCGACTAGTGTCCGCAGAGCCCACCGAGCAAGCGCGGATCCTCGTCGTCGATGACGAGCGCGTGATCCGCGAGATCCTCGCCGAGTTCCTCACGCTCGAGGGTTTCTCGGTCAACACGGTCGAGGACGGCGAGAAGGCGCTGACCGAGCTGCGCCTGCACCCGTACGACCTCCTGATCACCGATCTCAAGATGCCGCGGCTCTCGGGGCTGCAGCTGCTCGAGAAGGTCGAGCAGGAGCGGCTCGGCGTGCTCACCGTCCTGATGACGGGGTTCGGCACCGTCGAGACCGCGATCGAGGCGATGAAGAAGGGCGCCTACGACTACCTGCTCAAGCCGTTCAAGGTCGAGGAGGTGATCCACGTCGTGCGCCGCGCGCTGTACCGCCAGCGCCTGCAGGCCGAGAACATCCGGTTGCGCGAGGCGCTGACGATCTACAAGGTGTCCGAGGCGATCGCGACGTCGCGCGACATCGATCACGTGCTCGACGTCGTGCTGCGCGCCGCGATCGACGAGGTCAAGGCCGACGTCGCCACCCTGCACCTGCGCGACCCGCGCTCGGGCAGCTACGAGGAGCGCATCAAGGTCGTCGCGTCCGATGACGCGCCGCGCGGCGTGCCGTCGCCGGCGTTCCCGACCCTGCTCGAGCAGTTCACCCAGGGCGCGCCGATCCTCGCCCACGGCGGCAAGGCCGGCCGGTTCTTCACCGAGGACAGCGCGCCCGCCGAGCTGGCGTCGTTCGCCGCGGTGCCGCTCCAGGTCCGCAACAACCTCGTCGGCGTGCTCAACGTGTTCTCGTTCACGCCGGGCAAGAAGTTCGACGAGGGCCACCGCAAGATGCTGTCGGTGCTCGCGTCGCGCGCCGCGAGCGCGATCGACAACACCCGGCTGCTCGGCGAGCTCCTGACGTCCAACGAGGGCCTGACGCGCGCCAACCGCTCGCTCGAGGAGATGTTCCAGCACACCGTCGCCGGGTTCGCGCAGGCGCTCGAGGAGAGCGATCTCTACACCCGCGGCCACTCCGAGCGGGTCGCGGTGTACTCCGAGATCCTGGCGCGCGGCCTGACCCTGCCCGACCCCGAGGTCAGCCGGATCGTCCAGGCCGGCGTGATGCACGACGTCGGCAAGATCGGCGTGCGCTACGACATGCTCAACAAGCCGGGCAAGCTCACGCCCGAGGAGGTCGCGGTGTTCCGCCAGCACCCCGAGAAGGGCAAGCGGATCCTCGAGCCGGTGCCGTGCCTCCACGGCCTGATCGACGGCTGCTGGTGCCACCACGAGTGGTGGGACGGCGGCGGCTACCCGCGCGGCCTGCGCGGCCACGACATCCCGCTGGTCGGCCGGATCGTCTCGATCGCCGACGCCTACGACGCGATGACCTCGGATCGGGCGTACCGCCGCGCGCTGCCTCACGAGGTCGCCGTCGGCGAGATCGAGCGCTGCGCCGGTACCCAGTTCGATCCCGAGCTCGCCGACGCGTTCGTCCGCCTGATCGAGGCCTGGCGCCAGGGCATGCGCGAGCGCGGCCACGACTCGCTGATCCCGCGGTGAAAGCCGCTATACTGCCGCCGGCAATGAGCCTGGGGGTCTCGGGGAAATACCGCCTCGAACGGCGGCTGGGCGGCGGGGGCATGGCCGAGGTGTTCGCCGGCGCCGCGGTCGGCGCCGAGGGCTTCTCGCGCAAGGTCGCGATCAAGCGCGTGCTGCCGGGCTACTCCGGCAATGCCCGGTTCGCCCAGATGTTCGTCGACGAGGCCCGGATCAGCGCGCAGCTGGTCCACCCCAACATCGTCTCGGTGCTCGACTTCGATCGCGGCGACGACGGCCGGCTGTTCCTGGTGATGGAGCTGGTCGACGGCGTGGATCTCGACGCCCTGCTCGCCACCGGCGTGCTGCCGTTTCCCGTCGTGATCTTCGTGATCGCCGAGGTCCTGCGCGGCCTGGGCTTCGCCCACGATCTGCCGATCGGCGCGGGCCTGCGCGGCGTGGTCCACCGCGACGTCTCGCCCCACAACGTGCTGCTGTCGTGGGAAGGCGCGGTCAAGGTCTCCGACTTCGGCATCGCCAAGGCGCGCGCCGCGAGCGAGGCCAGCGCGTCGGTGCTGATCAAGGGCAAGCCGTCCTACATGAGCCCCGAGCAGGCCAACGGCGAGGCGCTCGACGGCCGCAGCGACCTGTTCGCGGCCGGCGTCATGCTGTGGGAGATGCTCGTCGGCCAGCGCCTGTTCGTCGGCGACGACACCCGCGCGATCCTCGCCCAGGTCCTGTTCCACGCGATCCCCCGGCCGCGCGCGCTCCGGCCCGAGGTCCCGCGCGACCTCGACCGGGTCGCGATGAAGCTGCTCGAGCGCGATCTGCCCGCGCGCCATGCCACCGCCGAGGACGCGATCGCCGACCTGATGCGCTGCGCAGACACACCGCGCGCCGGCCGCGAGGCGCTGAGCGCGGTGCTCGCCGGGCGCTTCCCCGGCGCCGCCCCGGTCCGGCGGAGCGCCGCGCGCGGCCGTTCCGCCGATGCCACGCCTGCGCCGCGATCGCCCGGCGAGATCCCGCCCGGCACGCCGACGCTCACCGGCGCACCGAGCGGCCCGCTGCCGACGCTGTCGCCGTCGCCCGGCGAACCCGGCCTCGGCACGCACCGCGCGGCGCCGACCGGAACCGTCGACGCGCCGCCGCGCCGCGGGATCGCGCGGCTCGCCGTCCCGCTCGCGCTGCTGATCGCCAGCGGCGTCGCCGCGTTCGCGATGGTGTCTGCGGTGCGCCGCTCGTCGACCAGTGCGCCCCGCACCGACAGCAGCCTCGGATCGGCGACCGGCGCCGAGGCCGGTGCCAAGGCCGGTGCCGAGACCGGTGCCGAGGCCGGTGCCGAGGCCGGTGATCGATCGCACGATGCCGGGCCGCGCGCCGCCGGCGCGGGCGCTCCCGGTGACGCCGCGCCGCCGAGCCAACCGAATGCTGCCGCCACGCCGCAACGGGCTCCGATCGCCGTACAATCCGTGCACCCAGGCGCGGAGCGGCGGACCGGCTCGCTGCGTGTCGTGGCTCTGCCGATCCTCGCCGTCACGGTCGACGGAACACCCTGCGGTGCGACCCCGCTCACGATCCCGCTGACGGTTGGAAAACATCGCGTTCGCCTGCAGAACGTGGAACACCACATCAACGAAGTCGTGGCCGTGACCATCGCCGAGCACCAGACCACCACCCTCGATCGGATGCCCAGATGACCACCTTCCACCGGACGCACTGACATGCGGATCGTCTTCTTGCTCGGCCTCGCGCTCGGGGTCGTGAGCGCGCTCGGCGCACCGGCCCACGCCGGCCGCGACGTCGGCGTCGTCGTCGCCGGCGAGAGCTGGATGCAGCCCCAGCTGGTCTCGCAGATCGAGGCCTGGCTCGGCCAGCACGGCCACGCGATCGTGCCGCTGCCGGCCGACGCGCGCGACGCGCTCAAGCAATGCTTCGTCGGCTCGAGTGACCTCGGCTGCGCCCGCGGCGTGGTCGAGCAGCGCGCCGGCGCGCCCGGCGTGATCTACGCCCGGCTCGATGCGCGCGGCGACACGGCGGGTACACCGGACGTGACCCTGACCGCGTACTGGCTCGATCGGGGCCACGACCCCGTCGCCGAGCGCAAGACCTGCCCGCGCTGCACCGACCAGAACCTGCGCGCCACCGCCGACGCCGTGCTCAAGAAGCTGGTCGGCGGCGACGACCCCGGCCACGTCAAGCTCAAGTCCGCCCCGCCCGGCGCCCGGATCTCGATCGACGGCCAGGCGATCGGCATCACCCCGCTCGACTGGGATCTCCCGGCGGGCAAGCACACGATCCAGATGGACAAGCCGGGCCTGCGGCCGGCCTCGCGCGACGTCACCGTGGTCAGCAACCAGTCCGAGCTGATCGTCGTGACCCTGACGACGGACGGCGGCGGCGACGATGCCGACGGCGCCGGCCTGCCGCGCTGGGTCCCGCTGGCGGCGACGATCACCGGCGGCGCGGCGGTGGTCGGCGGCATCGCGATGATCGCCTTCAGCCCCGGCCCGGACGATCGGCAGCGCTACTACACCAGCACCAGGGCGCCCGGCATCGGCGTCGCGATCGGCGGCGCCGTCGTGGGTGGCCTCGGCGCCTACTGGCTGTTCTTTCGATCGCCCCACGCTGACTCGGCCCCCGTCGCGTCGGTCACCGGCGACGGCGCCTACCTCGGCTGGCTCGGCAGCTTCTGAACGTGGCTTCGATCCTAGCGCAAGCGTTCCCCTACTCGGAGGATGGTCCCATGGTTCGCCTGATAGTCGTGATCGTCGCGTTCGCCGCGGCGTCGGCGTGCAAGACCGAGAATGAAGCGTTCTGCCGCAACCCGGCCAACGCCGGCGTCGACGGCTGTCCCGGCGACGCGACCAACGGCGGCGCGTGCTCGGGAAGCGGTGACTGCAAGGATACGAGCTTTCCCGCCTGCGACACCGCGAAGGCCGGCGGCACGTGCGTCCAGTGCACGGCGACCGATCACAAGGCGTGCGTCAACCAGACGCCGCGCTGCGAGAGCGACGCCTGCGTCGCCTGTGTCGATGATAACGATTGCGGCGGCCTCGCCGGCGTCTGCTTGCCGAGCGGCGCCTGTGCGGCCTCGACCAGCATCATCCACGCGATCTCGGCGGGCGGCTCCGAGACCGCGGCGTGCGGCGGGACCGGCGCGGGCAACGCGTGCACGCTGGACAAGGCGCTGACGATCGCCGCCGCCGGCAAGAACGTGATCAAGCTCGATGATCCGGGCCCCTACGTGTCGAGCATGATGAACTTCGTGGTCAACACCGATCTCGCGGTGGACCTGGTCGTCGATGCGCGGATCGCCACGCTGAATCACCATGACGACGGGCCGATCATCACGGTCGCCAACAACAAGGGCCTCACGATCCTGGGCGGGACGATCAGCGGTGCGCACGGCAGCAACGGACGCGGCATCCAGTGCAACAACAACGCAAAGCTCACGATCTACGACACCACGATCACGGGCAGCGAGGAGCACGGCATCCAGGCCTCGAGCTGCAATCTCACGATCACCCACGCCACGATCGCGAGCAACAGCAAGTCGACCGGCGCGCTGTTCGCCGGCATCGAGGTCTCCAGCGGCGCGCTCACCATCTCGCGCTCGCAGATCCTCTCGAACAAGGGCGGGGGCATCAGCCTCACCAACAACGGCACCTTCACCATCGTCGGTAACGTGTTCCTGAGCAACGGCGACAGCACGGCGAGCAACTTCGGCGCCCTGTCGCTCACGACGACCGTGCAGGGCAACCGGCTCGAGTTCAACACCCTCACGGATAACAAGTCCAAGGTGACCCTCGCGGCAGGCATTCAATGCTCCGCCCCCGCCGAGCCCGGGGCACCGGCCCCGGCCACGGACCTCACCGTGCAGAACAACATCGTCTGGGCCAACCTCGGCTTGCCCACGAGCCAGGTCGGCGGCAGCTGCTTGCAGGCGTTCTCCGATGTCGGGCCAACGGCGATCCCAGCTGGTGGGCCGTTCGACGGCGGCATGAACTTCAGCATGAATCCGATGTTCCTCGGTGCGGCCGATCTCCAGGTCAACACGGCGAGCCCGGTCCGGGGCAAGGCCAACCCCAAGGCGGACCTGAACGGCATCGCGGCGAAGGACATCAAGGGCACCGCGCGGGTGCTGCGCACGGGGGCCGGGGCGGACGTCGGCGCCTACGTGGTGCCGGCGCAGTAGCGGCGCGCCCGGCTCACGACGCGGTCTTGAGCGCGGCGCGGAGCTCGGACACGACGCGGCTCGGCGCGCGGATCGTGAGCCGCGTGCCGGTGTCGTGGTGGTGCTCGGCGAGCACGGTGGCGCGCTCGTGGGCGGCGTGGACGACGCGCTGGGCGGTCCACGGGATGTCGAGCTCGGCCTCCTCGAGCTTGCCGGCGAACTGCTCGATCAGCCGCTCGCGGAGCGCGGCGACATCGGCCGGAGCCTTGGCCGAGATCTGGTGCGCGGTCGGGTAGCGCTCGGCGAGCGCGGCGCGACCGGCCGGATCGACGCGATCGATCTTGTTGAGCAGGATCAGGGTCGGGACCACGTCGGCGGCGATCTCGCGCAGGACCTCGCGGGTCACCGCGAGGTGATCGGCGTGGGCCGGGTCGGAGGCGTCGATCACGTGGAGCAAGAGGTCGGCATCGCCGGCCTCGTCGAGCGTGGACCGGAACGACGCGACGAGGTCATGCGGCAGCTTCTTGATGAAGCCGACGGTGTCGGTCACGAGGATCGGCGGCTCGGTCGGCGGCTGGAGCCGGCGCACCGTGGTGTCGAGCGTGGCGAACAGCTTGTCGGCGACGTAGACCTCGGTGCTGGTCAGCGCCCGCATCAGCGACGACTTGCCGGCGTTGGTGTAGCCGACGAGCGCGACCGTCGGCAGGTCGCTGCGCCGCTCGCGCCGGGTCCGCGCGCCGCCCTCGATCTGCGACAGCTCGTCGCGCAGCTCGGCGATGCGATCGCGGATCCGGCGGCGATCGAGCTCGAGCGAGGACTCGCCCGCGCCCTTGCCGCCGACGCCGCCGCGCACGCGATCGCCGCCGCCCGAGCCCTCGCGCAGGCGGGGCGCGAGGTACTTGAGCCGCGCGATCTCGACCTGCAGCCGGGCCTCGCGGGTCCGCGCGTGGCGATGGAAGATCTCGAGGATCACCGAGCTGCGATCGAGGACGTCGGCGCCGGTCGCGCGCTCGAGGTTGCGCTGCTGGGTCGGCGTGAGGTCGTGATCGACCAGGACGACGGTCGCGCGTGGCGCGGCTGCGTCACCGCTCGCGGGCGCCGCGTCACTGGACCCGGCGGCGCCGTCCTCGGCTCCGGCGGCGCTCGGCTCGTCACCGTCGCCGTCGAGATCCGCCTCGGGCTCGGCGTCGTCAGTCTCGGCGTCGGCCGCCTTGGCTTCGGCGGCGGCCTCGGCGGCCAGGTCGTCCCGGGTCTTGCGGCGGCCGGGCTTCTCGTAGACCGGCACGACGCCGGTGCCGCCGGTCCACGCCGCGAGCTCCTTCAGCTTGCCCTCGCCGAGCACGATGCCGGGGGCGAGCCGCGCGCGGCGCTGGGTCAAGCGGCCGACCGGATCGACGCCCAGGGTGCGGGCCAGGCGCTCGAGCTCGGCGATCGACGACACGAGCTCGTCATCGCTGACCTCGGGCAGCTGCACCGCGACGACGACGGCGGTCGGCCGCTGGCTGGATGACGTGGGCTCGAACATGTGGCCCGGCACCTTGGCGCAAGTACCCCCCCGGCGCAAGCTCGCCCAGGGGCCGTCGGCGGCGCCACCGCCGCACGTACGCCGTGGAGCCCGGGCAACCGCCCGGAGTATGATGAGCGTCCATGGCCCACGCCGACGATGCGGACGACACCGTGTCCCCCGAGCCCGGGGCTGGCGCGAGCGCCGCGTTCGCCGCGACCATCGCCGGTGGCCCGACCTCGCCGCCGGTGATCCAGGGATCGTCGACCGGCGCGACGACCCGGCCCCACGTGCCGGCGGCGCTCGACGGCGAGGTCACGCTCGACGTCCCGGTCGCCGGTGACCCCGCGCTGCTGCCGATCGTGCCCGCGATCCACTACCGGCCCGAGCGCGAGATCGCGCGCGGCGGCATGGGCCGGATCGTCGCCGCCGAGGATCAGCGGCTCGGCCGCGCCGTCGCGCTCAAGGAGCTGATCGATCCAGGGATCGAGCAGCGCGGCCGGTTCCAGCGCGAGGCGTTGATCACCGCGCGGCTGCAGCACCCGGGGATCGTGCCGGTGTACGAGGCCGGGCGCTGGCCGTCGGGCGACCCGTTCTTCGCGATGAAGCTGGTATCGGGCCGGCCGCTCGATCGCGTGATCGCCGACGCCACGACGCTGGCCGACCGGCTCGCGCTGCTGCCGCGGATCGCGGCCGCCGCCGACGCGATCGCCTACGCCCACAGCCAGCGCGTGATCCACCGCGATCTCAAGCCGGCCAACGTGCTGATCGGCGAGTACGGCGAGACCGTGGTGATCGACTGGGGCCTGGCCAAGAGCCTCGACGACGTCGACGCGCCGGAGTCGCTCCGGCCGCGGGCGCGGCCCCCGAGGTCGGCGGCGCCGGGCGGATCCGACGAGGGCACGGCGTCGACCCTGACCGTCGCCGGCGCGGTGATGGGCACGCCGGCGTACATGGCGCCCGAGCAGGCGCGCGGCGAGCCGGCCGATCAGCGCGCCGACGTGTTCGCGCTCGGGGCGATGCTGTACCACCTGCTCGCCGGCGCGCCGCCGTACAACGCGCGCACCGCGACCGAGGTGATCGCGGCCGCGGCGATCGGCAGGGTCCGGCCGCTCGCCGAGCGCGAGCCCGGCGCGCCGACCGATCTGGTGGCGATCGTCGAGCGCGCGATGGCGGCGGCGCCGGGCGAGCGTTACCACGACGCCGGCGAGCTCGCGACCGAGCTGCGGCGGTTCCTGACCGGGCAGCTGGTCTCGGCGCACCGCTACACCGCCGGCGAGCGGGTCGGCCGGTTCGTCCGGCGCCACCGCGCCGCGGTCACGATCGCGACGCTCGCGGCGATCGGGTTCGCCGCCGGCGGCACGTTCGCGGTGCGCCGGATCATGCACGAGCGCGACCTCGCCGATCGCGAGCGCCAGCTCGCCGATGCCCGGCGCGTCGCGGCCGAGCAGCTGATCGACACGATGCTGTCCGACGTCAAGGACCGCCTGCAGCAGATCGGGCGGATCGATCTGCTCGCCAGCCTCGGCACCGAGATCCGCGACTACTACGGCACGCTGGCGAGCATCCCCGGCGGGATGCCGCTCGACGACGTCGACCGGATGGCGACCGCGGCCGACCTGCTCGGCGCCGCCGAGCGCGACTCCGGCAAGCTCGATCAGGCGTTCGCGACCTGGACCACCGCGCGGGCGACGCTGGCCCGCGTCGCCGGCGACCGGACCGGCGATCGCGCGCGGTTCGATCGCCGGATGATCGCGCGGCTCGACTTCGAGCTCGGCACGATCCACCAGCAGCGCGGCGCATTCGACGACGCGGTCCGCGCCTACCAGCAGTCGCGGCGCGAGCTCGACACGCTGCTCGCCGAGGCGCCGGCCGATCGCAGCGCGCTCCTGGCCGCCGCCGAGACCCGCGATCGGCTCGGCGACCTGTTCCGCAACCAGGGCAAGGTCGACCAGGCGCTCGACGAGTACACCGAGGCCCGGTCGCAGCGCGAGCGCGCGATCGGCGGCGGCGGCGCCCGGCCGCAGGGCTCGCAAAGCTCGCCGGATGACGTGCTGGCGATGTCGGCCAGCCACCTCAAGATCGGCCTGGTGTTCCAGGTCCGCGGCGAGTCGGCCCGCGCGCTCGAGGAGCTCCGCGCCGCGCACCGCATGCGCCAGGCCCTGATCAAGGGCCAGCGCGACGAGGTCGACCTCCAGAACAAGCTGCTCGAGGTCGATCTCCCGCTCGGCGACCTGCAGCGCCAGGTCGGAGATCCCAGGAGCGCGATCGAGACCTACACCAAGGCCCTGCCGGTGATGATCGCGCTGACCCGCCGCGACCCGGACAACACGACCTGGCAGCGGCTGCGCGGCAACTTCGAGGAGGACTTCGGCTTCGCGCTGCTCGACGCCGGCGACTACCGCGCCGGGCTCGCCCAGCTCGACGCCGCGATCGAGACCCAGAACCAGCTGGTCGCCCGCGATCCGAAGAGCACGACCTGGCAGGGCGACCTGTCGCGCAGCTACACCCGCGCCGGCGACGCGGAGCTCTACCTCGGCGAGCTCGATCGCAGCATCGCGCAGTACCAGCGCGCGCTCGACATCCGCCGCGCCCTGCTCGCCAAGGACCCGCGCTCGGCGCCGTACCGGCGCTCGATCGGCTGGTCGTTGACCAAGCTCGCCGGCGCGTACTCCACCAAGAACGATCCGGCGCACGCGATCGCGGCCCACGAGCAAGCGCTCGCGGTCCGCACCGCGCTGGTCAGCGAGTCGCCCGGTCAGGGCGGGTACCGCAACGAGCTCGCGGCGACCGAGGCGGCGCTCGGCAAGCTGATCGCCGCCGCCGACCCGGCGCGCGGCAAGCAGCTGATCGACGCGTCGCTCGCCCGGGCGCGCGCGCTGGTCTCCGCCGATCCGATCAACAGCGAGTTCAAGGAAACTCTGACCCTGAGCCTGCTCGCCCAGGCCGACGTCGCCGCCGCGACCCACGACGCACAGCGCCGCGCCGCCGCGCTCGCCGAGGCGCTGACCCAGGCCCGGAGCGGCGCCGAGCATGCTCCATATAACGTCCACTGGGCCGGGCTGCTCGCCGAGATCCACGCCGGGCTCGCCGAGCTCGCGGCGGCGCGCGGTGATGCGGCGGCCGCGGCGGCCGCGTGGCAGGCGGTGCGCGACCAGCTCGAGCCGCTCGCCCGCGCCGGGCGGCTCGCCGCGCAGCGCAAGCCCCTGCTCGATCGAGCGCGCGCGGCACGCTAGCGCACCCCGACGCGCGCTATCCCGGCGATTCGCCTGAGTCCATGAATCTGGACTGAAAAAAACACACGCCCGGCGCTCATTGCGCGGAAGAATGTCGCCACGACATCGTCTTGGATTCGGGATGTCAAACGAATATGCGATCGAGGAGGGGCTGGTGGAACACGGGACCAGATCGACGGGGCTCGACGAGTCGCCATTCGTGGCGGCGGTTGCGGCCCATCACCGCGCCGATCCAGGCGCACACGGGATCGCGGGCAGAGACGACGCGGCGCCGGGAGAGGTCGACGGCGTGGTCGTGGCTGATCCGGACATGCAACGGGTCTATCGCCTGCTCGAGCGGCTGGCGCGCAGCGAGCTGCCGCTGCTGCTCCGCGGCGAGCCCGGCGCCGGCAAGACCACGGCGGCACGTACGGTGCACGGCTGGTCGGCGCGCGGCGCCGGCCCGCTGGTGATGTTCGACTGCGCCGGGCAGCCGGAGATCGCGGTCGAGCGCGAGCTGTTCGGCTGCGAGCGCGGCGCGTTCGCCGCGTCGTCAAGCCGCAAGCCGGGGCTGATCGAGCGCGCCCACGGCGGCACGCTGGTGCTCGATCAGGTGCACCGGCTGTCGCCCGCGACCCAGGCGCGCCTGCTCCACCTGATCGAGCACCGCAAGATGCTCCGGATCGGCGGCAAGCACGAGCGCACGGTCGACGTGCGGGTGATCGCCACGACCACCGCCGATCTCGGTGCGGCCGTCGCCGCCGGGCAGTTCCGCCGCGATCTGCACGATCGGTTGAGCGCGGCGAGCGTGACCCTGCCGCCGCTGCGCGCCCGCCGCCAGGAGATCGCGATCCTGGCCCAGCACTTCCTCGCCGCGGCGCGGAGCTTTGAGGACGGCGAGCTGGTCGTGGTCGGGCCGGCGGCGCTGGCCCAGCTCACGGCGCACCCGTGGACCGGCAACGTCCGCGAGCTCGAGCACGCCATGGCCTACGCCGCCGCGCTGGTCGATGGCGCCTGCATCGAGCCCTGGCACCTGCCCGAGGCCATGCTGGCCGCCGCCGCGCCCGCCGCTGCGGCCGCCGCTGCGCCCGCCGACCCCGAGGCGCCGCCGGTCGACGACGAGGCCGGCTACGTCCGCCCGGCGGACAGCTTCCGCCCGATCGCCGAGGAGCTGCAGGCGCTCGAGCGCCGCCGCATGACCGAGGCGCTGCGCGCCACCGGCGGAGTCCAGCGCCGCGCCGCCGAGCTGATCGGGATGCCGGTGCGCACGTTCACGTTCAAGCTCACGCAGTACGGGCTCCGCGACGGCGCGCCGCGCCCGGCACCGGTCCCCGGCGCGGGCCGGATCGCCCGGCGGCGGTCGCGCGGCACCGCCGCGCCCGTGTCCGCGAACGGCTGCGACGCCGGCGGCCACGGCGAGGACCGGAACTAGCCGGCATCCACGAGCAGCGCGGCCAGCGCGGCCGGATCGCTGACCGGCGCCGAGCAGGTCGGGCCGGTGCACACAAAGCCGCGCGCGGTGGCGCCGGCAGGCGTCTTGCCGTCGAGGATCGACGGCGCGGCCCACGGCCCGGCGATGCACAAGGTCGGCGCGTAGATCCGGCGCGCCGCCGTGAGCAGGCGATCGCGGCCCTCGCCCTCGGTGACCACCAGGACCTTGGCGTGGAGATACAGGTCGAGCGCGGCGAGCAGGCCGGAGCTCGCCCAGGCGTTGGCGGTGGCCGCGCCGGTCAGGCGCTGGACCAGGTAGGTCTCGGCGAGCGCGAGCGCCTCGCGATC